>NZ_JBGCAQ010000029.1:0-102375 GCF_041261405.1 Streptacidiphilus sp. EB103A | reverse complement strand
AAGAGCTCTACCCCACCGAACTCCCCAAGGGCGCCCCCGCACTACCCAACACCACCGCTGACTGATCGGCTACACCACACCAAGGGACGCGATCCGAAGTGGTGTAGGAAGCCGAACCGCCTCGCTCCGGTGACCGCCTCCGCAGCATGGACCGGCAAGGTCCCTTGAGCGGTGTCGATGCTGTTCCCGGCCGCGGGAGCGGCCCCTGCCCGGGCGTCGGCCCTGCTGGCGCGTGTGACCTGTGGAGTCGAGAACTCCCGGGTTGGACGGAGCGCACGAAGTCGATTGCCTCGTCCGTCCGCATTCATGACGCCTGCAGGGGGACCGCAGGGTCTCCACCGGCCGGTCGGGCAGGTGCAGCGAGTCGCCCGGATGGTAGAGGCTGTTCTCAACGACGTAGCCCAGGTTCGCGCAGTCCGGAAAGCCTCCGTAGGTGGGCGCGTGCCGCCCGCCCTGGGCGTTCACCTGGAAGCCGGCCGCACACGGACCGACACCACCACACGTCTGCCGTCCACCGCCACGTCGGCCACCGTCCGGCCGTGGAACCCGTGCACCCGCCCGGTCGGAGTCCCGCACCGGACACGGAACCGGATCATCCCGCGTGCGGGCCACCACCCGAATCAGCTCACCCTCGTCGGCCACACTCTCGACCATCAAAGCAGACAGACCCGAAAACACCACACCGACAATCGAGTTGACGTCATCCATGCCCCAGGCCCGCACGCCATGACTCATAGCTACCACCGATTGCGGGACAGAGCCCTTCACCGTACAGACCCCGCTATGTGCCTGGTGCGGCGGTTTCGGGATCCTCGCCGGGGGTGACCAGTCCTGTTTCGTAGGCGATGACGACGGCTTGGGCGCGGTCGCGCAGGGAGAGTTTGGTGAAGATCCGAGCCACGTGGGTTTTCACCGTGGCCTCGCTGAGTGTCAGGAACTGTGCCAGTTCGGCGTTGGACAGGCCTCGGCCCATGAGGGTGAGGACCTCGTATTCGCGGGGGGTGAGCGGGGCGAGATCACGGTGGGTGGCCGGGGTGTTGAGGTCCGGCGCGGGCTTGGGGGCGCCGGAGGCGAAGCGCTCCACGAGGCGGCGGGTGATCGAGGGCGCGAGCAGTGCGTCGCCGGTGTTGACCAGGCGTACGGCGGCGGCCAAGTGCGCGGAGGTGACGTCCTTGAGCAGGAAGCCGCTGGCGCCCGCGGCGAGGGCGGCATAGACGTAGTGGTCGAGATCGAACGTGGTCAGCATGATCACTCGGCAGTCCGGGCTCTGCGCCAGTACCTGCCGGGCGGCCTCCAGACCGTCCATGCCGGGCATGCGGATGTCCATGAGCACGACGTCAGGGCGCAGCCTGCGCACTGCGGCCACCGCCTCAAGGCCGTCGGCGGCCTCGCCGACCACGTCGATCCCGCGGGCGGTCAGAATGAGGCGGAAGCCGGTGCGGACCAGTTCCTGGTCGTCGGCGATTACGACGCGGGGGGCGGGTTCGGTACGAGTCGTCATGGCCGGTCCAGTGGTATCCGGGCGCGGACCCGGTAGCCGCCGCCGAGTCGGCGGCGGGCGTCGAGGTCGCCGCCGTAGACGGCGACCCGCTCCCGGAGGCCGAGCAGCCCTCGTCCTGTTCCGTCGGCCTGCTCCTTGGTCGGGCGCCCCTGGGGTGTGGAGCCGTGGTCCGTCAGCGCACTGGGTCCGCCGTTCAGGACCTCGACGCGAATGTAGTGGTCCGCGTAGCGCACCTTCACCTCGGCCTTCGTCCCGTCCCCGTGCTTGAGTGCGTTGGTCAGGGCTTCCTGGATGATCCTGTAGGCAGTGACCTCGACTCCGGTCGGTAGAGGGCGTGGCTCCCCCGAGACAAGGACGTCGACGGGCAGGCCGGCGAAGGAGATCTTGTCGATCAGGGCGCTGAGCCGGCTGAGGCTGGGCTGCGGGGACAGGCCGGCAGCGTACGGCTCGTCGTCGCCGTTCGGTGCGGGTGCGAGCAGCCCGAGGAGGTGCCGCAACTCGGTCATGGTGCTGCGCCCGGCGGACTCGACGGCACTCATCGCGGCCGCGGCCTCGTCAGGCATGGTGGTCAGCACCTCGCGCGCGGCCCCGGCTTGGACGACCATGAGGCTCACGTTGTGGCTGACGATGTCGTGGAGCTCCGCCGCGATCCTGGCCCGCTCGGCGTCGACGGCGGTGCGCGCCGCACTCGCGCGCTCGCGCTCAAGCAGCCATCCCCGCTGGTCCATGGCCCTGAGGTGCAGCCGCCGCGTCCGGATCAGCGCAGCGCCCGAGCAGACAGCGGCAGCGCACGCCGCTACCAGCGCGACCACCAGCCAACCGACGCCTGAACCCCACATCCGTCTCACCCTTGCAGCCTGCGGCCCGTTCCGCATCATGCTCAAGGTCCAGCCCCGTACATCCACGGCATGACGTGCCCGGCCGGTTACATCCGTGGGGTGACGCCCGAGCACGCGCCCGCTTCTAGGTTCGTGCCATGACTATTGATGATGGCGGTTCGCCACAGGTCGTCGTGCGCCTGGACGGTGTGCGCAAGGAGTACGGCGGCGAGGCGATGGCCCTGGACGGAGTGTCGCTGGAGATCCGCGCCGGGGAGGCGGTGGCGGTGATGGGGCCCTCCGGCTGCGGTAAGTCGACGCTGTTGAACATGGTCGCGGGTCTGGACCGCCCGTCATCGGGCACGATCGAGGTGCGGGGCCAGGACCTGGGGAAGCTGAACGAGACCGGGCTGGCGTTGTTCCGGCGGCACCACGTCGGCATGATCTTCCAGTTCTTCAACCTCATCGACGACCTGCCCGCGCTGGACAACGTCGCGCTGGCCGCACAGCTGACCGGAACCTCCGCCAAGCAGGCGCGCCGGCGCGCGCTGGAGCTGCTCGACGAACTCGGCATCGCCGATCAAAAGGACATGTACCCAGCGGCGCTCAGCGGCGGCGAGCGGCAACGCGTCGCCGTGGCCAGGGCGCTGATGAACCGTCCCGCGCTGCTGCTGGCCGACGAGCCGACCGGCGCCCTGGACAGCCGCTCGGGCGAGCAGGTGATGGATCTGCTGATCGACCTCAACCAGATCGGCCAGACGCTCCTGATGGTCACCCACGACCCGAAGCTGGCCACCCGGTGCGCCAATCGCCTGATCGAGGTTGCCGACGGCCGGGTGGCCCGCGAGAGCAGCCTGGAGCGGACCGCGTGAGCGCGGTGTGGCGGGCCTCGCGCGGGGCCGTGAAACGCCGCCGGCTCCAGACGATCGTCATCGGACTGGCCGTCATGTGCTCCACCACGGCGATCCTGTGCGCGCTGGGCGTGCTCGACGCCGCGTCCACCCCCTTCGACCGGGCGTACTCCCAGCAGCGCGGCGCCCACGTCGTGGCCACTTTCGACACCACGAAGGCCTCCGACGAGCAGCTGTCCCTGACGGCACAGCGCCCGGGGGTGCAGGCCGCGGCGGGGCCGTTCGACCAAGCCGTGCTCACCTTCTCCAAGGATTTCCTCGGCAGCCCACCCGGGGCCCTCACCGTGGTGGGCCGGTCCACACCCTCCGGCCCGGTGGACGACCTCACGCTCCAGGCGGGGCGCTGGGCCACCGCCCCCGGTGAGGTCGTCCTGGGCATGGGCGGCGGCAAGACCTGCGGCCAGGCGGGACACTGCCCTCTGGGCAGCACACTCCAGGCCGACGGCGCCCCGCCACTGAAGGTGGTCGGACTCGCCAGCAGCGTCAGCAGGTCCGCCGACGCCTGGGTAACGCCCAGGCAGATCGCTGCGCTGCACCCGACCTCCGCCCAGATGCTCTACCGCTTCACCACCTCCGGGACGGAAACACAGCTGCGCGCCGGCCTGAACCAGGTCACCGCCGGACTACCCGCGGGCGCGCTGAAGGCCTCGCAGTCCTACCTCACCCTCAAGCAGGCCTTCTCCGCCCTGGCCGACTCCTACCTGCCCTTCATGACGCTCTTCGGCGTCCTCAGCCTGCTGGTCTCCGTCCTGATCGTCGCGAACGTGGTCAGCGGCGCGGTCGTCTCCGGCTACCGGCACATCGGCGTCCTCAAGGCCGTGGGCTTCACGCCCAACCAGGTGGTCGCCGTGTACCTCGGGATGGTCTCGGTACCTGCGATCGCCGGCTCCGTCCTGGGCACCCTGCTCGGCACCGCGCTCGCACAACCCATGCTGGGAATCGTCTTCCACGGCGTCCAGACCGGCGGCGCCACCCCCGCGATCGCCGCCTGGGTCCCCGCCGTCTGCCTCCTCGGCATGCCCCTCATCGTCGCCCTCGCCGCGCTGATCCCCGCGCTGCGCGCGCACCGGCTGCCGGCAGCCCGAGCCATCACCGCGGGCAGCGCACCGCGAGCCGGGCGCGGACTGCGCATCCAGCGCCGGCTCGGCGGCACCCGTCTTCCACGCCCGGTCACCCTGGGCCTGGGTCAGCCGTTCGCCCGCCCCGCCCGCACCCTGATGACCGCAGCCGCGATCGTCCTCGGCGTCGCCACGGTGACCCTGACGACCGGCCTGAGCAGCACCATGGTCGCCTATACCGACGCGGGACCGGGCACCCCACAGATCGACATCCAGACGGGATCGACCGCAGCCGGCCAAGCCCTGCCAACGCTGAGCGACGCCCAGGACGAGGCGGTACTGCGCTCCCTCCCGGGCGTGCGGCAGTTCGCCGCCAATGCGTCCTTGGTGGTGCACGTGATCGGCTACACGCAGCCCACCACCGCGTTCTTCTTCCGTGGCGACCCACCCGCCGCGTCCTACCAGATGGTCAAGGGCCACTGGCTGGACGGTCCGGGGCAGGCGGTGGTCGGACCGCAGTTCCTGGCGCAGCACGGGCTGGCGATCGGCGACCGGCTCACCCTCCAGCTGAACGGGCGGAGCGCCGCCATGACCATCGTCGGCCAGACCGTCGACGGGGACGCCCGGGGCCTGAACGCCTCCTGGCCAACCCTGGCCGATCTCGCCCCCGACCGCCGAGCGAACGCCTACACCCTCCAACTCGCCCCAGGCACCGACACCCAGACCGTCCTTCACGCGATCCGGGCCGCGGACCCGGGCCTGTACGCCGCGTCGGCCAGTTTCCCGATCGGCCCGACCGTCGCCGTCGTCAGCTTCTCGTCCGCGTTCACACTGCTCCTGACCATTGTCGCCGCCCTGGGAGTCTTCAACACTGTCCTGCTGAACACCCGCGAGCGCCGACGCGACCTGGGCATGCTCAAGTCGATCGGGATGACGCCGCGCCAGGTGATCGCGATGACGGTGACCTCCGCTGCCGGGCTCGGGCTGGTCAGCGGCTTGGCCGGCATTCCCCTGGGTATCCTCGTGCACCGACTGATCGTGGACCACGTCGGAGTCATCGAATTCACCGAGTCCATGAAGGACGTCTGGCACCCGCCGCAGTTGGCCGCCCTCGCCCTGGCCGGGGTCGCCATCGCCGTCCTCGGCGCGCTGATCCCCGCACGGTCGGCGGCCCGCCTGACAATCGCCGCCGTGCTCCACAACGAATAGTCCTGTGGCTGCCCTCGGCCTGTGGGTCCCTCTGAACTGGGCTGATACGGCACGGTTCAGGGGGCGGTCTGGAAGGGGCAGCGGAAGCGACGACGGAAGGGGCCACGCCAGGGACCACGGGTTGACGTCGACCAGCGTGTAGGCCGTGGCGTTCCAGGTGCAGCGGGGTCGGCGGGGGTGTACGTCAGCCGTTGAGGCGCGGGTCGTTGATGCTGACGGTGACGATGCCGGGAGGATAGTCCTCCTGGCGGTCGGTCAGGATCAGCTGCTGGGTCGGGCGCAGTGGTGTCGGCAGGCATGCGGCGATGGCGTGGCAGGTTTCCGGGCTGCCGTAGCCGTCGCGGATCATCGTGCCGACCGTGGTGGCCTGGGCGGCGTCCAGGGGTTCGATCTCCACGACGGGCAGGGCCAGGATGCGGCCTGCGGCGCCTTCGTCCGCGACCTCGGCGGCCATCAGGCACAGGGCGGGCACGAGCAGGTGCTCGAAAGGGGAGGCTGCGGCGTTGCTGACCAGGCGGTGCATTTTGCGGTGTCCGGTGGCGAAGGCGGTCACGGCGCTGGTGTCCAGGATGATCACGCGGCGTGTCCGGGCCGCTTGAGCTTGGCCCGGGCGTCCTGTGCGGCGATCTCGTAGACCCGGTTGAGGATGTTCGGGCCGGTGTCGAGTTCCTCGTCGGTGAGTGTCATGCCGAACGATTCGCGCAGGACCTGTCGGGTCCGCGCAACCCGCCCGGCGATTTCCTCAGCCGTGAACTGCTGGTGGGACAGCCGGGCGACCAGTTGCCCGATGCTGGTGCCGTTCTGGGATGCCAGCGTCGCCAGGCGGTCCCTCGTTTCCGTCGAGACCTTGATCGTCGTATCAGCCATGGGCACATGGTATACCTGGTGAATACTTCTCGTAAACGACTCGCTCGTGAGTTGAACGATTGGTCTGGCGTCTTTCTTGCGGTTCCTGGGCTACCTGGCGGCCGCCGTCAACGCCACCCGGCTGATTCACCCGCACCGCGCGGCGCGCCTCCCGAGCGGAGCGGCCCGGCCCCGCTCGCTCCTCGTCGTGACGGGCGGGGCGGGCCACGCCTTCGTTCGGCGGGCGCGAGCGGTCACGCCTTGGCGGCTGCCCGACGGCGCAGGAGGGCCAAGCCGGCGAGCAGGGCTGCAGCGGTGAGTCCGGCTCCGAGGGCGAGCTCCCGCGTGTCGCCGGCCCTGACGCCGCCACCGCGACCCGCGCCCACCGGTCCGTTGACTGCGGAGAGTGCGACGACCTGGTGCATGCCCAGGAACGCGTGCGGGACGCCGGTCTTGTCGTCCCCGGGGCGGTGAAGCGGGGCCGGCCGTTGACCGTGGTCTGGACGATCTCCTGGTCGTGGGCCGGAGTGTCGCTGTCGAAGGCCCCGGTCACCTGCATGGTCTGCAGGGTCACCTGGTGGCCCGGAGTGAACAGCTGGTTGAAGTCCAGGAAGTAGTAGGTGCCTGCGGTGAGCGGGATGGTGACCTGGACCGGGGTGGCCGGGTCCACCGTGGCGCCGCCGACGGCCGTGATGTCCTTCGTGGCGGCGGTGATCCCGGCGGCCGAGACCGACGGTGTGGTGGAGGTGGCCTGCTTCAGGTCCTGGAGCGCCTTGGCCTGGGTCACGCCGGCGTTCAGCCGGAAGCCCTGCAGGGCGTGGCCCGTCGGGTCCGCGGTGGTCGTGGCGAAGGTGACGAACCCGGCGTTCACCTGCGCCGGAAGCGTGAATCCGGAATTCGGTGATGCTCCCGGCCTGCGGGCCCATCTGGCCCTGCGCGATGCCGAGGTCGCCTCCTGGCCTTCCTGGAGCCGGCCAGCCGCGGTTGGCTACGCCGGTTGCCCGGTGCCGGTGAATCGGCTCGGTGTGCGGATCCGGCTCGACCCGACCGACCCCGAGCCGGAGACCGGTGTGCCGCGGTCGCCGACAGCTGCTCGATCCCCGGCGGCCGTTAGGGGCCCCTGCCACAGAACAGGAGCCCCCGGCCGTGCCGGCAGACAGTTACCGGCCGGTGCGCCCGGCTTTCGGACACAGGCGCACGAGCCAGACTGGCGTCAGGACCACCCGGTAGCAAGGACCTTCCCCCGGACAGCCCATCGGGCCGACCAGGGCGATCGTCTCAACTCACAGCGCACATAAACCTTTTGGGAAAGCTTGGCGTCCTACGCCGTGTGGGGCTGTGAGGCTGGGTACAGCCGCGCGGATGCGAAGCGGCCGCGGACCTGGTCGGTGACGGTCTCCAGGCGGCGACCCCGATCGTCGATCGGGTCGAAGAGCAGTTGCCGGACCACCGTGTCGTTACGGCGCTGATCGTCGGCGTGCAGGGCCCGCGCGATGACCTGGACACGCTGAAGCCCGAGCCTGGCGGGCGGTCTGGACGAGAGTGGTGGTGCGCTCAGTGGGTTCGGCCAGGGTGCGGATGCGGGTGGTGGCCGGCTGAGGCCGTGCGCAGTCGGCACCGAGCGTCACCCGAACGCCCCGACCGCCTTGCCTGCGCTTGGCCTGGGCCATCGCATGGGGTACAGGTCGCGGGGCCCGTCCGGGACCCGCCCGATCGCAGGAAAGGGTGCCATGTACACACGCACGCTCTACGCAACCGGTGACCCCGCAAAGGTGGACGGGGCCGTCGAGGTGCTCAGCACCGCCGGCCACAAACTGCTCGCCGACCAGCCGGGCTTCCGCGGTCTCGGGGTCTTCGTCGACCGCGAGCTGGGGAAAGTGGCCGTGGGCACGTGGTGGCAGGACGAGCAGTCCCGGGACGCCAGTGACGCGCACCTGCGCGGGCAACGCACAGCCATGCTCGCCCCGTACGTGACCACGTTGGCCACCGAGAACTGGGAGGCGGCCGTCTTCACCCGCCCGTCGCGAC
Source organism: Streptacidiphilus sp. EB103A (assembly GCF_041261405.1). Taxonomy (NCBI): domain Bacteria; kingdom Bacillati; phylum Actinomycetota; class Actinomycetes; order Kitasatosporales; family Streptomycetaceae; genus Streptacidiphilus; species Streptacidiphilus sp. EB103A. The sequence continues at coordinate 94,004 of NZ_JBGCAQ010000029.1, read as the reverse complement.
CGCTCGCGGCCGGCGCGGGCTTCCGGATGGGCCGGCTGGAGTTCGAACCGTCCGACGGCGACCTGCTGGTGGAGACGTTCAAGAACATGGTCGTACCCAAGTTCCAGGCCATCCCCGGGTTCGAGGGGACGTCGCTGTTCATCGACCGCGCGAGAGGTCGGGCAACCGTGGGCGTGCTCTACACCGACCACACCGCCCTGGCCGCATCCCGAGCCGCCCAGGCGGCGGTCCGCGGCGAAGCCATCACCAAGGCACGCTTCACCCTGCGCAGCGTGGAGGAGTTCGAGCTGGCCTTCATGACGATGCCTGAAATGCCCTGAACCCCGCAACAGCACGCCGGGCGGGGGCCGCTGACTCCGTGCGGAACTCCGGGTGGTTCTCGCGGACCCGGGGCCCCTCAGCTACGGCGATGCGGGTGCTCTGCAGGTGCCTGGGCAGGGGGGTTCGCCGCATCGGTCCTGGCGACGTTCGCCGCACACTCCTCGGGCTCCTCGACCCTGGTCCGCTCGGGCAGCCGTGCTCATTCGCGGTGGATCGTAAGGGTGAGAACGAGGTGGCGGCAGAGTGCGTCAGTCAGACGGACAGACGACGGCTGGCTAGGGTGCGCGATATGACCGCTATGGACACCTTTGCCGCACGCTATCTGTCCGGGGATGCACTCTGGGGAGACGATTTCACTCCGCAGCAGATCGAGGAGTGGTTCGCCGACGAACGCGAAGCGTACGCAGACCTGGGATCCGCATCCTCCTGCGCGGAGGCCTATGGCTACCACGGACTGAACCTGCAATCCGGCTACCGCCATCTCCCGGGTCGTCGCTTCGCCCACGCCCTGGGCGTGGGCAGCGCCTTCGGCGGCGAGTTCCTCCCGCTCCTCGAGCGAATCGACAAGATCACGATCCTGGAACCGTCATCGAGACTGCGCTCGACGGACCTGCGAAGCGTCCCGCTGCGCTACGTCGACCCCTCGCCGGCGGGCGACATGCCCTTCGAGACGGACACCTTCGAGCTGGCCGTGTGTCTCGGAGTGCTCCACCACATCCCCAACGTCACCAAGGTGGTCCAGGAGATGGGGCGGGTGGTCGCCCCGGGCGGATGGGTCGTCATCCGGGAACCGGTCATCTCCATGGGTGACTGGCGCTCGCGACAGCACCCGGGACTGACGAAAAGGGAGCGCGGGATCCCGCGGCGGCTGCTCGAAGCGGCAGTGCGCGACGCAGGTTTCTCGATCCAGTCAAGTGTGTTCTGCGCAGCGACGCTGACGCCCAGGATCGGCCGAGTACTCCGGCGCAACCTGTACGGAACGAGGTGGGGCGCTGCCGTCGACCGTGCCCTGGCGGTGAGCACCGCCTGGAACTACCGGTACCACGCGGACAATCTCTGGCAGAAACTGCGCCCGTCTGCGGTCTGCATCGTCGCCCAGAGGCAGTGACGAGCAGGCGCGGTGCACTCGTCGGCGTACGTGCACGCGTAGTGATCGTCAGATGCTCGATCGCGATTCGGCCCTGCGGGAAGGCACATTCGCGATCGACGACGGTGCAGGAAAGCCGAGCCGGTGGAACACCGTGCGGGCGATGCGCGTACTCCGGTGGCACGAGCGGGAACCGGCGTAGGCCAAGCCCAGGGATTCCGCGCCCGCGCTGTCGTCGACCATCACGTCCACGGGGTCTCAGGGCCGGTCGGAGCCCAGGCCAGGGGATCGTGGGTGGGGAATCTCGGAGAGCGGGTCTGTCCCACCGCCGAGCGTCGGGCGGGGAGATTCAAGGAGCCTCATCAGCCGGTCCGGCTCGGCTCACGCCGAGGATGTGTCGACGCGTGAGCGCGCTGCCAGGTTCACCCTTTCAGTCGCGACGTGCAGCCGTGAGCTGCGGTTTCACCGCGCTCCCACAACCTTGGCGAGGTTGCCCCACGTGAGCGGTACTTGACTGAATGTAACAGTCGGGGCTTGACTGCGAGCGACCGTCGCCGTCTCGTCGGGAACCTTCTCCCCGCTCACTCCGGCCTGCCCTCTCCTACGGGGGTCGGTTGGCTTTTGTGCCGACGGGTCGGCACGGAGCCCGACGATCGCGGCATCCCCACCTCGCGCCACTTCGGAGGACTGCCCATGCCCGAAACCCTCGACCCCACCGAACCTGATGCAGCATCACCCATGTCACGTCGCGGCCTGATCAAGCACGCCGCAGTAGCCGGCACCGCGACCGTCGCCGCGGGGTTCGCCCTGAGCACCGGCCTGGCCGGTACCGCCGCGGCGGCCGGCGACACGACCAGGGCGCCCGAGCACACGAAGCCGAAGATCTCGGACGAGCCGTTGATGGTTCGCGTCGTCGACGTCCGCACCGGCGAGCTCGACATCTTCCAAGGCCACCGCCACCACCGCGTCCGCGACCGCAAGCTCGTCGCCGAGCTCCTGCGCGCGGCCCGCTGACTCCCGGGTTCTCCACCTGAATCCCCGGCCGGGGCCCGCATTCCGCACGGCCCCGGCCGGACCGTACCTGTCCCTGCCCCCATCTGTGAGGTTCGTCTTGTCCTCCCACCGTGAAGCCCCCGAGATCGCCAAGGACCCGGTCGCCGACAGCACCGACCTCTACGCGTTCGTCAGCCCCGACGCCTGCGACACCGTCACACTGATCGCCAACTACATCCCGCTCCAGAGTCCCGCGGGCGGCCCGAACTTCTACGAGTTCGGCGACGACGTGCTCTACGAGATCCACATCGACAACGACGGAGACGGCCGGGCGGACATCACCTACCAGTTCCGCTTCACCACCCACCTTCGAAATCACAACACGTTCCTGTACAACACCGGCCCGATCACCTCCCTGAACTCGCCGAACTGGAATCGCTTCCAGACCTACACGGTCACCCGTGTCGAGGCGGGCGGGCGCACGACGGTCCTCGGCAGGGACCTGACCTGTCCGCCGTGCAACATCGGCCCGCTGTCCACCCCCGACTACCCCTCCCTCGCCAAGGCGGCCGTGCACAGCCTGGGCGAGGAGCGGAAGGTGTTCGCCGGACAGCGCGCCGAGGGCTTCTACGTCGACCTCGGCTCGATCTTCGACCTCGGCAACCTGCGACCGTTCCAGGAACTCCAGGTGTTCGCGAAGGCGATGCACTTCCAGAGCGCTCCCGGAGTGGACTCCACCGAGGAGCTGAACGTCCACAGCCTCGCCCTGCAGGTCCCGATCCACGAGCTGACCCGCGGCCGCTGGAGCGGCACAGACGTGGACGACCCACGCGCCGTCATCGGTGTGTGGACCTCCGCGAGCCGCCGCGCCGCGCGCGTCATCGAGCATGGCCGCGGAATGGATGCCCAGTCCGGTCCGTTCGTTCAGGTCTCCCGGCTGGGGAACCCGCTCTTCAACGAGGTCATCGTGCCGATGGCCCGCAAGGACGAGTGGAACGCCGTGCCCCCGGCGGACGACAAGAGGTTCGCCGGCTACGTCGCCAAGCCGGAACTCGCCGGGCTACTCCCGGTGCTCTACCCGGGGGTGTTCCCGAACCTGGAGGCGCTGGACAAGTCCGGCAAGCCGCGTGCGGACCTGCTCGCGATCCTGCTCACCGGCATCCCCAAGGGCATCGTCTCCGGCTTCCAGAACTTCACCGGAACCATTGAGGCCGACATGCTGCGCCTCAACGTCGCGGTCCCGCCGACGGGAAAGCCGAACATCCTGGGCCTGGTAGCGGGCGACGCGGCCGGCTTCCCCAACGGGCGCCGGGTCTTCGACGACGTCGTCACCGTCGAACTGCGTGCCATCGCGGGCCTGACCTTCCCGCTCGTCGACAAGACCTTCACTCCCGACGGCGCCGCCGGCCAGATCACCGACGGTCTCGACAGCACCGCACCGGAGAACCCCTACCTGGAAACCTTCCCGTACCTCGGCGTCCCCTACGACGGCTACCACCACCCCGCCTCCTGAACCGGCTCGCTTCCGGTGCCCCTGACTGCGGCAGTGCCTCCCGCACAGGGGCGCCGGAGCCCCAACCAGCCTCAGAGGAGCTGGTCATGACCCACCCCCGTCCGGACACCCAGGACCACCACGGACACGAGCATCCGCCCCTGCCGGCCCCGTCCCACCAGGGCAGCGTCGTCCTCGACATCGGGGCCGGCACCGGCGCCCTGGTCATCCACGCCACCGCGGACGATGACGGGCTGGAGATCCACATCAGCCCCGAGGACCACCCCCACCAGCGCACCCACGCCGCCGTCCGCCCGCGCCACCTGTCCGCCCGCACCGTCTACGCCGCCGTCATCACCCCTGTCCCCGTCGGCCGCTACACCGTGTGGAAGGGCGACGACGCCAGCCACGGCACCGTCCACATCACCGACGGCGAGGTCAGCGACTACCACTGGGCCTCCCGGGCGCCGAAGGCGTCGGCAGGAAGGAAGGCGGTGGCGCAGCGACCGTAGGCCGCATCCAACGCCCACGCCCCGCGGGCCAGGGCGAGGTTGTCCTCCCCGCCCTTCAGGGCGGGGAGCGGAAGTCAGCGCCCCTCCTCCGCGATGTGACGGACGACAGTGTCGGGGCCAGGCGACATGAGCGTCTCGTGGCCGTCGTCGAACCGCACCCTGAAAGGCGGCGTTCCGTCCGGGCCCAGAACCTCGACAACCTCGGCCTGTCGGTCCTGCTGACCGACCGTGCGGCCGTGAACCAAAATGCGGTCGCCCACGCTTGCGTGCATATCAGCTGGCTCCTCTTCAGGTGGGACCGGGAGCCCAGTACCGCGTTCGGCTGCTGGGCAGTGTTGCGTACCCAACCTAATCAGATAGTGACGAATGCGTCACTCTGGGCAATGGACGCCCTGGCGTGGTCGGAGCGCGCGGGGTCGTAGATCGCTTGTAGCGTTCCGTACACCTCGCTACGCTGGGGACATGAAGCAGCTGAACGTACGTCTTGACGACGAGGTTGCCGTCGGCCTGGAGCAGCGGGCCGCGGCGGCCGGGATGACCTTGCCCGAGTACGCGCGTCGGATCCTGACCGAGGACGCGGACGAGCAGCGGGCCCGGTTCCTGACCGCGGCCGCGCACTTCTCCCAGGACTGGGGGCCAGCCTTCGAGGCGGCGTTTGGTCCCTACCCGGTTCGGGAGAAGGACGGGCGGAGCGTCGCGTGATCCTCCATGTGGATCGCGGCTGGCTGCTGGACCTCGCGCACCAGTTTCTGCCCGGGGACCCGGACGTCACCGACTTCGGCACGCTGGCCGCGGCAGTGGCCCGGCACGCGGACGCGGTGATGGACGTGCCGGTGTACGCGGAGAGCCATCACCGGGCAGCCGCGCTCATGCACCAGCTGGTGCGCGTGCCGGCGCTGGAGTTCGCGAACGAGCAGTTCGCCGCTGTCGTGGCGGCTGCCTACCTCACCGCCTCGGGAGAGGTCGTGACCGCTGAGGCCAAGGTGGCGGCCGACCTGGCCCTGCGGATCCGTGACGGCGCGGCGGATGTGCGCCAGTGCGCCGAGGCCATTCGCACCTGGTACCGATAGCGGTCGTAGGGCACGCTCAGGCCGCGTGCGCCGGCCTCCGGCGGCACCGACCGCGAGCAGTATGGCGTCGTGGCGCCCCAAGAGGTCGGCGGCGTCGACGCCGGTGCCGACGTCGACGCCGGTGTGGAAGACCGTCCCCTCGGCGCGCATCTGGTCCAGGCGCCGGTCCAGCTGGAATTTCTCCATCTTGAAGGAGGGAATGCCGTACCGCAGCAGCCCTCCCGGGCCTCGATGTTCTTGATGGTCACCGGGTCCGCATTGATCGCCAGGACGCAGCCGCTCTCACAGGGGCCGGGCACAGGTATCAGCGTCTCGTCCACCACGGACAGGGCAGCTGTCCCCGGAGGCTGCAAGGACACTACGATCACTGGATGCTGAATCGGGAGGAACCGTGACCGAGCAGGACGAGCCGAGCGAGTTCGATCCCGGCATGCTCAGCAACCGGCAGTGGGACGCCCTCGGGCAGATCCGCCGACTGGAGGACCAGGGCCTGACCGCGGCCCGCCAGATCGGCGGCCTGCACCTGGCCACCCTCAAGCCGCTCCAGGCCTGCGGCCTGCTCACCATCACCGAGCACGCCGAACGCGACCGCAAGGGCCGACGCTGGATCGCCCGCCTGACCGGCACCGGGCGCCGAGCCACCGACCCCACCTGACACTGCCCCGCCGACGTACGCCCCAGGAAGGCGCAGGCGCCAGGGCGGCCGACACCCGGGCCACGCTGTCCGGCAGGGTGCCCGAGGCGGCGCCCGGCCAGTGTTCGGCACCTGAAACGCGGCCATTCGCCAGGGCGCGCCACCCCTTCCTGCCCCTTGCGGGTTCTCTAGCATTGATTCACGTCCTGGCACATGACAGACGGTCATTCGCTGAACATATGTGTCCGCCCGGCGACTTCACAGGAGGACACCATGAATCCGCGCAGCAGGACAGCGTTGGAGTGGTTGTCGGCGGCAGCATTCGATCCCCGCGTGTGCGAGTGGCATTGGCGGCAGGACGAACTGGGGACGCAGTTGCTGCCCGCCGGACGGCTCTGGGACGTGCTCATGCTCCCCCTCCAGCCGGGCCTGCTGGTCCTGGGAGCCCTGCTGCACGGTGCTCGCAAGCCGGGTCCGGCCCTGGCCGACTTCGTCAGTGATCAGGTGGGGTTCTTCGTCCCTCCGCGCGTGATGGGGCGGTGGACGGACACCGGCAGTCGTCTCGCCGGCCCAGGGACGTGGATCGTGGTTCCCCTGCCTGGTCGTCATGTCCGCGGCATTCAGTGGCTCTGTCCCCCCGACGGCCAGGGCACCCTCAACGATCCCGAAGCACTCAAGGCGGCCATGAGGAGCACCGTGCCATCCTCCACCGGCGTGCCCGCCCAGGCCGCCTGCCATCCCTGCGACGATCCCCAGGCCTCGGGCTGGTCCGGGCCGGACAGAACTTACCTGCCGTCCCCCCGTCCGGACGGCAGAATCAGCAGCGCACCGCTCAGGACGCGCATGATGCCGTCTCGTTGAGCGTCGCCGAGTACGCGACCAGCCACGGCCACCTCGCAGGGCAGCAGCGCGACGAGCCGCAGCGAACCTGCCCGTGCGGCGGGCGGGCCACCCGTCCGGCCTACACGCCGCCCCGCAGCAGCCCCGGTGCGCTCGGGAACCAGTGGCACGGCCCGACCTGCGGTGATTGTCTGGAACCACGCACGAGCAGCCCGGTCACCGAGCTGCATTCCGGAAGGTCACCCCATGCACCAGATCCGCGCCCACCACGGGGAACACATGTGGCACGTCATGGACGATCGCGCCACCGACATGACCGTGTGCGGCCGCCGTCTGCCCACCTCCCAGGGATCGCCCGGCCACGATGCCGTCACGCGCTACTGCGAGCCCTGCCTGGAATCCATCGGCCAGGCCATGGCGAGCGCGGACAGGAGCGGCCGGGCCCCCACCGCGGACTGATCCACCCCCCAAGGCAGGCCTCTGTCTGGCTAGTCGGTCACCACGTCGAACGCCTGGTAGACGGTCGGTTCACCCATGGGCATTCCGGCTGCCTGCATCAGCGGCGCGAGCTTCTCCCCGAACTTCTGGAACGCCTCTTCGGACTCCCAGACGTCTGCCACGAACCACCCCGTGGGGCTGGGGCCGGCGGCGTGGGAGACCAGGCCGGGAACCGGCCGGTCCTTTCGGTTGCGGACCACGCCGTGCGGGATCAGCGCCGGACCCGGGACGCTCGGACGGTGCGGTCGTTCGGGCTCCATCACGAACGCGACGTCCGGATGGTCCGCCCGCCCAGCGGCTGCCATCCGGACGAAGTCCAGCGGCGCCTTCTGACGGTCGATTCGGCACACCGTACCGACCAGTGGGACTCCGGGCGGCACACCCAGATCCCGCCGGGCGGCGCTGTCGAAGTCGTCCGGGATCCAGCGCAGGTCCACTGCCGAAAGCGCTGACGGCGTTCCCGGTGCAGCCTTCCGCGAATCGGCACTCCCGGCTGTCCCGGAACTCATTCACCAGCCTCTAGATCCCTCCCCCGCAGCCGAGGAATCAACGGTTCCCGCCCGCAGGAGCTGCCGGTCCTGAAGACCGGTCCTCTCCCTCCAGGCTGTTGCTGTTCACGCCCCGGCGCACATCGAGAGCGGCCCCTCCCGACCAGCTGGTGTCGGTGATAGACGTCGAGGATCCCGGGCGTCATCGTTTCGGATATGACCCCCACGAGCCATTCCGTCCCTCACATGTATCCGATCGGCTTCGAGAACGGCGACGTGCGCGCTGTCCTACTGATCGAACAGGTAGAGGTTCTGCAGGAGCTACGGACCGCGCAGAGCAGCGCTCCCGGTCTGCTGCCCCATTCCTACCTGAGGCTCACGCCCGAGGGGCGTATCCAGGAGATGCGGGTTCTCGGGATGCCACTTCTGGAGCGCCAGCACCAGCTGGACCCGTCCGTGCGGGCCGCATTGTTCCAACATCGGGTGCTGTACGCCATGTTGACCGACCAGCAGATGCCGGACGAGTTCTCCTCAGGGAACAGCCACCCCGCCGCGTGGCTGGACGCACTCCCGATGGAGCAGAAGACGATCGGTGAGATCCCAGTGGAGATCGTCGGCATCATCTAGGCCGTGCCGCCACTCGCCCGAATGGCAGTCTGGAGCTGCAGAAACGGTCCGGGACGGATGATGATCGGTTGACCGTTCTCGTCGATCCCGCCGGAGACCCCGTGGAAGCCGACACCGCTACGCCGCGGCGCATCGTCGTGGGCGTCGACCGGTCCGACAACGCCGCGCGTGCGGCCGCCTGGGCCGCGCGGGAGGCCGTGGACCGGGGAGCGTCGCTGCAGCTGGTGCACGCGCTGCATCTCCCGGGCGCCTCGGCCATGGTCTATGAACCGCCCGGCTTCACCGCGACCCAACGCGAGACCGGGGCGAAACTGCTCCAACGCCATGCCGCCGCACTGCAGGAACTCCATCCGGACCTGACCGTCACCACCGAGCTCTCCGAACTCGAGGCCCCCGAGACGCTGGTGGCCCTGAGCAGCGGCGCGGAGCTCGTTGTCGTCGGAACGCGCGGGCACGGAGGCTTCGCCGGGATGCTGCTCGGGTCGGTCAGCCTGAAACTGGCGACCCACGCCCACAGCCCCGCCGTCGTCGTACGGGGCGAGGATCCCGTGGCACCGGTCCAGGAGATCGTGCTGGGCGTCGAGCCGAACGAGGTCCAGGCGCCGATCCGGTTCGCGTTCGAGTCGGCCGCGAAGCTCGGCATCCCGGTGCGCGCCGTACGCGCATGGCAGGCGCACCCCGGGTTCGGCGGCCACGCCGATCCGACCGAGCGGGAGAACCGGGAATCGGACGAGGTCGACGCCCTCCTCCAGGACTTCCGCCGGGAGTACCCGGATGTCGCGGTATCGAGGAGCATCGCGCACGGCAACGCCGTTCCGGTCCTGATCGAAGCGGCCCGCGGATCACGCCTGCTGGTCGTCGGAGCGCACCGGCACCACGGCCCCCTGTCGGTCGGCGCGGGCTACGTCGTACACGGCCTCCTGTCGCACGCACCGACGCCCGTCGCGGTCGTGCCGGCCAGCTGACCGACCGCCGCATCCAGAGGCGACTGTTGGGCACACCGAACGGACCCATATACAGCAATTTGACTTGGCCATGAGGTAGATGTTGATCACTGAATGGGTCCGACACACCCTGCCCCGAGGCTGCGAGGAGAGCGCTCATGCGTATGCGGTACGTAGTTCCCGTAGTGGCGGCATTGATGAGTGCCACCGTCACCGCGCCGGCTCACGCCGCGCCGGTCGACACCACCACGACGTTCAACGTTTCGGGAGGCGCTCTGGGGATCACGGTGCCCAGCACAGCAAGCCTTGGCGCCGGTGCGCCGGGTACTTCGATCTCCGCACAGCTCGGCACCGTGCAGGTCATCGACGGTCGGGCCCTGCTCACGGCCGGGTGGACGGCCTCGGTGTCGTCCACCAGTTTCACCACTGGCGGGGCCACCACCGCGGAGACCGTTCCGAGCACTGCCGTGTCGTACTGGTCGGGTACGGCGACCGCGAGCACCGGGGTCGGGGTGTTCACTCCGGGCCAGGCCACCGCGGCGTTGGCGCAGACCCTGAATGTCTCTCGTACCGCGTTCACTCTGACTGCGGGCACAGGGAACAACACCGCGACCTGGAACCCCACCCTCGTCGTCGCGCTGCCCGCCGCCGCGGTCGTCGGCACCTACACCGGGACGGTGGCCCATTCGGTGGCGTAGTCGAGTGTGCCCGCTCGGCGCGATGACGGTGCTGCTCACCTTCATGTACGCCCCGGGCGCCACGGCCGGGGGCAGCGAGCCCGCGGGCAGCATCGGCATCCGGCTGCTGGAAGCCCCCGTCAGCCGCCAGGCGGACCCGCGTGCACGCGCCTACATCATCGACCATCTCGCGCCCGGCGCGGTCATCCACCGCAGACTTGAGGTCACCAACACTTCGGATACGGTGCAAAGTGTCGGGCTGTATGCGGGGGCGGCCAGGATCGAGGACGGCACGTTCACCTTCGCTCCGGACCGCACCGCGAATGAGCTGACCGGTTGGGTGCGTATTGACGCTGCCAGGCGCGAGGTCCCCGCTCACGGCAGCGCGCGGATCGAGGCCACCATCACCGTGCCGCGGGCCGCGTGGCGCGGCGAGCGGTACGCCGTCATCTGGGCGCAGGACAACGGCGCGCCGGACTCGGTGGGCAACATCCGGATGGTCAACCGGGTCGGAGTGCGCGTCTACCTCGACGTCGGACCCGGTGGCGAACGCCCCTCCGACTTCCGGATCATCGACATGGTCGCTGCGCGCGCCGCCGACGGGACGCCCGAGGTCCTCGCGGGGGTCCACAACACCGGCGGGCGCGCCCTGGACATGAGCGGGTCCCTTTCGCTGAGCGACGGGCCCGGATCCCTCAGCGCCGGCCCGTTCCCCGCGAACCTGGGCACGACACTGGGCATCAACGACACCGAACACGTCACCTTGCCCCTGGACAAGCACCTGCCGGACGGGCCTTGGACAGCCCACCTCACTCTGACCAGCGGACTGGTCCGGCATGCCGTCACCGCCGCCCTGACCTTCCCTCACAGTGTCGGCGCACAGGGACCGGTCAGAGCAGGCCCCGCAGCCGGCAGCCGGGCCGCGGTGCTGGGAACGGCCGCCGCGGCCGCCGCCGTACTCGTCGGCTCTCTCGTGTACCGCAGGGGGCGCCGCAGATCGGCCCGCCCTTCGTAGTCGCGGGCATCGACCTTCTCCCCTGTGCTGCGTCAGGCGCTCCGAACCGACCCGCTGTCGGAGCAGAGGCATCCCTGGGCGCTGTCCGATCCCGGACTGCGGCCTCGATCACAAACTTCCGGGCCATCATCGCGGAGCCAGAAATGAACGGCGGGGTCCTGGTCGAGTTGATAGGTAGTCATCTTTTCCACGCACATCACGTAGGCGATGCGCAGCCATTCCTCGTGGGCCTGTTCGAGGCCGCGAATGACGGCCTGATCCTGCTGGTTGCCGCTGGACCAGGAGCGTAGGCGCTCGTGAATCCGGGCCACTTCGACGGCCCTCGCGACTTGCTCTCGCGTCATTCCAACCGCCTTGCGGCGAATCGCTTCGTGGACTGAGATGCAGGTGTCCATGTCAGTTCAATTTCCCGAATTTCTACGACCCAAGACGCGGATCTTTTGGAGGGCGACGCGCAGTGAAAATGCGAGCCTGTCGGCAGCCGGACTACGGGACGGCCGAATGCATGGGTTTGCCAGCCTTGCCATCGCGGCCGAGACGGCAACAGCGACGAGCAAGGTGCCGTGCGGTGAAGTCCTCCCGGCCAGCAGTTCAGAGACCATCATGGCCGTGCTCCGTCGCCACGTGCCATCCTTGTACTCAGTAGTCGAAAAATCATAATAGCGGCCATTTCAGCTGGAGCTTCCCTTGTGCATTGGACTCCGGATTTTGACCGAGCGCCACAATGCGACCGGAATCCTAGCACGCCATTCGGCACTGATTACGCCGCCCAAAAACCACTCTCGAGTGCTCCGTGGTGAGGAATTTAACCGAGCGCTCCGGTCATCGAAATACAGAATGAAACCCGCCTGTCACATATTCCGAGGGGCGGAACAATGATGAGCCCAATCGGGGTGGGGAATTTCGCGATCGCCGATGCACGCGGGCGGGGCAACATCGGGATGTCCGAAAAATCATCACACTGGAGACATGTCCCTTGCTGTGGCTCCATCCCGCCGTCTGCGAGTAGCGCTCGTGCACAGCTTCTACGGTTCTGCCAGTCCCAGCGGGGAGAACCAGGCAGTCCTCGACAGTGTGCGTGCCCTACGACGGGCAGGACACATCGTGTCCATGGTGGAGGCTCACACGGACGGCCAGCAGGAACGGCCCCTGTATTCAGCGCGCGCCGGCCTCAGCGTGGCCACCGGCCGGGGGCGCTCGCCGGCCGCGGTGCTGCGGCGTCTTCGTCCGGATGTCGTCCATGTCCACAACCTCTTCCCCAACTTCGGTCGTTCCTGGGCGAGTTCGTGGGACGGCCCGCTCGTGGCCACCGTGCACAACTACCGACCCCTGTGTGCCGCCGCCACGCTCTACCGCGAGGGCGCCGTATGCACTCGTTGCCCGGACGGCGATCGTTGGGCCGGGGTGCGCCACAGCTGCTACCGGGGCTCGAGTCTCGCCACGCTGCCGCTCGCCCTGGCCGGCCGGCAAGGAGCGGCCGCGGATCCGCTGCTGCGGCGCGCCGACCGGGTGGTCGTGCTCTCCCAACAGAGCAGAGAGCTGTACGTCCGCGCGGGATTGCCTGCTGACCGACTGGCACTGGTGCCCAACTTCGTCTCATCCCCCGGCGCGTGCGATCACACCGCGGAGGATCGCACCAGATGGGTCTACGTAGGGCGGCTCAGTCCGGAGAAGGGCATCCTGGAACTCCTGAGCAGCTGGCCACAGAGCGAACCGCTCGATGTGGTCGGCGAAGGCGACCTCCTGCAGGCGTGCCGCCAAGCCGCTCCGCCATCGGTGCGCTTCCTGGGCGCACTCGAACGGCACGAGGTACGCCGGAGACTGCCCTCCTGGGGGGGCCTGGTCTTCCCGAGTCGTTGTTTCGAAGGAGCCCCACTGGTCTACCCGGAGGCGCTCGCCGCCGGCCTTCCCGTCCTCGCGTGGCCCGGCTCCTCGGTCAGCCAGGCGGTCCGGGAGCACGGAACCGGCCTGGTGATGCAACCGGACGCGCAGCTCGCGTCCGCACTCGCCGAGGCACGACTCGCCGTGACCACGCTGCGTCAGCGCTGTCGTGAGGTGTATGAAGCCGAGTACAGCGAGCCGCGATGGCTCCACCGCATGCTGCGTCTCTACCAGGACGCGGCCGAGCACTGGGCCATGCGGAGGCGCACGGGGACCGGCGCATGAGCACGAACCGACCGCGCCGCGTGCTCATCGTCCAGCCGTATGTCCCGCAGTACCGAGTGCCCTTCTTCCAGGGCCTTGCCGCCGCCTTGACCGATCACAACGTCGAGCCCACGGTGGTGCACGGTGGCCCCACCGACGAATGGGCCCCACGGGGCGACGCCGTGGCACTCGACGGGGCTGTCCAGCTACGGCAGCGCCTGTTCCGTCTTGGTTCCCGTACAGTCGTCTGGCGTGACCTGGGGGCGCTCGCGTCCCGCGCCGACGTCGTGGTGCTGGAGCAGGCTCTGCACAACCTCGACTCCTACCCGCTGCTGCTCAGTTCCCGGTCCGCACCCGCCGTCGCACTGTGGGGACACGGCCGAACCTACGACAGAACCACTGGGGCACTGACCCGTGCGGTGAAACGCGGCCTGACTCGCCGGGCCGACTGGTTCTTCGCCTACACCCAGGGCGGTGCCGACCACCTGGCGGCCGATGGGTTCCCGACCAGCCGTATCACCGTCGTGAACAACGCCACCGATACCGGCTCTCTCCAGGCGGCCCGGGAAAGGGTCACCTCCGAACAGAGGGCGAGGTTCGCCGCAGACCACGGCCTGGTCCCCGAGCGGACCGTGCTGTACCTGGGCAGGCTCGACGGCCCGAAGAGGATCCCCTTCCTGATGCAGGCGGTGCAGCATGCGGCCCGGCTGCTTCCCGGTTTCACCTTGCTGGTCGCAGGAGACGGTCCGCACCGGCCCATGGTCCAGTCGGCGGCCGCGCGATACAAGAACATCGTCTATCTCGGACCAGTCTTCGGAGACCAGCGGGCGCTGCTGGGCGCCGTGTCGCGCCTGATGCTGATGCCCGGACTTGTCGGTCTGTGCGCAGTCGACTCCTTCGCGCTGCGCACACCGCTGGTGACCACCCGCTGGCCCCTCCACAGCCCCGAGTTCGAGTACCTGCGGCACGGGCACAACTCCCTGATCATTGACGGAGGAGCGCAGAAGTACGCGGAGGGAGTCGTGGCTGCGCTCTCCAACCCGGACCTGCTGGAGCGGCTGCGCCAGGGCTGTGCGGCCGACGCGGGTCGCTACACGATTCAGCACATGAGCCGCCAATTCGCCGAAGGGATCCTGCGGATGTGTGTGTGATGACCCTCAGCGGGGTCGGGGACACCACCCGATCGGCTCGGCCTGGGACGGCGGAGCCGATCGGGTGGTGTCGCGTGCGTGCGCGGCGTCCGCTATCGCTTGGCGTGCGCGGACGCCGACGGCCGCACCCCGGTGCCGGTGAGGAGCTCGTTCTGAGGTCCTCGGCCGTCGTCCGAGGCGATCTGGTAGGTGCCGGTGGCTGTGCCGGCGCGCTCGGGCCGGAAGGTCACGGACTGGTGGACGACTTCGCCGGCGGCCAGGACCTGGCCTTCACTGATGGGGTTGCTGGTGATGAAGGGGCCGGCGGGTGGGGCGGCCTTGCTGATCGTCAGCGGGACGTTGCCCTCGTTGGCGATGTCGAAGGTCTTGGTGAGGGACTTTCCGACTGGAACCTTCCCGAAGTCGGTATGTGTGGGGGTGATCGTCAACCGTCCTTGACCGGAGGCGGCGTTGCCGGTCAGCGGTACTGTCGCGGAGCCACCGGCTCCGGAGATGGTCAGCGAGGAGCTGTTGGTCCCAGCACTTGTGGGCGCGTAGGTCACTTGGACGGTGAACGAGTTGCCCGGGGCCAGGGTGGTACCGACTGCCGGTAGGCCGGACACGCTGAACGGCGGGCACGGGAGAGTTGTTCCCGAGACCGTCTCAGGGGTCGTGCCGGTGTTGGTGATGGTGGTTCCCAGGGTCTGGGAGGTGCCCGTCGTCAGCGTGCCGAAGGCGAGCGACGGCGGTGATGCCGAGAATCCGGACCGTGTGCCGTTGCCGGAGAGATCCACGCCGATGGGGCCGAGGTTGGTGTGAAAAGTCACCGCCCCCGCGGTTCTGCCCGGCGTCGTTGGAGCGAATGACACCGGAACCGACAGCCTCTGACCGGCGCTCAGCGTCCTGGGCAGGCTGCCCGTGGACTGAGCGGTGGCGAACGGCGCGCCCTGTGGCACGCTGACCGAGGTGACCGTGACCGGCCGGGTCGCGGTCACGGTCACCGTGGCGTTCTTCACGGCACCGACTGACACGTCGCCGAACCCGACCGGGTTGCTCAGCAAGGCGGCTTGAGTGGGTCGGCCGAAGGCGAGCAGGTGGCCGTCGCGGGTGCCGACGTAGACCCGGCCGCCGTCGGTGGCCGGTACCGCGAACTTGGAGGCCGTACCGATCGGGGCCGAGAAGCGCAGCCGCATGGTGCCGTTGACGGGCACCGCGTCGTAGGCGCGCAGCTGCGCCCTGGTTCCGTTGGACCCGCTGGCGTACTCCGACCACACCAGGGCGGATCCCGAGGTGGTTCCCGTCGAGGTGACCACCGGGGAACCGGAGGTGTAGCCGAACGACTCCCTGCTGGTCGCTGCGCTGCTGAGGGTCGGCAGGCCGTCGCCGGTGGTGCCGTACGTGAACGCTCGCAGGGGGCCGCGACTGCCCACCATGTAGACGTAGCCGCCGTCTCCGCCCCAGACGCCGGGGTGTCCCCACACGCCGCTGAAGGGACCGAAGGTGCCGAGCACCTTGTCGGAGCCGTGGGGCCCCTGACCGCGGCCGCCGAGATCGTCCCGATCCAGGAGGAAGACTCTGCCGTCCTTCCCGACTTCGACCATCAGATGCGGATGAGCTGCGTTGCCGAAGGCGGGGGAAGGCAGGCCCACCGGGCCTCCGGAGCCGAGGTCGGTGTCGCGCTTGTCGAGGGCTTCCGCGTTGGAGGGGCTGAAGAAATCCCGCGCCTCGAGGGTGCCGTTGCCGGTCACCTCCAACCGGACGACCGATTCTGCGAGTTCGCCCGGCGGGCGCGATCCCGGGCCCGGCGCAGGCGAGGCACCGTTGCCTGTGGACAGGAAGATCCTGCCGGGCCCGTCGGACACCAGGCCCCCGCCGCTCATCCAGACGCCGGCTTCGCCATTGCCGGAGGACCTCTCCGTGGACCACAGCGTGAGCCCGCGGGTCGAGGTGTTGATCCCCATCACGTAACCCACGTAGGGGCCGTGATCACAGTTGGAGGCGAAGCCGGCGTAGATCGATCCGCCCATCAGGAGCAGCCCGGGTCGCTGCATGGCAGTGAGCGAATTGAACGCGTGCTGGGGGTCGTTGACGGGGGCTCCGTGCACCTGGACCGGCCAGCCTCTGCGCTCACCTCCGGTGGCGGCGTCGATCGCGTGGACGTACCAGTGGGGGTGGTTCGCGTTGGGGCCGTCGTTCTTCTTGGCGATGAGGTAGACGGTGCCGCTGGCTGCGTCGTAGACCGGTGTCGAGGTCACCCCGATATTGGGTACCAGGTCGCCGCATCCGCTGACGGAGGCAGGCCAGGGACTGCCCAGCGACCGGGACCAGGTGACCCTTCCACTGGTGGCGTTGATACCTACTGCGTTGTTGTTCTCCGTGGCGACGACGACCGTCGACCCTGCGATCACCGGTTGCGCGTACACCGATCCGTCGACCTTCGTCGAGAACAGTCGGTGGAAGTCCGCGCTGGACACCTGCGCTGGAGTGAGCCCCGGTTCATTGGGGTCCCAACCCGTGCGCAGGGGATCGACCGAGATCGTCGACTCGTCGGCGTGAGCTGGTGTGGCGGTGAGCACGGGGGTGGCCAGAGCGGCGGTTCCCAGCACCAGCGAGGCTGCGGCCAGAGCGGCGGTGGAGCGGAATCGGAGAGGGATCGGCCGGCGGCGACCCTCGAAGGAAGGCATGCGAAAGGACTGCATCCACACATCCAGTCAGGTGAGTGAGGGTCAGAAGTTCCTCTTGGAACCGCCATTGTTCAAACTGCGCCGGGAAACACACGCCGATTGAGTGCGACCGCGCTGGCACTCACTCCAAAGGGATGGCCCAGGTGGACAGTTGCGCCCAATTGGACCGCAACTGTCGGAGTGGCGTCCGGTCGAAATCAGAGATTTTCCCCACTCGGTCGCCCAGAAATGATGGAGGAGGAATGGCAACCGCTTAGCCATTTTGGGTGTGACTCACCAGTGGGGGGTTATCCGGCGTGGAGTCCTGAGACAATCATCTGCAAGCCGGACGCCAACCCGCCGACAACTTCAGCCCCTGCCGGAGCCATGACTTGAGCGAACGAGGGCGATTTCCGGGCGGGTTCCGAATGCCGGCCTGAATGACCTGAGTCAGAGGCTTTGGAGTCCGGTGCCGCCACCTGTACACATCGGACGCGCTGCGCGCCCGATGCCGAGAATTGGAGCAAACCCCTTCATGACGCAGGAATCCTGCCGCGCCCGACGCACCCTGGCCGCGTTGGCGACGATCGTCATCGGCTCCGCGGCACCTCTCGTCGCCATCGCGACACCCGCCTTCGCGGACCCCACGGGTCCCGTCCTGAGCGTCATGAAGACCCACGACGGGGACTTCACCCGCGGACGCACCGGGATCTACACCATCACCGTGTCCAATGCCGCAGGAGCCAGCCCGACCGATGCCACTCCGGTCACGGTCGCTGATGTCCTGCCCACCGGCCTCACCGCCACAGGTCTTGACGGGGGACCCAGTTGGACCTGCTCTCTGGGCACCCTGTCCTGCACCCGCACCGACGTGCTCAACCCCGGGCAGAGCTATGCACCCATCACGCTGACGGTCGATGTGGCGCCGAGCGCCCCGGAGGAGGTCACGAACACGGCCACGATCAGCGGAGGGGGCGCGCCGAACGCCTCCGCGTACGACAACACCCGCATCAGCTCCGCGAGCCGCCCCGGTGGACCGATCATCGTCAATGTCTACGTCGACTCCCGCAACACCAATGCCTTGAGCGGCAGCGTGGTTGCCACAGTGAAGAACCGCATCGAGGGCAACGGCCACCACCCTCGGATGCACAGGGGAGCCCACAGGGTCCACCACCACAGGCCCCAGCACTGACTTCGGGCACCGAGTGACGTTCGGTGGGGGCGGGTTCGTCCGCTCCCACCACCTCGCGGCGCCGTCGGAGCTCAGCGTCCCGCGTGAGCCGACCCCACGTGCGAACGCACTCCCCCGCGTTTACGGTGACTCAAGGAAATCCATCGACAAAGGAAGAACCCATGGGATCAACATTGATGGTGACGACCGTCGGCGCGCCCGTTGAAGGCGACGACACGCACGCTGACAACCGCGATCCGCTGGTCGTGCGAGAGTGGTTCACGCCCTCGCTCGACGGCTTCGACACAGCTGCTGAGGTCACCAACTATTCGGCTCGCCGATAGGTCCGATCGTTGAGAAGAAGGGCGATTGATGCGTACTGCGGCCACTGAGTGGGACCCGGTAGAGTTCACAGCTCGGTTGTGGGCGTGCCGTCAGCGGTACTGGGACACGCACCCGTTCCATGTGCGGATGCATCAGGGAGCCCTGGACAAGGCTGCGGTGCAGGCCTGGGTGGCAAACCGGTGGTACTACCAGAAGAGCCTCCCCGCCAAGAATGCTGCGATCGTTTCGAATTGCCCGATCCCGGAAGTACGGCGTCACTGGCTGCCACGCATCGCCTTCCAGGACGGGGGCACCGGAACCGAGGGCGGCTTGTCGGACTGGCTGATCCTGGCAGAGGCGGTCGGGTTGAGCCGGGAGGAGGTTCTCGACGAGCGGCACGTTCTGCCCGGAGTGCGGTTCGCGGTCGACTCCTACGTGACCTTTGCGCGAACGCGCCCGTGGATCCAGTCGGTGGCGGCGTCACTCACCGAACTGTTCTCTCCGGACCTCATGCTCGACCGGGTGGCCGTCTTCCGCCGGCACTACCCGTGGATTGCCGCTGAGGGCAGCGCGTACTTCGAGAACCGGATCGAGCAGGTGTCCATCGACTCCGCCTACACCCTGGACCTGGTGGTCGCGCACTGCGTGGGACGGGAACAGCAGGAGGCTGCGCTGGCGGCCCTGGCGTTCAAATGCGATGTCCTGTGGCACATCCTCGATTCGATCGAGCACGGGGCGTCGTGCCAGGAGCATGAGCCCCGGTACACCGAGGGATCCATGGCATGAGGGACCTGGCCGTCGCGAGCATCGATGTCGTAGGACCGCGACTGTGCCGCGGGGTCCGCCTCGCCTACGACAGGGTTCGCGATGCACACGTGCTGCTGTCTCCGGAGAGCGTGCTGGTGCTCAACGAGACTGCCGCAGCGATCGTGGCTCGCTGCGACGGCGCGACTCCGGTCGCGGCGATCGTCGCCGGCCTCGGCGCCGCATACCGCGGGGTCCGCAGCGAGGAGGTGAGCGACGTGCTCACGTCGCTGGTCAACCGGTACCTCATCGACGAAGGCACTGTGCCGGGGCGACCGGGTGAGTGACACGGCGCAGGAGGTCGGCCCTCCACTGGGGCTGGTCGCCGAACTGACCTACAGGTGTCCTCTGCGCTGTCCGTACTGTTCGAATCCCGTCGAATTCGCAGCCTACCGACCGGAGCTGACCGACGACCAATGGCGGGGCGTCCTGGACCAGGCACGTGAACTGGGCGTGCTGCAGGTGCACTTCTCCGGAGGGGAACCGCTGGTCCGGCCCGGACTGGCTGCTCTGGTGCAGCATGCCGCGGCACAGGGCATGTACACCAATCTCGTCACGAGCGGGGTCCCACAGGGGGCAGGCGCGATGGATGCCCTCGCCGCCGCCGGCCTGGAGCACGTCCAACTCAGTATCCAGGACGCTGACGCGGCACGGTCCGACGCTGTCGCAGGGACCACGTCCTTCCACCACAAGCTCGCCGCCGCCCAGGCGGTGCGGCGCCTGGGACTGCCGTTGACGGTGAACGTCGTCCTGCACCGGGCGAATATCGAACGCGCCACGGAGATCGTGGAACTGGCGGTTCGGCTTGGAGCCGACCGGCTGGAACTGGCGAACGCGCAGTACTACGGTTGGGCGCTGCGCAACCGGGCTGCGCTGCTTCCCAGTCGCGAGCAGATCGTCAGGCTGGAGCCTGTGGTGGCTGCGGCCCGGCGACGTCATCCACGCCTCGAGATCCTCTACGTTCTTCCCGACTACTTCGAGGAGACGCCCAAGCCCTGCATGCACGGATGGGGCAGCCAGCAACTCACGGTCGCACCCAACGGCGACGTCCTCCCGTGCGCCGGGGCGGCGCAGATCCCGGGCCTGGGCATCGAGAACGTCCGCGAGCGTTCACTGGCGGCGATCTGGTATTCCTCCAGGGCGTTCAACCGGTTCCGCGGAACGCGGTGGATGCCCCAGCCCTGCGCCGCCTGCCCCCGCAAGCACATCGACTTCGGCGGCTGCCGCTGTCAGGCGTTCCAGCTCACCGGGGACGCGGCCGCCACCGACCCGGTGTGCCGGCTCTCCCCGCACCATGACGCCCTCACCGCCCTGCTGGTCCCCGATGCCGCGCAGCTGGGCGATCAGACGCTACGACCGAGAATCGCCCCCCGCCCCTCTCGCTAGAGACCAGGTGACCGACATGCGTGTACGCATCTTGGGTACGGCCGCCGGCGGCGGCGCGCCCCAGTGGAACTGTGCGTGCAACCCGTGCGCGCGCCTGCGCGGCCTTGGCTCGTCGGCCTGGCGAACCCAGGATTCCATCGCCGTCACCGACGGACACAGCGGCTGGTACCTCATCAATGCCTCACCCGACCTGCGAACGCAGATTCTCCGCACGGACGAACTCGCCCCCGGCCCCGCGCCCCGGCAGACACCGATCCGCGGGGTGCTGCTCACCGACGCTGAACTCGACCACACCATGGGCCTGGTTGCCCTGCGCGAAGCCACGGCGCTGGACGTGTACGCCACTGCTCCGGTGCTCGATGCCCTGAACACGGGATTCCCGCTGCGAAGACTGCTCCAGCCCTATGAGGGGGCCTGGACCTGGACTGCGACGGCGCCCGGCACGCCGCTGCGCCTCGGTGGCCACCTGTCCGTGACCACAATCGCCCTGGGCACCAAGCGCCCCCGCTATGCGGCAGCGCCACCCGACGATGCGCCTTGGGTGGTCGGCTACCGCGTGGAGGACCTGCGCACCGGAGGAGCCCTGGTCTACGCCCCGTGCCTGGCGGCGTGGACGCGCGACCTCGACGACGCCTGCGTCGGCGCCGACTACCTGATCATCGACGGCACCTTCTACTACGACGACGAGATGACGCGGGCCACTGGTCGCGGCGCGAGCGCCCTCAGCATGGGTCACATGCCCATCGCAGGACCCGGCGGCAGCCTGGAACACGCACGTGAGCACGGGGGGATGCGCGTGCTGTACACGCACCTCAACAACACCAACCCCCTGGTGTGTGCCGCATCCCCGGAGCACGCAGTGATCGAGGCCACCGGTGCGGCGGTCGCCTCCGAAAGGATGATCTTGACGTGCTGATCGGCGGGGTGGACGGCGGCTCATCCCCACACATGCGGGGCGGACTCTGGACCAGGCTGGCATGACCGTAAGGAGCAGGACTCATCCCCGCGGATGCGGGGTGGAGCTCAGCACGATGTCCAACAAGATCTCGCGAACGGACTCATCCCCACGTGTGCGGGGTGGAGACACGACCGACTCCCCACGTGTGCGGGGTGGAGACACGACCGACGTAGTGCGGCGACGCGTTCGGAGGCTCATCCCCGCGGATGCAGGGTGGAGTGCGTCTCTGCTGTCGGAACCTGCTGGTTCGAGGACTCATCCCTGTGCGTACAGGGTGGAGTTGCCAAGGTTGCCGGGCCGGCATGGCTGCTGGACTCATCCCCGTGCGTACAGGGCGGAGGCGTGTCGGTCGGCGCGGCCGTCTGTGGGACCTGGGTTCTGGGTGAGATGCGCGAGGGCCAGGAGTCCGCAGCCGTATGCCTTGCCCGGGCCGATACCGACGGCGGCCAGGGCCCGAAGTTCGTCGGGGTCACGGATGGTCAGGACTCCGCTGTAGGAGACCTGGTTGTGGGTGATCGTTCGCGGGCCGTGCTTGTTCTCGAGCTCGTAGACGTCGTCGCGCGAGGTGCTCTGCCACCCGGACCGCTTGCCGTGCGGTAGTACGACGAGCGTGTCGATGGCGCAGGCCCCCTCGGTACGACGGGTGAGCCATGCTGTCTGTGCGTCGGGGTCCAGCAGCGGGAGCCTGGTCCCTCGTTCGCGTCCTGGGAAGCCGCCCGGGGAGGTCCGTGTGGGTGCGGCGATGAGGCGGAACCGCAGCTTCTGGCCGGCCCGCAGCCCGGCGTGGAAGGCGGTGATGTCCTTGACTGTGGGACGGATGCCCAGATTGGGGTTGGCACGCTCCCAGTCGGGGGGACTGGCGGACTGAATGAGCAGGACCGGTTCCTGGTGTGCTGGGGCGTTGAGGTGGTGGAGGACCTGGTTCTCGGCGCGGGTTCCGGCAAAGGGAGTCAGAGCGAATGCGTGTGCGGCCTGGGAGTTCCGCAGGATGGTGGCGGTCCAGCGGCGGCGGGGGTCGAGGACAATCCGGGAGAGGTACAGCGACATCGCTTCACCTTCCGAGTTCGTAGGGGTCACCGCCGGAGAACGGTGCGGCGCCGGGTTGGGGGGAGTGCAGGGGCGTCGGGATCGAGGTCGTCCTGGTGCGCCGGCCCGTGTAGGTGCGCCGGCCCGGAGCGAAACTGACGGGTTGATCGGCGGTCAGACAGGGGCCGGCCGGGTCTTCGCCGATGATGCGCAGGAGTGCGGGTGCGCGCAGGCGCCCCTGGTAGGGGAAGCCGGCGAGAGCCGTGACGGGATCCTGTTCGGTGGTCGTGACGTAGATCGGTGCTGCGGGCGGGCAGGACTTCCGGCCGAGGAACAGCCCGTAGGCGGGGCGGGTCAGCGCGATGGCGCAGTCCTCGATCAGGGCGGTGTTCTCCCCTCCCACGGCGACGGTGAACACCGCGTCCGCGAGGTACTGACGGCGGGAGAGCTTGGGCTGACCGACGGTCACTTTTCCCGAGGCGGAGTACCAGCCGTCGATGCCGACGATCTGGAAGTCGTGGAGGATTTCTCCGGGTTGGTCCACGCGCACCGCGCAGCGCAATGCGGCCAGGTCGAGGATGTCCGCCTCGCGGGGACGGCCGAGAGCGGCGGCCAGGAGGCCGATGATCCCGGACTTGGTGGGGTGCAGGTCTGTGGCGCGCTGCTCGAACATGCTGGAGGAGCCCCATGCCTGCATGGGTCCGTCCAAACGCAGGAGGAGAGTCGGCATCAGGGTCCCGTGTGCAGAACGGCGCGGGCGGCGGCGGTGGTGAGGTGGTCGCGGATGGGCAGGGCCTGGCCGGGCAGACCTGGTTCGGTGATCGCGTCGGGCTCCCCGCTCCAGGTGTGCCAGGCGGCGATGACGCCCTGATGCCCCCAGCTGCGCCCCAGGGTGTCCCAGTGTCGGGCCAGCGCACGGGCGGAGGCGATGATGAGGTCGCTGCCGTAGTCGGCGCGCACCGGTCGGGAGAAGCCGTTGGCCAGGGACAACGGCTGGTCCTCGCGCAGTACGGTCAGAACCAGGGATGGGCGGGTCCAGGGAGCCGTGGAGGTCTGCTTGGCGGTTGGCATGGCGCTGACCGAAGCGGTCAGGGCCGCGTTGACGGTCGCTTCGATGATCTTGTCGTCGTGGGCGAGGTTCTTGCCGAGCTGCCCGAGCTGAAGGCTGTGGTAGCGGTAGAACACCGCTGAGGTCAGGCTCGCGGTGTCCAGGAACCCGGTCGCGGCCTCGCCCGGGGCGGCGTGGTCGTCGACGGCGGTGAAGTAGTCGAGGTCGTCGACGATGGCGTTGGTGCCGATCGCATGGGCGACATGGAGTGCACCGTCCACCCCTGCCTCCGGCGCCTGGGCCATCATGCGGCCGAACAGTGCGATGTCGGCCGCCTTGGTGGCGTCCAGGCGGCGTAGGGCATCCTTGCCCAACTCGCGGAACTCCGCAGGACAGTCCGCCTTGCGTTCCTTCTTCGACCTCCTCGCGGCCGCCTTGGACTCCCCGTCGTCTCCTGAGGGCCAGATGGTGTGATCGGGCACCGCGACCGCGAGGAGCTCGTCAGCGCGCTCGTGCACACGCTCGGCGATCGACCGGACCTCCTGGTCGGAGATCAGCAGCAGGACGTTCGACTGCTTCAGTGCCGCCTTGGCGGGATCGGTGTCCAGGAGCCCTGCGCCCCAGACGGTGTTGACGGCCAACGCGTGCGCGTCCGCTGCGCTGTGGCCCAGATCAGCGAGGGCGGCGGTCAGCAGGGTGGGGATCTTCCGGGTCCGCGATGAGAGGTTCTGCGCCGGGATCAGTCCGGCGTCGCCGAAGTGGATGCGCATGGCTCGCTTGGCGGACTGGGATGACCAGCGGACCCGTTTGGCTCCGCCGAAGTGCGCCGTCTTGGGCTGGCCGTCCTCGTCCCGGTTGATCAGCGATGGGGGAAGCTGGTGGAGCATGTGGATCTCGAGGGTGGGCACGGCGCTACTCCGGTTCGGTGGCGATCACGGGGTGGTAGAGGCTGGTAAGCCAGCGGCGGTGCACCCGATCGCTACGGTTGTCCAGCAGGTGGGAGACGTCTGCGTGCAATTTGGGCCAGTCCAGCGCGACGTGCTCCGTAGCCAGGACGTCGACTGCGGCGGACAGGCGACGCGGAAGAGTGGCAGGGGCCGCGTTGACCAGCGCAGTGATGTGGCGCTCCCGGACACTCTCGTCCCGAACCCGCGCCAGGGCGGCGCCCAGGTCCAGAGTGCCGCTGATGGGCTGGTGATAGGCCGTGTGCCAGCGCGCCCACAGGCCTGCGGTCAGCAGGCCGGCGTCCTGCGCGGCGCGCCACGGCCGGACATGGGGGATGACGTAGGGCAGCGCGGATGGATCGGGACGGTCAGGGAGGTAGCGCAGGGCGCGGCGCAGTGTGGCCAGTACGCCCAGGTTCCCCCTGGTCTTCATCCGTGCCAGTGCGTCGGGCAAGGGACGCGCCCAGTCGGGCGTCGGAGCGTTCATGCGCACTCCTGAGCCAGATCACGAACGGTGCCGCGGATGATGCGGTGGCCCCGCGCGCGAGCCGCCGCGTACCGGGGGGCGGGGGGCAGCGAGGTGGTACAGGAATCCAGTGCGTCATGGGCCGCGGACGCGACCTGGCGCAGCCAGGCGTCCAAGAGGTGGGCACGGGCACCCTCATCGGCAGCGCGTTCCAACTCCTCGGACAGGTCGACGCCATACCGATCCACTTTGGGCCAGAACGCCCGCTGCGCGGCCTGGGTCACCCGGGCGCGCTGCTCGCGAGGGGGGTTGCCCGCCACCAGGCCTGCGTCCTGTCGCGCGGTCAGCAGCGCGCTCCCGCAAGCGTCGGCGACGGTCTCCGCGATCAGTACGGCACTGCGCATGTGCGTCGTGGTGTGCATGGCGACCGGCATGGTCTCCCTCATCCACGACACGTACTTCGACTTCGCCTCGACGGCCAGACCCACCGTTTCGATGCACACCGGGGTCTTGCCGATCACCTCGGCGCGCTGGGCGAGGGCATGGACCATCCGTGCGCCGCTGGCTCCTGCTCCCAGTGCCGTGGCGGCGCGCCAGGTCGCCACGTTCGGCTCGTAGCCCAGCAACGCCCACCCCTCGGCGGCTTTCGGAGCTTCGACTGCGGTGATGTGCAGGTCGAGAGATGCGATCACGTCCCTGGGCACAGCCGGGTCGATCCCGGGGTCGACGGCCACGAGCAGTCTGGTCACCATCCTGTCGGCATCGGGCAGTAGCTTCACGTGCCGTGTCTGCCAGGTCAGCAATTCGATGACGTCCCGGGGGGGACGTCCGTGCACGGGTGCATCCGCTCGCCACGGCGGGCGACCGACGGCCGTCCCGGTCGGGAGGTTGAGGATGAGGGTGTGGGCCAGGGTCGGGCCGGTGGGAATGGCCAGTAGACGGTCCAGGAGAATCCCGGCACGGCCGGACGCCGGGCCGCTCCCGGCCGCGTTCGCCCACATCCCCGTCCGGGTGAACTGATGGAACGCCACGAGCCACCGCAGCGCCTCAGCCTGGGTGAACCGCGCAGGATTGGGTCCGTTCAGGTCAGTGCTGTCGCTGTAGATCACTGGGTTCTGCCCGGTGGGCAGATGCGGTGCGAGCTCGGCCACGGACTTCACTCCGACTCGGTCGGGCGTTCCTGCGTCCTGCAGGAACGGCGAACTCGTCGAGTGCAGGTGCATGCGCTCCCTGTGCTGGTCCAGGTAGGCGCTGATGCTGTGCACGGGAAGGCCTTCGTTCCACCAGCGCTCCCATTCCGCGTCATCTCGCGGGCCGCCCGTCGCATCGAGAACGACTGCGATCAGGAGTCGCAACACCGCGGCAGCCACTGGTGGTTCACCCGCCAGGCCGGACCACTGACCGGCGTCGGCCAACACCGCGGCCATCGAGGCCTCGATGGTCTGGCCACTCGCATCGGAGACCATGATCCACGGATCGGTCGCGGCATTCAGCTGCATGGCACGCGACAATAGCGCATTCACTGCACCGATGAACGAATTACCTCCCCGGACGACTTGGCTCGCCGAAAAGGGACAGATATCTCACGACCGCTCGCTCGAATGAATGTCCACACACAGCAAGTCAGCTAATCTGCAAACGTCTCCGGAAAGCCTCTTCCGGGGCAGTCAACTGCATGCGATGTAGTTATCTGATCCGATTTTCGCGGGGGCAGCCCTCCACTCACATCTCGAACGACCGGCTCTGCTGGTGGGGCACCCAACGGGGTGGAGGCACACGTCGCCGGCGGCCCGACCCGACGTCCGCGAGCCACAGCCATTCCGGATCGGGGACCCCGGGGACCGTTCGACCGGATTTGTGCCACTGTTCAGCGAGTGCGTCAAAGAGGGGCGTGGCGGGCGCCCCTTGAGCGCATTCGCCACCAGGACGTCCTTGCGCGTTGGCCCCCGGCGCCGGCCAGCCGTGCTCTCCTCCCGGAGATCCCATCGGCTCGGCAGGCACGAAGTCATGGTGCTGATGCTCCTGGCCCCGGCCGACGTCCTGCATGCACGTCCGCACCGCGAACCCGTCTCCCGCTGCGACCGGCCCGCGGGGAACCCGCGCTCCGCTGCCGGCTCGCGCCGCCGCGCCGGACCCGCAGTCATCGCCACAAGGGCCGTCGTGCGTGACTGGGCAGGTTCTCTGCATGCCTGGGTCACCCTGCCGCAACTGAATCCAACCTCCAACGGGGCGCGGGCGGTGCGTCACCCTTCCGGGTCCGCTCCAGCCACCGCCGCTACAGTCCGCTCTCGGCCCCCGGGCCGAGAGCGGACGCGGTCTAGCGGGACGCCCTGTGCGAAGCGCGTCGGGACGTATGTCTGCGCCGTGTACTCCGACGACTGCAGCTGATTTGGCGCACGAGCTGATGCAAGGAGACCACCGCAGTGATCGGGGGCAGGCCGGCGACGACCATGTCAGGCAGGGTCCTTGGCACGTCAGCGACACACAACCCGGTTGCGACAGTGGAGAACAGAACGACCACGACCCAGGAATGCATCGCCTGACGCCCTTCCAGAGCAGCCCGCAGGACCGACAGCCCGCCGGCGAGCCATGGCCCGTAGACGATGACCGGCCATGGCTGCGAGAGTCCGGTCGGAACCCTCGGAGACGCCAGCTGCTGCAGCGGGCCGTAGGAGAGCATGTATCCCAGCAGGCACACGACGATGACGGTCGCCGCGGTCAGCACCTCGAAAAGGCAGCGGAGTACCGGGGACGCAGCCGGTGGTCCCGCGCGACGACGACTCCTGCGAGGCGCCGGAACGGCGGTACCCGCGCGCGCCGCTGAATCCTTGACAGGATCACCGGGACGCGGCAGGAAGTCTCCCCCGGTCTCCCAACCGCCCAATGCGCCCCACGCCTCGACCGTCGGGTACGAGAGCCGCGAGGCAGCACCCACGACACGCTCGTCGCGCCGACCGCTCGGCTCGTACGGCGCAGCCCGCACACGATCCTGCGCGGGGGCGTAAGCGCCGGCCCCGTAGAGGGGAAAGAACTCGCCCATAGGGTCATACACGGACCGCTCCGTACGCTCGTCGGCTTGCGGCTCCGGCCGCGGTGTCCCTGCTCCGAATTGCGCCGGGATTCACCCCCCGGCCGATGCCGGATCAGTTCCGCATCGCGCGAGGAAGGCATGCTCGATCTGGCGGATCGTCCGCACAAAGTCGGCAAGGACGCCGGAACAGTATTGCAAGGTGACTCGCTCGCCGTTGCAGGATAGATGTCCGATTCGAACGTCGCCCGCGGGGTTCCTTCGGTCAGGGACGAAGAGCCACTTTCCGAGGCTGCAGATCGGCTCCTGCTCCTGTGGCAGCAGAGTCCTCGGCTGTTGCATTGAAATCATGCTCTATAAACGAGGACCCCACCGGTGGCGATGTACGGCATACGGGCGTCTTTCTATATTCAGTTCCTGGAGCGCTCCGTGAAATTACCCGCCCTGGCAGGGCTGGTCGAGGGGTCGCAGCAAGTCAGGCACAGAGCGGAACTACAGGGGTTGTGCATGGGGACAGCAGATGCCCAAGTGCACAAAGTAGCGCATGGTACTCCTGTGACAGCCGCTGATACTCGGTGAAAATCCCCTCCCAGGGGGGTGGCGCAAACTGGCGCGCCTTCCCCACGGATTGACCATCCGAGGGCCTCACAGGGGTGGCGCGATGCGCCACCCCTGTGTTCCGGTGGCGCTCGGCGAAATTCACCGATGCCGTCCCCGCTACCTCGCCTTTCGTCCGCATGAGCCGTATTCGGCCACAGTGGCGCTCAGCGAAACTCCCCTCCCGAGAAGGGGGGTGGCGCATGTACCACCCCCCTTTCCCGTGAATTGATCACGCTCCGACATCGGGGGTGGCGCAAACGAGTCATCGGTGCATCCGATGGCGCTCGGCGAAATTGCCCAGGGGTTCATGGGCGCAGGAGAAACCTTTTTTCGGTGTGACTTGGGTAACCTTTGTGTTATGTTTCCGGCCGGATTAGAGCGGGCTTCAAGAACTCGGAGTGCGCGACGTCAGGAGAGCCTTGCAAGGAGGTTTGGATGCTAACCAAGGAGGAATACGCGGAGGCGCGTGCGCTGCGCGGCCAGGGATGGTCTATCTCGGCGATCTCCCGGCACCTGGCCCGCGATCGCAAGACCGTACGGGACTACCTCGGAGGGGAACGCGTCGCCGGCGTCCGAAGGCCCGTAGCGGATGAGTTCCAGCGGTTCCTGCCGTACTGCCGCCAGCGTCTGGCCGAGGCCGCGCACATGCAGGCTACCGAACTGTTCGACGAAGTCGTCGCCCTGGGCTATCTGGGCGGCTACTCGACGTTCACGCGCGCACTGCGCAAGCACCAGGTGCGGCCGCTCTGCGCACTGTGCTGCCGAAACCTTAGCAAGGACGGAGCGCCCGCCCCCCACCCGGCACGCGAGGAGGTGAGGTTCGCATGGCTCAAGCTTCCCGACCCGCCCGCGCGGTGGGGCTACGGGAGCTGCGCCCGCCTGCTGGTGGGCGCGCTCGCGAGCACGGGCCGCTGGCGCGCAGTACTCACGGACGACAGTGAGGATTTCCCGCAGCTCGTGGAAGCCATCGACCAGGTACTGAGACGCCTGGGAGGCACGGCCCGAATCTGGCGGTTCGATCAGCCACTTGCCGTGTTCTCCCAGTCGACCGGCAAGGTCAAGCGGGCATTTGCCCAGGTGGCTGAGTTCTACGGGGTCGGAATCGGCTTCCCGCCCTGGCAGGGCAGCCGACACGTGATGTCGGAGGAGGATCTACGATCGGTCTCCCAGAACTGGTGGAGCACAGTGGGCGACGGCACGCGTATCCAGGTCGCACAGGACAGTCTCGACCAGCTCGCAGCATGGATGGACCGGCGCCGTCAGTTCACCCGCATCGCGCGTGCAGCCGGCGGTGTGCACGCCGGTGCGCAGAGATTGCAGGAGTTGCCGGACACGCCCTTCCCGGCCCAGATCTGCGTCATGCGCACGGTCACGTCCGACGGCATGGTGCCGTTCCGGGGGAACTTCTACGCCGTCCAGCCAGATCTGTCCGACGCTGCTGTTGAAGTGCGGTGGAGCCTTGACGAACCGTGCTTGTCGATTGCCACAGCCGGTGGAGCGGTAATCGCCCGGCACACGGTTGCCCCGCAAGGGGCCGGAGAGACGGTGACCAGCCGCAGCCACGCCGTCGTGCTGGATCGCCCTCCGCGCGCGGTACCCGCAAAATCGGCGTTCTGCCCAGGCAGTGTCAGCCGTCCTCCGGGGGCTGCGGCCATGGCCGAAGCCGATGCCCTGCGCGAGTCGGCGCATGGGCAGTTTCGCCTGGGCGTGCGGTCCCGGATCGCCATCGCCCAAGCGAAGGGCGTGGTAGCGGCCGGCCGCAGTATCGGGATCGACGAGGCATTCGTGTTGCTGCGCGACCACGCCCAAGCCCATCGGCAGTCGCTCGCCGACCTGGCACGCAATGTCATCGACGGCACCACCGACGTCAGCCTGCTCGGATGCCCTGCCGGGTCGCCCCCGGTGGCCCACCCCGATCCGACAGCGCCGTCGTGGGTGCACGTTCATCCGGGGACGGGTTCGGCAGCGGAGGCCCGTAGCCAACTCGGCGCGGTTCCACCGTCAGCGGATCGCCTGGGCGACCACGCATCGCAGGAATCTGGCGTTCCCGAACAGATAGCGCCGCCACAGTCGGCGGGGTTCGCTGCACAGTCGGAAGAGCCATTCGAGGCCGCTGTCCTGAATCCACGGTGATGCCTGCGGCTTGTTCCCGGAGACGAAGTCGAATGCGGCACCGACCGCGACGACGGCAACGGGCAACTGCGATGCGAGCCAGGCCGCTTCACGGTCCTGTTTGGGAGTCCCGAGGCCGAGCCAGACGATCTGGGCGCGTGCGTTGCGGATCCGTGCCACCTGCGCGCGGCGCTCGTTGTCGGTCGGCGTGCGGAACGGTGGTGACTCGGCGCCCACGATGGTGGCGGATGGGAAGCGTTCCCGCAGTCGATCCTGTAGGTCGACCAGAACCTGCGGAGTGCCGCCGACGAGGTAGTGCCGAAGCTCGATCGGCTCGCCCAGCGCGAACACGTCGAGGAAGAGGTCAGGGCCGTACACGCGATCGGTTTTGGGTGGGGACTGCCTGCGATGCAGCCACCTGTTGGCCCAGACGACTGACTTGCCGTCAGGGAAGTTGGCTGTCGCCTCCTTCAGCAGGGTCGCTAGGCCGGGGTCGCGATCGGCGAGTGCGATGGTGTAGGCGTTGCACAGATGAATGTCCGCCCCGCGGTCCAGGCGAGAGGTGGCGAGAGAGAGGACCTGGCGCGCCGCCTCGACAGGTGGGCACGTGAGGATGGGCACGTTCGCGCAGCGAAGGACGCGCGATGGCGGTCCTGGCCGGGGCGCGGGCGGCACTGATCCGAGGGCAGGCGTCGGGAGGTGCTTGGAGAGTGGATATCGTGTCGACCCGCCGTGCCCGGGTGTGGTGGGTGCGTCCAATGTCGTCGGTCCTCTGTATATCGGGCTACGCGAATGTTTCCGGATCGATCGGGTGCCGGGTCAGTGGGCGTGCGGCCCTGGCTGTGGGGCGGCGGGCGACGCCTCCGGATCCGGAAGGTCGTGTCGGGACTGCTGTCCGATGACCATCGAGGCAACGGCGTTCTGGTCGAACTCGGAACCGCCGAGGCTGCGGCGGAACCAGGAGATGGTCTCGCGCATCCCTTGTTCGACCGGTGTGCTCGGTTCCCAGTTCAGAAGCTCACGGGCGGCCGTGATCTCGGGCCGCCGCTTCTCCGGGTCGTCCTCCGGGCGGGGGATCAGGGTGATCCCGGAGGTGGAGCCGGCGAGTTCGGCAATCCACTGGGCGAGCTGAAGCATCGACAGTTCGTGGGGATTCCCCAGGTTTACCGGACCGGCATGGCTGCTGTTGAGCATGCGGATCAGGCCGTCGACCACGTCCGCGACATAGCACAGGGATCGGGTCTGAGTACCTGAGCCGGTTACGGTGATGGGAGCGCCCTGCACTGCCTGGCGAACGAAGGTCGGGATGGCTCGGCCGTCGTCGGGCCGCATCCGCGGGCCGAAGGTGTTGAAGATGCGCACGATCTTGGCGTCGACACCGCAGGTTCGGCGGTATGCCATGGTCAGTGCCTCCCCGAAGCGCTTCGCTTCGTCGTACACCGAGCGTGGTCCGACAGGATTGACGTGACCCCAATAGTCCTCAGGCTGGGGGTGGACCTGCGGGTCGCCGTAGGACTCCGAGGTGGAAGCGAGCAGGAAGCGGGCGCCGGTGGCGGCCGCGAGGTCCAGTGCGTGCCAGGTGCCGGCGGAGCCCACCCGCATGGTCTCCAGCGGCATCCTGAGATAGTCCGCCGGTGATGCAGGGGACGCCAGGTGGAACACGGCGTCCACCGAGCCGCGCAGTTGCAGACCATGCGTGACATCCCGTCGGTGCAGGCGGAAGCCTGGATGCTTCAGGAGATGCTCGATGTTGCGCGGAGTGGATGTGAGGAAGTTGTCCACGCACACCACATCGCATCCATCAGCGAGGAGGCGCTCACACAGGTGGGAGCCGATGAAACCGGCTCCGCCGGTCACTACCGCGCGCATAAAGATCCTCTCGGACCGCCGGTCCGGAGGCGTGCCCAGACCGCCGGAAGTGTCGGTCGCGAATTCCTAGGCGATGTCATGCTTACCTCCATTTATTCCGTATCGCCCGAATTGAAGCGCATAGCAGGCGCACATTGCTCCAAACAGGTCGTCACATCGCCTGTTCGGTAGCAGAAAGGAAGCGGAGTGCTCGGTTCTCCAGCAAGATGCCGCGCCGGTCGTCCGTCCCAGGCGCAGCGTCTCGGCCCCCGAACGGTCAAACGGGCCATCGACTTGGCGGGTGCGGGCTTTCTGCTGCTCCTGCTGGCGCCGATCCTGTTCGCGGCGGCCCTCGCTGTGAAGGCGGACAGCGCCGGTCCCATCCTCTTCCGGCAACTCCGTTCCGGTTGGTACGGCCAGGACTTCCACGTACTCAAACTGCGTACCATGCACGTCGGCTCGGAGGGGCGCAGGGCCGATCTCGCAGCCCGCAACGAAGCCGACGGCCATCTGTTCAAGATCCGGGACGACCCCCGCGTCACGCCGGTCGGACGCTGGCTGCGCCGCTACTCCCTGGACGAGCTGCCGCAGTTGCTGAACGTCATGGCCGGCCATATGTCCCTGGTCGGGCCACGACCTCTTCCGGTCGCGGACTCCGCTTTCACCGGGGACGCCCGGCGCCGGCTCCTGGTCCGTCCTGGGATCACTGGTCTGTGGCAGATCAGCGGTCGGTCAGAGCTTCCCTGGGAGGAAGCTCTTCGTCTTGATCTGCACTACATCGACGCCTGGTCGCTCCGCCTGGACTTCGCGATCATCGTCCGCACCCTTCCCGCCGTCCTTCGCGGAGAGGGTGCTTACTGATCCCGGACCACCTCCCGGCCGGCGGGTCCCGGTCACTGTGCGTGCTGCGCCATCCGACGGATTTATGCGCCCACCGTGTTACAGCATGGCCGCTTGTCCGTATTCATCTCTGATGTCGCACCCTGCTGTTTCGAGTTCCACTGAAACCTCCCGGGGGCCAGCACCCCGGGTCGATGCAAGGAGTCCCCGAGAGATGCCCACACCTTCCAAGCGCGCCGCCCTCGCGGTCGCGGCCACCGGTCTCATCGCCGCAGCCCCCGTGGCCTGCGCCCAGGCAGCCCATGCCGCGGACTACCCACCCGGGCTCGGCGACATCAGCGTCAGCACCAGTCTCGTCATCGTCGGCGGCCACCTCACCTTCACCGCGACGCTTCCCTCGGGGCCGCCGATCCTGGTGCAGGTCACTCTTCCCTCGCTGCCGACCGCGCTGCCCGGTGCGGCGAGCCGCGGGGTGGCCCGGCGGGCCCCGCTGACCCAGCGGCTGGCCACCTTCACCGCCGATCCCCAGGGCCACGTCTCCGGTCAGGTCACCATCCCCGCCAACACCGCACCCGGCGACTATCAGCTCACTGTCACCGCACCGGGCTCCAAGCATGTGCTGTCGACACCGATCCGGGTAAGCCTGCCGCGCACCAACGCGTCCGCGAACGTGCAGCTCAACGCCCTCGACACCGCATACAAGAAGCCGCTCGCCACGTCTGAGTCAGGTGCCCCGTCCCGGCAGGTCACCGCTGCCGCCGGGCTGGCTGTCGGCGTCGGCGCAGCGGTTGTGGCGGTGCGCCGACGTCGCTCCCGCAACGACCAGGACTGACAACGGCCGCAGCGCATGGATGCGTTCTTCCAGCACGACACCGAGCCGGCCGGCACGCCCAGGGCTGGGCAGCGGCGCATGCGCCGCGCCTTCCAGGTGCTGCTGGTCGGCACGGGCCTGCTCCTGGCAGCCGCCGCCTGGCTTTTCACGACCAGCCTGCTGGCCCGCTCGGAATTGCTCGGCGCCCAGCACGACCTGGAGCGGTTGCGGATGTCCTCCGATCTGGTTTCCGCCGAGCACACATCCCGGGACGGCGCTCCTCCTCACCTGGACCCGGCGGTGGAACTGAGAACCGCTGCCATGCGCACGAATCGAGCCCACCGGCTCACCACCGGCCCGCTGTGGTACGCCGCTTCGCGCCTACCTGTCGTGGGCGCCCCCCTGCGCACCGTGCGGGGTACCGCGGACACCGCCAACCGGCTGGCGCACGATGTGCTCCCCCCGCTCCTGCACGCGGCGGCCCAACTCACCGCAGGAACAGGCCAGGGCAACGGGCACCTCAACCTCGCCGCCCTCCGTGACAGCGCCCCTGCTCTGGACCGGGCAGCGCGCACCGCTGCCCACGTACGCGCCGAGACCGACGCACTCCCCCGAAGCACCTGGCTGCCCGAAGCCGACCGCGCCCGAGCCCAACTGGCAGACCGCCTCGACCAGATCGCCTCAGCGACGGCTGAAGCGGCGACGGCCGCCCGCCTGCTGCCGCCTGTGCTGGGGGCCGACGGCGAGCGGCGCTACTTCATGGTCTTCCAGAACACCGCGGAGTCACGCGGTACCGGAGGGCTCCCCGGAGCCTTCGCGGTACTCACCGCCGACCACGGGCAGGTCGGGTTCGAGGATTTCGGCAACGACACCGCGATGGCCCACACCGAAGCGGCAGTGGACCTCGGAGCCGACTACGCCGCCATGTACGGCCACAACGGGCCAACGCGCACCTGGGTCAACTCCAACCTCAGCCCCCACTTCCCCGACGCAGCCCGCATCTGGGCCGCCGCATGGCATCAGCACAGCGGCCAGAACGTGGACGGCGTGATTGCGATCGACCCCAGCGCACTGGCTCCCCTCCTCACCGCCACCGGACCCACCCGCCTCCCGGACGGCACAGTGCTTACCGGCGCCAATGTCGTGGACCTCACGGAAAGAACCAGCTACGCGACCTACCAGGACACGTCCCAGCGCAAGGCGTTCTTTCTCACGGTTGCCCGCGCGGCCGCCGCGAAGGTTCTCGGCGCAGCGCACGGTTCCCCACAACTGTCCGCGCTCTTGCCTGCGCTGCACACGGCCATGTCCGGCGGTCATGTACTGGTATGGAGCGCGCACCCGGGCGAGCAACGAGAGCTTGAATCGCGCGCCGTCGGCGGTGTAGTCCCCGAGGGCCCGGCCCCCTTCGCCGGCCTGGTGGTCAACAACGCGGCCGGCACCAAGCTTGACTACTATCTCGAGCGCGACTTGGACTGGACGGCAGCACCGTCCACGCCGGCAGGGCGTGAAGTCACCGTGACGGTGGGCCTCACGAACCGAGCTCCCACGGCGGCACTGCCGGCCTATGTCACCCAGCGGGTGGACGCCCCGAACTACCCGACCCGCCCAGGCGACAACCGCCTGCTTGTGTCGTACTTCGCGACCTCCGGGGCGAGCCTCGTCGGCGCCACCCTGGACGGCCGCACCGTCCTGTTGCAGCCCGGCCTCGAGCGTGGCCACCCGACGTACACGCTTGACCTGGAACTCCCGGCCCGGTCCACACGCACGCTGGTGCTGCGCCTCCTTGAGCCACCCTCCGACCGGTCGCCCACGCTGCTTCGCCAGCCCCTCGCAGGACCTCTGCGGGCCACTGTCAGGACCCTCGCCCGGGCGGAGACCGTCAATCGCAGGGCAGCAGAACCGGCAGGCGTCAACCCAGGACGGCCCTGACGATACGTTCCACAGCCTCCTCGATTCGTACCGCGCACGCGCGCGCCACCTCCAGCGGCGCGCCCTGCGGGTCTGCCACGTCATCGTCGGCTGTTCCGCCGGCCGAACCGCGCCTGCGTGCGGCGCCCTCGACCAGGGCAGTGGCGCGAGCGATCGGGCCGGACACGCCCGCAGCGTCCTCGAGTCGCAGCAGGCGCGCCAGTTCCCGCAGGGTGAAGGCCCGGTGCAGCGCCCACTGCGGCGACATGCGTACGGCTGCCTCACGATGCTCAGCAGCGGCGCCAAGTACGAGGTCGGAGCATCGAACGAGGTCGGCGGTCAGTCGATGCGCGACCGCGCCGGTTGGATCGCCGCCCATTTCTGCAAGCAGGGCGGCTGACTGCGGGGCCATGGGAGTCCCCTGCCGGGCAGCGGTGCCGACGCTGCTGACCTGAATCAACTGGCTGGCTGAGCCGAGCCGTTGGGTGAACAGACGCTCCGCCAAGGGAGAACGGTGCACGTTGCCTGTGCACACCACGAGTACGCGGTAGGGAGCTCTCGCGTTCGGCGGCCCTGCCGGTTCGCCGTAGGTCATCGGTCCGTCAGCTCCCGTCCGTACTCGAACTCATAGGATACACAGTTCTCGTTCTGCTTTCATCAGTTGACGTTCCAAGTGAGGATAATCGCCGAACTTCATCACCCCGACTAAGCCGAGTGGCAGCACCTCGAATAGCGACGATTTGACCTCCGGGACATTAATGAACACTGCGAGCTGAATCGCACCGCAGGCCAGACCAAGCGCAGGATGGCCGTTCGCCCGGCCACCGGAGGAGGAACCTTGAGGGACCATCGCAGAGTGTTCAGTCTGTTCGTGGCTCCGTTGCCGTTGCTCATCGCCGGCATGCCCATCGCACACACCGCAACAAGGCCGCCGCCCGAAGCCCGTTTCAGGCTGGCCGGTGACGCCGTGCCAGGTCTCCGCGAGACCACGCGGGTCACCGGCCGCCTGGCCTCCTCCACTCGCCTGAGGGTCGCCATCACCCTCAGACCCCGCGACGACGCGGGCCTGAACGCGTTCATCGCCCAGGTCAGCGACCCCAGTTCGAGACTGCACGGCCAGTACCTCACCAAGGACCAATTCGCCACGCGGTTCGGCCGGACCGCCCTTGAAGTCGGGCGGATAACGCGTTACCTGGACGCCCAGGGCCTGAAGGTGGACAAGGTGCACGACGGCAACCTGCTCATCGACGCCTCCGGGACTGCGGCCGACATGGAGATGGCATTCGGTACTCACCTGAACACGTGGCGGGACTCCCGGACGGGCCGGGCTTTCTACGCCAACGAGACGGCTCCGAGCCTCCCCTCGAGCCTGGGCGCCCTGGTTCTCGATGTCTCCGGTCTGAACGACCGCCTGGTGCGAGGCGTCTCCCCACGCCTGGGGCCGAAAGGTGGGCTCACCCCGGCCCAGCTCAAAGGGGGTTACGGTGTCGCTCCGCTGGCGTCCACCGGTTTGAACGGAAGCGGCCAGACGGTCGCTGTGGTGGAGTTCGACGGCTTTGAGCAGTCCAACATCACCTCGTACGACAACCATTACGGCCTTCGCCCACCCGCGCCGACCGTGCACG
The DNA here is from genome assembly GCF_041261405.1 of Streptacidiphilus sp. EB103A. NCBI lineage: Bacteria > Bacillati > Actinomycetota > Actinomycetes > Kitasatosporales > Streptomycetaceae > Streptacidiphilus > Streptacidiphilus sp. EB103A. Next base: position 55,969 of record NZ_JBGCAQ010000029.1, on the reverse strand, counting down.
AGGTGGACGGCGGCTCCGGTGCACTCGGCAGTGGCCAGGTCGAAGTCGAACTCGACATCGAAGCGTTGCAGGCGATCGCGCCAAAGGCACATGTCGCTGTCTTCGAGACACCGAATACCGATGCCGGTGAGGTCGACGTCTACCAAGCGATCGTGGACAGCGGCACCCGTGTCACTTCGAGTTGCTGGGGGGCTGCGGAGACACAACGCACGGCCGGGAACATGTCCGCCCTCGACCTGGTGTTCAAGCAAGGCGCCGCCGAGGGCCTCAGCTTCTTCGCCGCGGCGGGCGACAACGGTTCCGATGACGCAGGCGACGGTGGCCTATCCGTCGACTACCCCGCCAGCGACCCCTATGTCACCGGTGTGGGCGGCACTCGGCTCAGCCTCACATCGAACAACACGTGGAGCAATGAGGTCGCCTGGCCGCTGGGCGGCGGTGGAGCCTCATCCGTCTTCGCCATCCCGACCTGGCAGGTCCCGGTACGCAAAGCGGCCGGAGGAGGCCGACGCCAGGTACCCGACGTGGCCGCGGAGGCCGACCCGGAGCCCGGCATCTCTGTCTATACGGGAGGAGCTTGGACATCGATCGGCGGCACCAGCGCTGCCACCCCCGACTGGGCCGCCCTCGCAGCCCTCTACAACCAGAGAGCACAAGCGCGAGGCAAAGCACCCCTGGGCTTCGCCAATCCGCTGATCTACAGCCTGGGCCGGGCCAGCGGTGACACCACTGACTTCCATGACATCACCCGCGGTGGCAACGGCGCCTATACAGCCACACATGGGTGGGACTTCGTCGCCGGCTGGGGATCGTACGACGCGACCCACTTCATCGCAGCCGGAATCCGGTGAAGCCCGTCGATGCCCGGTTGGTGCGCGACGACGTTAGGCGCACCAACCGGGAGATCCGGTCGACTCAACTGTCCGCGAGTGCGCCGACCTGCACGGGCTGACCGTCGAGGACACGCCCCCCGGCCTCGGCGAACTGCCGGAGAGTGAGTCGCCGGTCGCAGAACATCCGGTTCAACGCCAGCAGGTGCTCGCGAATCGACTCATTCGGCAGCGGGGCACGTGACTGTTCCGTCGAGGTGGGCCCGGTTGCCAAGCGGTCCGTGCGCGCGGCGGTACCGTCGTGGTTCATCAGAGACTCCTCTGCTCGGTGGTCCTTGGCCACGGTGTGGTCCGTGAGCTCTGCCGTGATCTGGAGGGCTGCTTTCAGCGCTCCGGGTTCGTTGAGGGTTCCCTCGCCGTCGGGAGGGAACAGCCACAGGACCCGCGAACACGCGTGCCCGGGCTGCGGGACGACTATCCATGTCTCCCGGCCGGCCAGCCGACTGCCGGTACTCACGCAGGCCGCCACCGTATTGGACGGAACGAAGAAGCCCACCTGCCCGCGGGTGAAATCGGCAAGTACCGGCCCAGGTATGCCGGTGTTGCGCAGTAGGACGCCAAACACCTGCAACCCATGCTGGAGCGGGAGAATGAGCACGTCCCAGAGGCGTCCGGCGGGCAGCAGTTCGGTCCCCAGTTCGTTCTGATTCCAGCGCCACGCCAGCGCGGTGGGACCGGGGGCTGCCGCCGACAGCCAGTCCGCAGTTCTCCTGCAACGCTGATTCATGAGACTCCTCCGGACGCCGAGCGCGGATATTGCTGTTCGTTGGTGAATGCTAGAGATTCCGCGATCGGCAGGAAGGGGTGGCGCGAGTGGCGAATCCCTCTCTCGCCGCCCACCTGCGCCGCGGCAAAACGGCCCTGGTCGTGATCCCTGAATTTCCCCACCATTCGTGCGGATTTCCTGTCGGCTGAATACAAGGGATAGGGCAGGACTGCTCGGGCGGCGGCCTATGCCGGGTCACGCCGGGCCACGCCGGCGCGAGCCTGACGTGCCGTCGCGCCACGAGTGCTCTTTACTGGATCGGGAGTGCCTCATGCCCGAAGAGGCCGCAGGGCCCCGGCGCGGCGCCATGAAGGACGGTCCCCTTGACACGATTGCGACTCCTGGCGGTCGGCTATCTGTGCTGCGTCGCCGTGTTGACAGTCTGCTACCTGCTGCGATCCGGTTGGCACATCGCGACCTGGGCCGGAATCGGTTTCGGCAGCGTGGGCGCCATCATCGCGGGGGTTCGCATTCATCGGCCGTCCCGCCGACTGCCGTGGCTGCTGCTTGCTGCCGCGAATTTCGCTTTCGCCGCGGGCGACACGAGCTACAACGTGCTGCAAAATGTGGTCGGTGAGCCGAACCCCTTCCCCTCGGTCGCGGACGCGTTCTATCTGGCCACCTATCCGCTCTTCGCAGCAGGGCTGTTCGTCTTCATCCGCTGCCGCTCGGTCGAGCGCGACTGGGGAAGTCTGCTGGACGCTCTGACCCTGACCTCGGGTCTGGCGCTGCTCTCGTGGATCTACCTGATCGAACCGAACACCCGCACCGTCGGCACGACCTGGCTGGAGAAGGCGATCTCGATTGCCTATCCGCTCGGTGATGTGCTGATGCTGGCGATGCTCGCCCGCCTGCTCACCGGCGGCAGCGCACGAACGCGTTCGGTCCAGCTGCTCACCGTCGGAACGCTCGGGATCCTCGTCTCCGATGTCCTGTACGGGCTGTACCAGGTCAACGGCACCTGGCAGGTCGGCACGCCGATGGATCTGGGCTGGGTGGTGTTCTACACCGCGTGGGGGCTCTCCGCGCTCCATCCGTCCATGGTGGGGCTGACGCAGCCGGTGCCACGTCGGCCGGCCGGGCTTCCGAGCCGACGGCTCGGCGCGCTCGCCCTGGCTTCGCTCATCGCTCCCGGCATGCTGCTCTACGAGGCCGTTCAGGGGCAGGTACGCGACGCGGGCGTGATCGCGGTGTTCTCCGGCGTCATGTTCCTGCTCGTGCTCTCCCGCCTTTCGGGCCTGGTCTCCTCCCACCAGCGGGCCATGATCCGGGAGCGGGCCCTGGGCGCCTCAGCCGCCTCACTGGTGTCGGCGGTGAGCGTGGAGGAGATCGCGGGCCTGGTACGCACGGCGGCGGCGACACTGTTCGGACCGGAGGTGAGGCACGAGGCCGTGCTCGCGCTCGGCGATGCCCAGAGCCTGCACACCGTGCACGCCGCCCCTCCCCTGCCGCCGGACTGGCGGGTGACCCGAATGGACGAATTGGGCGGCACGTGGCTGGGCGCGCTGCAGTCCGGGAAATCTCAGATCATCAGTGTCGACAGGCTCGGGGACATGCCTGAAGGGGATCGCAACGACCCTCGGACAGCTCTGCTGTTCCCGCTGATCCTCAAGGACCGGCCGGCGGGTGAGTCACTCTTCGGTGCCCTGGCCGTCGCGGGTCCCGAGGCTGACCTCAATGAGCTGCGCAGCGTGCTCGAGACGCTGGCGGCCCAGGTCGCACTGGCGCTGGAGCGCGTCAGGCTCGTCAAGGAGATCACCCGTCGAAACAGTGAGGCGTATTTCCGGACGCTCATTCACAACGCGTCGGACGTGATCCTCATCCTCGACGACGACGACACCGCCAGGTACGCAAGCCCCTCGGCCGACTCCATGTTCGGCCCCGAGGTCGGGGCGGGGGCCAGGAGATTCACCGAGCTCATCCACCCCGACGACATGCGTCGTGCCGTCCTCGCACTGGGCGAGATGCGCGAGGGGGACCGCGACCAGGACATGTTCGACGACTGGCGGGTGATTCGTCAGGACGGCAGACCCATCGAGGTCGAGGTCAGGTGCAGCAATCTGCGCCAGGATCAGAGCGTGCACGGGCTCGTGGTCACCCTGCGTGACGTGACCGAGCAGCGCAAACTGGAGCGCGAGCTCACCCATCGAGCCCTCCACGACGCACTGACCAGCCTGCCGAACCGGGTCCTGCTGATGAACCGGGTCGAGCACGCACTCGTTGCCGAGCGCCGCGACTCCACGCTGGCGAGCCTCCTGTTCGTCGACCTGGACGACTTCAAGGTCGTCAACGACACGCGGGGGCACACGGTCGGGGACGAGCTCCTCGTCGCTGCGGCGCAGCGGCTCGTGGCGACACTGCGGGCCGGCGACACAGCGGCACGGCTGGGTGGCGACGAGTTCGCGGTGCTGATCAAGGGAATCCATGAGCCGTCCGAGGCGGAGGCGATCGCCGACCATGTCGTGGATGCCCTCGCTCGGCCCTTCCACCTCAACGGCGAATCCATCAGCGTGTCGGCCAGCGTAGGGATCGCCACCGCGCTGGACAGCTCGGACGGTGAGGAACTCCTGAGCCACGCCGACCTGGCCCTGTACGCGGCCAAGGCAGCCGGCAAGCGCCAGTGGCGACGGTTCCAGCCGGTCCTGCACCAAGGCATGATGGAGCGCCACGAGCTGCGGGCCAGTCTCGAGAACGCCATCGCGGAGGAGGAGTTCACGCTGCTCTACCAGCCCATCGTGGAGTTGTCGGGCGGGACAGTGGTGGGCTTCGAGGCGTTGGCCAGGTGGCCGCACGCGCGTCTGGGCCTGGTGCTGCCGGAGCACTTCATCAGCCTCGCCGAGGAGACCGGTCACATCATGCCGCTCGGTGCATGGATCCTGGAGCGGGCCGCCGGCTGCACCGCTGCCTGGCAGCGGGCGGTACCGCAGCCGGTCCCGCTGGACATCAACGTGAACGTCTCCGCCCGCCAGTTCCGGGACTCCCGGTTCGTGGGCGAGGTGAGCCGGGTACTCCGGGAGTCCGGTCTGGCACCGGGGTCCCTCGTGCTGGAGCTCACGGAGACCGTCCTCATGCGCCAGAACGATCAGGTCCGCGCAGACATGAGGACGCTGAAGGACCTGGGAGTGAGGATCGCCATCGACGATTTCGGAACCGGCTTCTCCTCACTCGGCTACCTCCGGGACTTCCCGATCGACCTCCTGAAAATCGACAAGTCGTTCGTCGATGGGATCCTGATCGACGGGCAGCAGGTCGCGCTGGTCGAGGGCATCGTCCGCATCGCAGGCACGCTCGGCATGAAGGTGATCGCCGAAGGCATCGAGGACGCCCAGCAGCAGGCTCTACTCGCGGCCATGGGCTGCGAGTTCGGGCAGGGATTCCTGTTCTCACCACCGGTGACGGCGGAAGCGAGCGAGCGCCTCCTGCGAGAGCAGGGCAGTCCCCGCCGTCCACTCCTGACTACCAGCCTCCGACGGGCGGCCGGAGGAGGACGATAGGAGCGAGGACCCCATGACCGACACCTCCAAAGCGGCGGACGGCACGCGTCGCGATTCGCGCTGGGGCGACCTGGAACGTCTTCGGCGGTCCAGTCCCATGTGCGACGCGGTGATCGATGATGTGCGCGGCCGTCAGATCCGCTGCGGCGACCACTGGCTCACCGACTTCGCCTCGTGCAACTATCTCGGCTTCGACCTGGACCCGGAGATCATGGACGCGATCGATCCGCAGGTCCGCCGCTGGGGCACTCATCCCAGCTGGTCCCGGCTGCTGGGCAGCCCCCGGCTCTACCCGCAGATCGAGGAACGGCTGACGGAACTGCTCGGCGCGCCGGACACGCTGGTACTCCCGACCATCACTCTGATCCACTCCTCGGTGATCCCGGTGATCGTCGGCACGGGCACCGTCTTCGTCGATGCGGAAGCTCATCGGACGGTCTACGACGGGTGCTTGATGGCCCGTGGACTGGGCGCGACGGTGAAGCGGTGCCACGTCGGCGACCTGGTCGAACTCGAGCAGCTTCTGCGGGCCGCATCGGCCAACGAGTCCCGCCTGGTGTGCGTGGACGGGGTCAACAGCATGTCCGGGAACCTCGCCGATCTGCCGGCGCTGGCGCGCCTGTGCCGCAGTTACGACGCCCTGCTCTACATCGACGACGCGCACGGCTTCGGGATCGTCGGCGAACGGGGCCCGGCCGAGTCCTGCCCGTACGGATCCCGGGGCAACAGCATCGTCCGGCACTTCGGCGAGACGTATGACGGCCTCGTCCTGGTAGGCGGGTTCTCCAAGGCCTACTCCTCGCTCCTGGCCTTCATCGCCCTTCCCACCTGGTTGAAGGAGCACCTCAAAGTCGCCGCCGCCCCCTATCTGTACTCCGGGCCGTCGCCGACGGCGTCGCTCGCCACGGCGCTCGCCGGCTTCGACGTGAACGCCAGTCGAGGTGACACGATCCGGGCCGACCTGTGGCGCCGGTCAGCACGCGTCCTGGGGCATCTGGCGGCGCTCGGGATCCACACCCCGAACACCAGCGGGCTGCCCATCATCGAGATTCCCCTGGCTTCGAGCTCCGACCTCGAATCGGTCGGCTCGTTCCTGTGGGACCACGGCGTCTACGTCACCCTGGCGGCCTATCCCCTGGTGCCACGTAGCCGGGTCGGGTTCCGGATCCAGGTTACGGCCGCCAACACCGACGAGGAGATCGACCGGCTCAACGAGACGCTCTCGGCGTTGGCTGAGCGGTTCGACCTCCAGCCGCAGGCCTGAATGTCCGTCATCGACCCTTCGGGCCGCGGCCGGCGGGTTCACCTCCTCGCGCCCCTCGCCCTTCGCGACTTTCGGATCCTGTGGCTGGGCATGAGTACCTCGCTGCTCGGTGACGGCGTGCTGCTCGTCGCGCTGGCCTGGCAGGTGTACACGCTGACCGGCTCGCCGAGCGGGATGTCCCTGGTCGGAGTGGCCCTGGCGGCCCCGCAGCTTGCGCTGGTACTGCTGGGCGGTGTCGCCAGTGACCGGTTCGACCGGCGGCGGGTCATGGTCGGCAGCGATCTGGTGCGCGGGTCGTGCCTGGCCGCCCTGGCGGCGCTCGCTCTCAGCGGCACCGTACGGCTGTGGCACCTGGTCGCGGTGGCCGCGTTGTACGGGGCCGCGTCCGGATTCTTCCCCCCGGCTTTCGACGCGATCGTGCCGGGCCTCGTTCCCGCGGACCAGCTTGTCGCGGCCAACGCCCTCGACCAATTCGTCCGCCCCGCTGCGCTGCAGATCGGCGGAACTGCCCTTGGCGGGCTGCTCGTCGCGGCCGCCGGTCCAGGGTGGGCGTTTGCTTTCGACGCGCTGACCTTCGTGGTGTCCGTCAGCTGCGTGCTGTGCATCCGGCCGATGCCACCCCCTTCGGCCGAGCACGGACCCTCGCTGTGGGCGGACCTGCGCGCGGGAGTCGCATTCGTGCGCGCGAACACGTGGCTCTGGGGCACCTTCGTGTCCGCCACCTTCGCCTATCTGCTCTTCCTGGGTCCGACCGAAGTCCTCCTCCCCTATGTGGTCAAGAACCTCTTGCATGGATCGGCGGCGGAGCTCGGCCTCGTGCTGGCCGGCGGAGGTGCGAGCGCCGTCGTGGCCGCCCTGGTCGTCGGGCAGACCGGTCTGCCGCGCCGCTTCATCACGTTCATGTACGGCACGTGGACGCTCGCCACCCTCGCGGTCGCCGGCTATGGCCTCGCCACCCGTGCCTGGCAGTTGGCCCTCGCCTGTTCGGTCGTCAACGGCTTCGAGACCGCCGGTATCATCGCCTGGGCCAGTGCCAAGCAGCGGCTGGTACCGAACCGGGTGCTCGGCCGGGTCTCCAGCGTCGACTGGTTCGTCTCGATCTCGCTCGTACCCCTGTCCTACGCCCTCACCGCGCCGGTCGCCCAGGCTGTCGGCGCCCGCCGGACGCTCATCGGTGCCGGCGTTCTCGGAGCCCTGGCCACCCTGCCCTTTCTCTTCCTGCCGGGCATGCGCGAAGTGGAACGCGACCGCAGTCCCCGTCGCGCAGCCGACACCGTCGACCGCCCGGCCGATCCGGAGGCAAGGAGAAACCGCATGACCCATTCCCCGAAAGATCCACCCGTCCCGAGGCGCAATGACGACGCGGACTGGGACCGCTGGCCGGTTCAGGACTACCTCGCCGAGAACTACCGCGAGCTCCACCCCTGCGATGCCGACGTCATTCGGCACCATTCGGCGTTCTACCGGCAGTTGGCTCCCGGGAGTATCAACCGGTCGCTGGAGTTCGGGGCCGGCCCGAATCTCTACCCCCTCATGCTCCCTGCCGCTGCCAGTCGCCGGATCCACGCCGTCGAGTCGAGTGCTGCCAACATCGCCTACCTGACCGGCCAGCTGACCGACGGCCCCGACGAGAGCTGGCAGGCGTTCTACACCCTGTGCCGTGACCTCGACCCGGCGCTGCCGCCGACCCTGACCGAGGCACTGTCCCGCGTACGGATCGAGCACGCGGACGTCCGGGACCTGCCCGAAGGGACGTACGATCTCGCGTCGATGCATTTCGTGGCCGAAAGCATCACCGAGGATTTCGAGGAGTTCGCGTCGATCTGCCGCACCTTCATCCACTCCGTACGGCCCGGTGGACTGCTCGTCGCAGCATTCATGGAGAACATGCCGCGCTACCGACTGGGTGACGGACCGTTTTGGCCTGGTTGCCCCGTCGACGGAGACGCGGTCCGCAGCGTGTTCCGGCCGTACAGCGCCTACCTCGACGTCAGCCGCCTCGATTCCGACCCGACTCTGCCCGACTACGGTGATACCGGCATCGTGCTTCTGGAGGCGGTACGGAACTCCTGACGGTGGGTGCCGGGCATGGTGCGGTCACGGCAGCGGCCCTGTGGTCCTCAATCCGGCCGGACGCCCCAGGTGTGGGCTCCGCCTCCGATCCACTGCACGCTCCCGGGTGCCTCGATGTCGAGGTCCTCCAGGCCGACACGGCGGCAGAACTCGACGACGTCCCTCAGCGCGTACGCCTGGCCGACCTGGGTGCCCAGGATGTCGACGCGGCGATACGGCGGGGCGGTGTCCTCGACGGGGTGCACCACGACGTGCGCGTGATGGTGGTGGTTGTGTGGATTGGTGGTCTCGCTCATGACATCAGCGTCCCGGCCGCCGGCCAGATCGGCATCCCGAGGCAGACAGTCGTGGGCGACAGAGGGTCTGGTCGGATACGGAGTATTGCATACTACACCCTTTGTTTGATCCGCTGGGCCCGGTTCCCAATAGAGGGACCTCTCTTTGTAGCTGGCGCGCGGCGTCGGGTTGGATGGTTAGCGTTCGGGGGCCTGATGAAGTGTCAAGGCTTGTACCAGGAAGGCGAACCGTGAGGAAGCGGAAGAAGAGCTCGAGCCGGAACGTCAAGAGTGCGGTCCACCAGAGGAAGGCACAGAACAGCCGTGCGCAGGCCGTCGCAATACCAGCAGCCCTGCGTCTTGATGAGTTCGGTGGCGAACACGAGGAAAACGTCTGGGACGATTTCCTTCGTGTGTACCCCACCCCGGCGGCTGCGGTGGAGGCCGCGACGGCCGGGCGTCAGGTCGAGGTCCAGAGCGACAACGGCAGTCACGTCCATCATCGGGCGGTGTGCGTCGACGCCGCGGGCCCCTTCGTCCAGGACACCTATTACGTCCCGCTCCACGTGCAACAACTCTTGGTGACCGTGCTACTGAACAACCCCGAGGCGCAGGGGATGGCCGACGTACTACGAGATCTGCTGTGGGAACTCCTGCCCGTGGCGGCGAGAGGTGACCATATCGAGGCAATCCAGGAGCCGTCGAAGGGCACGTTGCCGCGTTTCGGGTACCGGATCACCGTTCCCGCCGGAGACCTGGAGGGATGGGGTGACCTGAGGGGACGTCTGGAAGACCTCTCCAGGCCCTTGCTCGACGCGATCGAGGGGTTCTCATATGCCGACACCGAGGCTGACGAGCTGTTTCGGGCGAGCGGGTTCGCCGTTGTTCGATGCCAGTTGTGCGGGATCTACCTGACAAATCGTCATCCTGTGTGGCCAGGGGTGTGGATCACTCTCGACACGGAGTTCGGGCCCGTCTGCCTGCGCGGAGACGAAGCCGATCCGCTGTTCAACGGGGACAAGCTGGTCGGACTTCCTGTCTCCTCTCCGCATGTGCCGGTCTGACCCGGGACCGGCTGACGCGGTGCTGCGGCCCACGTGGCTCCGTCACCAGCGGGGCAGCTGTCGTCCGCACGTACGACTGCGGGTTCGGCACCCTGCGCCGCCAGGAGCATCAGGAGCGGTGGAAGGATCGGCAGAACGAACGTGAGATTCGTGAAGCGCAGCGGGTTCTCCGTGGCATAGAGCGCGGTCAGAGTGACCAGCACGGGCAGGGCGACACGTCTGCCGGCGACCGAACGGCAGGTGTTCGACAGCGCCCGCGTCGTGAACCACACAAGCGCCAGCAGCCCGAGTGTGCCGAGTTCGGCGGCGGTGTGCAGGAGTTGGTTGTGCGCGTAGCCGACCGCTTGGGCGGGGTCATGGGATTCGTAGAAGGCACCGGGGCCGGTGCCGAGGAGGGGATACCTGCGCCACAGCTCGACGGCCCTGAGCCAGTACCCGGTGCGGCCGTTCAAGGTTCCTTCTGCGGGTGCGCCGCTTCCGAGGAAGAGTATCGCCAGTCCGGCGGCAGCTGCCGCCAAGGCCGCCCGTCGCGTCCATCGGCTGTTCACCCTCGGCTGTTCGGCGCCCAGGCCCGGTGCCGACTCGTAGAACAGGCCGCCGACCACGAGTGCGAACAACGCCGTCCGCGATGCGCTGAGAAGCAGGCAGGCGAGTGCAGGGGCAGTCCACGCCAGCCGGAGGCTCAGCCTACGGACGTGGCTCCACTCGAGGAGAACGGCGAAGGCGGCCAGCCATCCGAGCGGGTTCGGCTGCGGCATCAGGCCCTGGAGCCGTGGAGCCCCGACCCGCCAGCCGCCGGGCCAGAGCTGGTAGGGGGCGAAGGCCCACGACGGGCTCAGTACGGCGAGGACGAGTGAACCCCAGATCAGTACGCGCAGCAGGACGCGCGCCTGCTGCGCTGGACCTGTTCCGGCGACGGGCAGGCACGCCAGCGCGGTGAACGTGGCCCATGCGGCCCACGCTTGGGCGTTGGCGCCGCTCCACGCGCCGAAGCCGGCCGACATGGCCCAGGCGCAGGCGAAGGGCAGCGCCGTCGCCGCGGCCGACCGCGTGATCCGGCTACCGCCCTGTGCGAGTCGCTCGCCTGCACACGCGATACCGCAGGCCACTGCGACCAGCGGGATGCCCATGACCAGGAGCCGCGACGCCTGGACCAGGAGATGGGCGTGGGGGAGGCTGCTCAACGGCCCGGGGACACCGTTTCGTCCGCTCTGGGTCTCGGTGATCACGGCCGCGAGAGCGGCAGACGTGAGCAGGACACCTCCCAACCACGATGACGGCGGTCGCGCGCCCCTGGGGAACGACCGGCGACGTGAGAGAGCGACCGCGACGACGGCTGCGGTGCCGGTGAGGAAGGCCAGCGGTGGAAACCAGCCCCAGGCCAGTTGGACGGCGGCGGGAAGACTCGTGGGCATGGCCGGCTATGCCCCGGCCCTGGCGCGGCGGGCGCAGGCAGCTCCGAGGATCCGGCCGTGCATCGCGGCGCGCCACTTCCTGAATGAACTGCGGCCTCGCAGGGCGGCGGCGGCTCCGAGCAGCAGTCCGGGTGATTGCCGACTGCCCGCGAGCACCCACCAGGTGAGCGGTCGCAGCCGCCGGCCTGCGGGGTACTCCGCTCCGACGATCGCGGTCATGGAGTAGCCCAGGTCGCGTGCGACCCGCTCGCGGTCGCAGCGAGTCAGTTCGCGAGGTGCGGGGTGGTGTTCCACCCTGATGTCGGAGTCGTAGACGACGCGGTGGCCCTGGCGTCGTACGGCCAGTGCCATCCGCCATTCGATGGCCGGCGCCATGCCGATCATGGGATAGCGGTCGAGGTCGATGAGCGCGCGGCGCACCGCCATGTTGCTGCCGGGCAGGAAGTCGACCTCCTCGACCCGGCTGCGCGCAGGGATCTCATGCAGTCGGGTCCGCAGTTTGGTGCGGCCTGTGACCTGTGTGATGGAGCTCCCCTCGAAGAATCCGTTGCTGGTCCGGGTGTCCCGGAAGTTGAGGATCGGGCCGCCGATCGCCCCGATCGAGGGGTCATGCGTCAGTCGCCGGCGCAGGGCGTCGAGCCAGCCTTCCATCGGAATCGCGTCGTCGTCGAGAAACGCGACCGTCTCGCTCCGTGCGGCCGCGATCCCGGACGCGTAGGCCGGCCATACACCGGGTTCGGCGACGGGAACCAGGTGTGTGTCGTGCCACGCCTTCTGAGCCGCCACCTGGGTTTCGTAGTCGCCGAGGCGGTAGACGACCAGGAGTTCGTCCCCGTCGGCGAGTTGCGGACCGACGGCGGCCAGACACCGGCGGAGGTCCTGGGGCCGCCGGTGGCTGGGGACGAGGACGGTGATGGTCATCGCAGTGGCTCCTGCCGCAGCACGGCGATGGCTCCGGTGACCAGGCCGGTGAGGCGCTCGCGGTAGTCGCCGGAGTCGGTGAGGGCGTGTCGGCCTACGGACAGCGCAGTACCCATGGAGCTCCACCAGTAGGCCGCGGTAGCGCTGCGGGTGCCGAACACGGCTTTCACGACGGCGTGCCGGTTGCGCATCCATCGGTGGTAGTGCAGACGCATGTCGGCGCGGCCTTCATGGGCGAGTAGGTGTTCGAGGCGGGCCTGCGGATCGACGACCAGGGCGTGGGAGCGCCCGATCCTGGCGGAGAATTCGACATCGTCGTAGAGGGCTCCGCCTGGCATGTCGTCCCGGAAGCGGTGACGGTCGAAGACGGAGGTGCGCCACAGTGAGCATCCGAACAGCCAGTCGACGAGTACGGGGTCCTGTGTGTCGCTGGGTACGGGCAGGTTCACTCCCGAGCGCAGCAGTCGCCCGGCTTTGTCGCCGTCGAGTGCGAACAGACGCAGGAAGATGCGTCGTCGCGTGCTCAGTTGCGGGTGCATCCAGCCCGACACTCCGGATGCGCCCGCGATGGCTCCCACGGTGTCCGATTCCAGGAGGGCGACCAGGCGTCGCAGGTAGTCGGGGGCCGGGCGCACGTCGTCGTCGAGGAACAGGACGTACGGCGGGTCGCCGACGCGTCGGACGGCGTCCACGCCGAGGTTGCGCTGTGCGGGGGCGGAGGCGATCCGGGTATGGACGTACTCCGTCGGGATGGTTGTCTGTGCGATGGCCTCTCGTGTCGCGGAGGCGGTCTGGTCGTCGCTTGAGTCGACCACGGTGATCCGGGCGGGCCGGAAGTACTGCTTCTCCAGTGATGCCAGGAGGCCGGGCAGGTAGGAGGCGCGGTTGCGGGTGGGCACCACGACGGCGACGGAACCACTCATACGGGCGTCCCCTTGATGATGTCGCCCACTGCGGCGAGGTGTGCGAAGGCGTGGCGGGCAAGTCCGCGGGAGCGGTGGCGCCCGGCTTTGGTCAGCGAGATGAGTACCTCGCCTGCGATCGCGTAGAGCACGGCGGTGCGCGAGACCTGGCCGACGCGGTCGGCGGCGAGCCGCCAGCGGCTGCGGATGACGCGGCGCATGACCGTTGCCTGATCCTCGCGGTTGATCGGTGACTGTCGGTGTTCCAGGACGGCCAGTGGTGTCCATACCAGCTCGGCCCGCGCGGCCACTCGGGCGGAGAAGTCCACGTCTTCTCCTACGCCGTTGCCGGAGCGGCTCTCGTCGAAGCGCAGGCCGGTGATCGAGCGGCAGCGGTACGACATGGAGCACCCGGAGAGCCAGCCCACCCGCCGCGGCCGGTCTCCGGTGAAGCTCAGTACGTTGACGCCGGAGCGCAGGAGGACACCCTGGTTGCGGCTGTTGAGCAGGAAGATGCGGCGAAGCCGGTTCGGCAGGTGCTCGGGGAGGTTGCAGATGCGCCCGCCCGCGCCGCCGGCTTGCGGGTGGTCCTCGAAGGCGGCGAGGATCCCGTGCAGGTAGGCCGGATCGAGGATGGCGTCGTCGTCGACGAAGTGGACGACGTCGGTCGACTCGTCCAGGTGGTCGAGCGCCGCGTTGCGCTGAAGGGTCAGCCCGGGGGCGGAGTGGAAGAAGTCGACGGCCAGGCCGCTTGTGCGAGCGAAGGTTTCGGTGACGTGCTTGGTTGCGTCCGTGTCGCTGCTGTCCACGACGATGACGCGGTCGGGGCTGCGGGTCTGGGTGGCGACGGATTCCAGGCAGCGGAGGGTGTCGTCCGGCCTGTTCCTGGTGCAGACGACTAGTTCATGACGCATGCCGCACCATCCGAACTCCTTTGCATTCCACGGATGTTGGCAGCTGCGAGCAGGCGGCTCATCCGGCTCTCATAGGTGTGTTCCTGTTCGGCCCGCTGTAGCCCGGACCGGCCGATCCGGCGGGCTCGCTCGGGGTCGTCCAGGAGTGCTTTCACGACGCGGACGCACTCGGCGGGCGTCTGGAAGGCGGCCATTTGCTCGCCTACGTCGAAGTAGGAGGGCAGCTGCGGGTCGAACTCGGTGACCACGCAGGTGCCGGTTCCGGCCAGTTCGAAGGGGCGGGCCTTCAGCTGGGTGCGGCCTGCGCGGTGCTGCACCGTCGAGTCAGCGAAGTTCAAGCTGATCAGCGACCGTGCGGGCACGGTACTCAGTTCGCGGGTGCTGGCGCGGCCTTCGGGCCAGCCGCGCCCGCGCACGTGCACGCTGACACCGGCCTGCCGCAGCGCGGCGATGTGGCGCTCGCGGTGCGGGCGGCGAGCGCCCACGAAGCTCACGGCGTGGATGCGTGCCTCGTCGGTGGGTCGGAATCTGTCCGGGTCGTAGCCCCACTGGGTGAGGATCGGACGTACGCCGGGGAGCCCGAGGTAGCGGACGTAGGCGGTGCGGTCGGTGGTGGCGACGAAGTCGAAGTGCGGGGCGATGTGACGCGAGAAGGGCTCGAACCGCCAGTGGTCGTCGCACATCCACGCCACTGTGGTGGTGCTGGAGCCACGCAGTTCTCCCAGCAGGCGCCAGTCGATCTGGTTCTCGAAGGGTACGCAGAACAGGAAGTCGGGTTCCTCGCGGCGCACCCAGGACACCAGGTCCGAGTTCATCTGGAAGTAGCCGTTGGCGCGCAGCAGCCGGTCGATCGGCCAGAGGGTGACCCTGTCGAAGAATCGGCGGAGCACCGGCAGGAATGTCTCGTACTCGAAGCTCGGTCCGGCGGTGGCATCCCCGTAGTCGTCGGCGAGTGCCAGCAGCACCGCGTGGCGCGACCCGCGTCGGGGGGCGCGGTCTGCGCTTGCGTCATACGGCGGCACGGGTGCCTCCCAGGATCTCTTCAGGACTGCCGGTCATCGTGATCCGGCCCTCGTGGACCACGATGACCTCGTCGGCGCGGCGCGCGGCCTCATGGCGGTGGGTGACGAACAGCGTGATCCGGTCCGCCGATGCGAGGATCACCTCGTCGAGGAGGCGGGCTTCGGTGTCGGGGTCGAGCGCGCCGGTGGCTTCGTCGAGGATGAGTACGGGACGGTTGGCGAACAGGGCCCGCGCCACTCCGAGCCGTTGGCGCTGCCCGCCCGAGAGCGCTCCGCCGTGCTGGCCCACCGAGGTTTCGAGGCCGTGGCGGAGGGTCGCGACGAACGCCGAGAGCTGCGCGGCGTCCAGTGCCGCGTGCACTGATTCCTGGTCGCCGCCTGTGTCCGGCCACAGGATGTTGTGGCCGATGGTGTTGTGGAAGACCACTGGCTCCTGCGGAACGAAGGCGATCCGGTTCTGCCATTGATGGACGCTGTACTCGTCGAGAGGTACACCGTCGACCAGGATGTTGCCCTGGTCGGGGCGGATGAGGCCGGTCACCACGTCGAGGAGGGTCGACTTGCCGCTGCCGGTCTCGCCGATGACGGCGTAGGTCCGGCCGCAGCGCAAGTGCACCGACGCGTTGTGCAGAGCGCTCTCGGCTCGGCCGGGGACCTGGACGGTGACGTCCCGCAGTTCGATGGAGCGGATCGCCTCGGGGACTGCCCGTCGCCCGTCGCGTCGGTCGGATGTCTCGGCGATCCATTCGCGGCGGCTGGACCATCTGTCCCACCAGATGGTCTGGGCTCTGGCGGTGAGGAGTTGGCCCTGGGCCGCCTGGATCTTGGGCATGGTTCGGTAGAAGACCGCGACGAACAGCAGCGCGGTGGCGAAGTCGCGGCCGCGGAGGATCGCGGTGAGCAGCACGCCTGCGAGGAAGAGGGCTCCGATGGACTCGACGGCGCCTCGGGTGACGAGCGGGGTCGAGATGTTGCGCAGTTGGAGTCGGCGGACTCGTTCGGTTCCTTGCGAGAGCTGCTTCTGCCAGCGGTGCGTCGTCCCGCTGGAGCGGAAGTACTTCAGGCCGTGGAGGAGTGTGGTCACTTCCTCGTTGAGGTCCGCGATCTCGTGCCCGAATCGTTGCTGGCAGCGGGTGGCGACACGGGTGGCACGTCGGTAGATCCATACCGAGGCGGCTACCACGATCACCGCGCCGACGGTGAGAGTGCCGCCGAGCACGCCTGCCGTGACGGCGAAGACCAGTGCCACGGTGAGGGCTGATACTCCGGTGAGGAGGGCGGAGGCGCCATTGGCCACCTGGGTCGCCTCGGACATCAGGGCGGAGACGAGGTCTCCGGAGCGCAGCGACGCGAACTGGCGCCAGTCGATCCGGAGAAGTCCGTCCAGGAGCTCGATGCGCAGCTTCCGCTCCAGACAACCGCTGAGGCGCGCGATGAGGACCTCGGCGCCGACTCGCAGGACCACGGCGAAGACGGTGCAGAGGAAGAACAGCGGGACGTAGAGGGCGCCGCCGGAACTGGCATGGGCCACACCGCGCTGCAGCAGGGGAACCAGCGAGGCCAGCCCCAGCGCTTCTGCGGCGCCGGCGGCGACCGATACCGACACCGCCGTGTATGCGGCTCCCCGGTGCCCTGCCAGGACCTGACGGTAGGTCTGGATCGCCCGGTGCCCGCCGCTCCTGCCGAGCGCGCCCAGAACGGTACTGCCTGCCTGTTCGGCCACCGTCACGACGGCACCTGCAGGTCGGGACTGCCGACACAGGTTCGAGCAGTCGAAGGCGACATCGGTACGGCTCCTTCCGTCGGGCGGCGGAGGCGGTAGGGACCGCTGTCGCTGCACCCGGTACGTCCGATTTCAGATCATAACTGACTATCCATCATGTATCCGTCTAATCCGTGCATATCGGCCACCCGCAGTGACGACACGCGGGCACGCCGACACACCGCAGAGCCACTGTTCGATCACCTAACGTGGCCCCATGAAAGGGATCAAGAGGAAGCTTCGCGGAGCCGTCGAGGGCGGCCCCAATACGCTGCGTTCAGTCTTCATCGCCCAGGAATCACGGCGGCGCAGTCTCTTCGAACAGTCCGTCGCTCAACTCGGCGCGGGCACGGGCAACAGGACCAACCGCGACCAGTGGCTGGCCAAGGCTCTTGCCGATGTCCGCACGGGCAGCCGCATCCTGGACGCCGGCGCCGGAGAGCTGCAGTACGAGCCGCTGTGCCGGCATCTGGACTACGTCAGCCAGGACTTCGCGCAGTACGACGGAACCGGTGACGCGACGGGCCTCCAGACCGAGGCATGGGACAGCTCACGGCTGGACATCGTCTGCGACATCACCGCCATCCCCGAGCCGGACGCGTCCTTCGACGCGGTGCTGTGCGTCGAGGTGCTGGAGCACGTGCCCAGGCCTATCGATGCACTCCAGGAGTTCGCACGACTTCTGCGGCCGGGCGGAGAGCTCATCGTGACCACACCGGTCTCCTCGCTGACGCATTTCGCGCCGTACTACTTCTACAACGGCTACAGCCGGTACTTCTACCAGACCCATCTGCCCGCGCTGGGTCTCGAGGTCATCGAGATCAGCGCGAACGGGGACTACTTCCAGTTCGTGGCCCAGGAGGTCGTGCGCGCCGACGAGGTCGCGCGACGCTACACACCGCGGCGCACCAGCAGCCGGCTGGACGACTGGGTGACCCTGGCACTGCTCAGACGCCTTCGGGCCTTGTCCGCGGCGGACACCGGCTCGCACGAGTTGCTCGCGCACGGCCTGCACGTCCGGGCGCGCAAGACCTGACTGCCGCCGCCGGCCGCCTGCCGGAGGGACCGCCGGGCGGAGGCGTCAACGCGCCATCTGCGCCACGGAGTTGAGCTCTTCGAGGCCCGATGGACCGGCTAGAGGGCAACGGTCAGCCCTGGTGTCGGCGACAGTGGGCGCGTGACCGACGCCGGTTCCGCGGCGGCATGCGGCAGGAGCGCGGCGACTTCGGCATCGACCATCAGTCGTGCCAGCTGCGGTGCCAGTACCTGGGGCCGCCACCCCAGAAGGCGCTCGGCCTTGGACCCGTCGCCGACGAGGTTGTCGACCTCGGAGGGCCTCAGGTATCGCGCGTCGAATCGTACGTGGTCCCGCCAGTCCAGGCCGACATGCGCGAAGCACTGTTCGACGAAGTCCTGGACGCTGTAGCTGGAGCCGGTTGCCACGACGTAGTCGTCCGGAGAATCCTGCTGCAGCATCCGCCACATGGCTTCCACGTACTCGGCCGCGTAGCCCCAGTCCCTGCGGGCCTCGAGATTGCCGAGGTACACCACGTCCTGCAGACCGGCCTTGATCCGGGCAGCAGCAACGGCCGCCTTTCGGGTGACAAAGGTGAGGCCACGGCGCGGGGACTCATGGTTGAACAGGATGCCGTTGACGGCGTACAGGCCGTACGCCTCCCGATAGTTGCGCGTCGCCCAGTAGGCGTACACCTTGGCCACGCCGTAGGGCGAGCGCGGGTGGAACGGCGTGGCCTCGTGCTGCGGCGGCGGAGTCGCGCCGAACATCTCCGAACTGGACGCCTGGTAGAAGCGGCAGGGAAGGCCCATGACCCGGATCACCTCCAGGAGCCGGGTCGTCCCGAGTCCGGTGGTGTTTCCGGTGAACTCGGGCTCGTCGAACGACACTCGCACATGCGACTGAGCGGCCAGGTGGTACACCTCGTCCGGGCGCACCTGCTCCAGCAGGTTGGCCATCCGGGTTCCGTCCGTCAGGTCCCCGTGGTGCAGGAAGAGGCGCGCCTGTGGATCGTGCGGGTCCTGGTAGAGGTGGTCGATGCGGTGCGTGTTGAAGGTGGAGGCGCGACGCACGATTCCGTGTACGTGGTACCCCTTCTCCAGCAGCAACTCCGCGAGATAGGAGCCGTCCTGACCGGTGATGCCCGTAATCAGCGCCGTTCTGTTCGTCACACGCATTCCTGTTCGTATCTGAGCGCTCGGTGGCGGGAGCGGCGGACAGGCAGGCGCCCGACTCCCGCCACACCGTCAGCCTACGGAACGTTCGGGATATGTTGTTGCATTTCGTGGCGACACGAGGTCTTTGCCCCGTTAGGGCATATGTTGAGGCTTCCATCGTTCGTGGTCGGAAAGGGACGGACACCTTGGATCTGCGCGCCTACCTACGGGTCCTCGCTCGCCGCTGGCGTGCCATCACCGCGCTTGCCCTGCTGGGGACCTTCCTCGGCGCCTGCGCCACGTACACCGCTACCGCGGAGTACCAGGCCACTGCCACGCTCTTCGTGTCCCTGCAGGCCGGGGCCGACACCGCGGCGATGAACCAGGGAAACAGCTTCGCTCAGGCACGGGTGCGCTCCTACGCGGCGGTTGCGGCAAGCCCCCAGGTCACCGGCCCGGTCGTGCAGTCCCTGGGGCTCGACATGACACCGGCGCAGCTGAGCGGCAGGATCACCGCCGAGGTGCCCCTCGACACAGTTCTCCTGCACGTCAGCGTCACTGACACCCAGCCAAGGCGAGCCGCTCGGATCGCCAACGCCGTGGCGGCCCGCTTCGCCGAGGTGATCTCCGATCTGGAGCGCCCCTCCACGGCCCGCCAGTCCCCCGTACGGTTGAGCATCACCGCGCCGGCCACTCCCCCGGATGCCCCCTTCTCACCCCACACCACCCTCAACCTGGCGCTCGGGCTCGTAGCCGGATTGGCTCTGGGCATCGGCCTCTCCGTACTCCTGGAATCGCTCGACACCTCGGTGCGCAACTCTCAGGCCCTGTCCGAGTTCCTGGCCGGGATCGCTGGACCAGCGGTGCTCTGCAGCATCGCCTACGACCCGCAGGCCCCGCGCAGTCCGCTGGCGACACGCGAGGACTTGCACGGTCGCCGGGCCGAAGGCTTCCGCCGGCTGCGCACCAACCTGCACTTCGCCAACGTCGACCGGCAGACGAAGGTCATCGCGGTGACCAGCGCGCTGCCCGACGAGGGGAAGACGAGTGTCGCCGTCAACCTCGCCGCCGCGCTGGCGGAATCCGGCGCCTCGGTGTGCCTGGTCGACGCAGACCTGCGGCGCCCTTCCATCGCCGGCACCCTGGGCCTGGTCCGCGACGCGGGCTTGACCACCGTACTGATCGGCATCGCCAAGATCCACGAAGTCCTGCAAGGCACCCCGTCCTTCGCTGTGCTGACCAGCGGCGCAGTACCGCCCAATCCGACCGAGCTGCTCAGCACCGAACAACTGCGCGCCACCCTGCGAGCCCTGGCCGAGGAATTCGACCACGTTGTCGTCGATACGGGCCCCGTGCTCCCGGTCGCGGACGCTTCGGTCATCGCTCCCGCTGTCGACGGATACCTGCTGGTGGTGCGCGCTCAGCGGACCACCCGCAGCCAGGTCACCGACGCGATTCGCTCCCTTGACCGTGTCGGCACGCCCCTGCTGGGCGTCGTTCTCAACAGGGCGCCGATCAAGGGGGAAGGGGGCACCTACGGCTACGCGTACGAATACCAGCCCGAGCACACCGCGGCGACACCCATCTCCAGGCTGTTGGGCCGAGGACGCGGCAGCCGCGTGCGGCCCAGCGGGCCCCTCGCGCCGGCCCCCACCGGTCCCCCTCCGCGCCACGCGGCCGCCGGCGAGGCGACCATCATCGCCCCCTCCCTCGACAGGCAGCCGCATCCGGCTGCGGCCGAACGGAGTTCGACCCGTTGAGTACCACGACCGCAGGCAAGCCGCAGACTGATCACCGCCCCTTGGACCGCTCGGCGCGCGTGTACGTGGCCGGGGCACACGGCATGGTCGGGTCTGCAATCTGGCGCCACCTGGTGCAGGAGGGCTTCACCGACCTCATCGGTCCCAGCTCTGCGGCTCTCGATCTGCGCGATCGGGGCGCCGTGTTCGACTGGTTCGCGGCGACACGACCTCAGGTGGTGATCCTGAGTGCAGCGCGTGTGGGCGGCATCAAGGCAAACGCCTCCCGTCCTGCCGAGTTCCTGTCCGACAACCTGCGTATCCAGGTCAACGTGCTGGACGCGGCCCGCCGGCAGGGGATCACCCGACTGCTCTTCCTGGGCTCCAGCTGCATCTACCCCAAGCACGCGACCCAGCCCATCCGCGAGGACGCCCTGCTGACCGGCCCGCTGGAGCCGACCAACGATGCCTACGCCATCGCCAAAATCGCCGGAATCCTGCAGGTGCAGGCGGTCCGCCGACAGGACGCCCTGCCATGGATCAGCGCCATGCCGACCAACCTCTACGGACCCGGTGACAACTTTCACCCCGAGAACTCCCATGTCCTGCCCTCCCTGATCCGGCGCTTCCACCAGGCCAGAGAGGCAGGTGAGGCACTCGTGCGCAACTGGGGCACCGGGACACCGCGCCGCGAGTTCCTCCACGTCGACGACCTGGCGCGAGCGTGCCTGCTCCTGCTCGAACGCTACGACGGCGACATGCCCGTCAACGTGGGCACCGGAACCGACCTGACCATCCAGGAAGCCGCCGCCCTGGTCGCAGAGGTCGTCGACTACGCGGGCGCCGTGGCATGGGATACGAACGAGCTCGACGGCACCCCGCGCAAGCTCCTGGACATCTCACGGATCCAGGACCTGGGCTGGGCCCCACAGATCAAGCTCAAGGAGGGGATCTCCCAGACCTACGCCTGGTACCTGGAGCACCTCGCAGCGGGCACCGTGCGGATCTGAGCGCCAGTGCTCCACAGGTCGCGTACGCAGCCGACTCTGACTCTCCCGGCTCCCCGGCCCAACCCACCCCTGGAACCGGATCCACCGCCCTGCGGAAGGACAAAGCTAGTGAAACTCACCGTCATTGGTTGCGGGTACCTCGGTGCGACCCACGCTGCGTGCATGGCCGAACTCGGCCACCAAGTGCTGGGCATGGACAGCGACGTCGACAAGGTCCATGCCCTGAACTCCGCGAGGGCCCCGTTCTTCGAACAGGGTCTGGACGACCTGCTGGCCAAGCACACCGCGACCGGCCGACTCCGCTTCACGGCCTCCTACGCCGAAGCGGCAGACTTCGGCGACACCCACTTTCTCGCCGTGGGAACACCCCAGCTGCACGGTGAGCAGGCCTACGACCTCTCACACCTGTTCAACGCCGTAACCCAGTTGGCGCCCTGCTTGAACCGGCCCGCCCTGATCGTCGGAAAGTCCACCGTTCCAGTCGGTACCGCCGCCCGCATCACCGATCTCCTCCATGCGACCGCCCCCGCAGGCCAGGCGGTCCGTGTCGCCTGGAATCCTGAGTTCCTGCGCGAGTCCTTCGCCATCAGGGACACGCTGAACCCTGACCGCATCGTTGTCGGCCTCCACCCGAGCGGGGGTGCCGACGAGACATTGCTGCGGACCATCTACGCAGCGCTCCTCGATCGTGGGACTCCTTTCATCGTCACCGACCTGGTCACCTCAGAGCTGGTGAAAACCGCAGCGAACGCCTTCCTAGCCACGAAGATCTCGTTCATCAACGCCATGGCCGAGGTCTGCGAAGCCGCCGGCGCCAATGTCCATCAACTCGCCTTCGCACTGTCCCACGACGTGCGGATCGGGCCGGCGGGCATGCAGCCCGGCCTCGGGTTCGGCGGCGGCTGCCTGCCAAAGGACATCCGCGGGTTCATGGTGCGCGCCGGCGAACTCGGAGCCGGCCAGGCCCTGTCCTTCCTGCGCGAGGTCGACGCGATCAATACCCGCAGGCGGTCCCGCATGGTCGACCTGGCCCGCGAGCAGTGCGGAGGAACCCTCAAGGGCAAGCGCATCGCCGTCTGGGGTGCTGCCTTCAAGCCGAACACCGACGACGTCCGCGACTCTCCCGCCTTGGCCGTAGCCCAGACGCTCCACCAGATGGGCGCCAACGTCACCGTCTACGACCCCATGGCCCTGGACAACGCCCGCAAGCTGTACCCCCAACTGGACTACGCCAACGATGCCACCGCTGCTGTGGAAGGGGCAGCGCTACTACTGCACCTCACCGAGTGGCCGGAATTCTCGCAACTTGATCCTCACCATCTGAGCGGTCGTGTCGCCTCCCCCCAGGTCATCGACGGGCGCGGAACCCTTGACCCCGTCCACTGGCGAGAGGCGGGCTGGACCTACCGGTCTCTGGGCCACTCCTGACATCAGCTGGACTTGATCTTGACAGTCTCCAGCAGGTGGGCGTCCATCAACACTTCAGGGTGGCCCGGCCGGGCCACCCTGAACGATCCCCGCAAGAACGCAGTGTCGATTCCGCAGGTCAGCCCACATTTTCGCGGACTACTAGAGCGACGCCCCGGCTGCGGAGACCAGGAGGGTGAAGGCCATCCTGTTGTCTGTCCTGCTGACGTCACCGAGGTTGCTGCTGACGGTTGCAAATCCACCGCCCAAGTGAGTGGCGGGCGGGATGTCGGCGGCGATGCGGACCGGCACCAGAGCCACGGCGGTGCGCCCGCCTCCGCCCAGTCCCGCGGGAAAGGGGCAGGCGACTTTGCGCCGGGTGGGGTCGACCGCGCACCGTGCAGGGAACGTCGCACCGTCCACGGTCGCTCCCTTCGGGAGCGTAACCGTCAGCGTGAAGGCGGGTGCACGCACGGTTCCGCGGTTGGACACCAGTGCCCTGACCATGGTCTGCCCACCAGCTCTGGCGGGCAGGGAGTCCACATGCTCGACCGCCATGTCAGCGTGGCGCGCGGCGTGTTGGGATTGCGCACTGGAAGTCGACAGTGCGGGCACGGCAATCGCGGGCGTGGCGAGGGTGGCGCCCAGGGCGAGCCCGGCACACAGGCCCATGCGAATCAGGTGGGTTCGATCAGGCATGCTCTGCGACACCTCTTCGGTTTTCGTGACATCGATTTGACGGCATAGCGCAGCAGTGCCGACCGGGGGTCCTGCGCTGTGAAGGGAATGGGGTGGGTCCCGCCGTCACCGGTAGACCCGGATGTAGTCGGCAGCGAAGGTGATGGGGTCGGTACTCGTCGGTGCGGGGTGGTAAGTGCCGGCCACGATGGACAGGTTCAGGATGAGATAGGCCGAGAAGCCCGAAGGGGCCGGCTTCCTGTCTGCGAAGATCTTGGTGCCGTTCACGTACCAGTCGTGGCTGCTGGCTCCGTAGTAGACACCGATGGTGATCCATTTTCCGGGTTGAACCGCATGCGTGTTGGTCCAGTAGAGCTGGTTGCTGTTGATGTGATCGGTCAGTTCGAGCAGGTTCGGGTTGTCGACGTGGTACTCGAAGGTGTCGATCTCGTTGTTGCCGTTCTTCCATGTCCACAGGGCAGGCCAGGCTCCGATACTGGTGGGGAGCTGGACTCGGGTCTCGACGTAGTCACCCGTCCTGATCTGGAAGCCTTCGGTAGATCCTTCTGTAGTCAGCAGCCCGGTGTCCCACGCCTGGCGCCCGTTCTCCAGGATGTGCGAGCTCGGCCGTGCGGTGAAGGTGGCAACGCCGTTGGCCACCTTCACGTTGGCGGGGTTCAGCCAGTCGAGTTTGTCGTCCGCGGGGTTGTGGTTGCCGTACTGGTATGCGCTTGTGGTGTTTCCCGTCCAGCGGCAGCCCCAGGCGAGGGGATGGTTGAACTCTTCGCTCCAGTAGGGGGTTTTTCCAGTTCCCGGGGTGGTTCCGGGCGCCTGGCCCACGGTCAGGTTCTTCGAGGGGAAGTTGTGGTAGCCGGCGGCGTCGCGGTAGAAGCCGAACATGGTGTAGGTGCCGGCGCGGAAGGAGCGCGCCGCCGTGGTGAGCTTGAACCCGGTTGGGCAAATCACCACGGGGCCCGTTGATCCGGGAAAGTCAAGATTGTTCCCCTGGGCGTCGCGCACCGCCACGCCGAGCGCCTGCACATGAGTACATGCCGATGAATGCACTCTCAGGGTGGCCGCGAACGGGGCTTCCGGCGTTGACGTGACCGGCCCCAGAGAGTCCTGTTTCAGGGTCGCGGCGCCGAAGGCTTGTTCAGCGGAGGCCAGGATGAACAATGCAGCGAGAATTATCGCAAGCACCCGCCTGGATGCCGACATAGAAGCTCCTATTGAATCATCGCTCATTGATTGCGGCGAAGGAGTCGGTCACGGAGTCCGCTGGATTCACCGGGCAGCGGAGATCTTTCTCGGGCGGCTGCTGCGTGATTTCTCGTGTTTTT
This sequence comes from Streptacidiphilus sp. EB103A, assembly GCF_041261405.1. Taxonomy (NCBI): domain Bacteria; kingdom Bacillati; phylum Actinomycetota; class Actinomycetes; order Kitasatosporales; family Streptomycetaceae; genus Streptacidiphilus; species Streptacidiphilus sp. EB103A. The sequence goes on along the minus strand of NZ_JBGCAQ010000029.1, from coordinate 30,861 downwards.
CCATCCGCCTCGGTTCAGGGCGCTGGCCCCGATCACCGTGGTATCTCATCGACCATGTGAAGAGGAAGTAGAGCCAGCGCGCGGTGATCGATGTGCCTCGCGTGAAGCAGTGACCGCACGTAGGTACTGGGGTCGACTGCCGTTGGCTGGGGACTTCTCTGGGAAAAGCCACCAACACACTACGTAGACGCTTTCGGGTTGCCTGCTGCGGCACGCCCGGCAGTCCGGCCCTCCAGTCCAGGCCACGCTCCAGGGCTTGGCTCGAGGTGGCTTTCCGCGGCGTTGGAATGGCGTGACGCTGCATCATCTGTTCGGCATTCACCTTGGGCCGATCCTGTGCGGCCGACGTCTGCCTCAAGTGCAGCGGGCGTGGCCGGCCGGGTACTGTCCGCGTCTGCAGGACCGACAACCCGACGATGGTCCTCAACAGTCGGGGCCACGATCGCCTCCCACTGCCACACCACTCGATGCCGCCCGGATGAGTGGGCATCGCACCCTTTGGCCACTGAGGGCCTTGCTTGAAGCGCATTCGGCGAGGCTACCAATCACGTCCCAATTTGTCCGTTATGGGCATATTGGTGGCGTGTCATCACCGGCCGGAGGAGCGGATGTCAAAACAGGTGGGTGTGGTTGGGGTTCGGGGGGCGTTGGAGTGGGCCCTCGGCGTCCAGGGCCTGGAGGAGGGTTTGGAGGGAGGCGGAGACGACGAAGATGCCTTTTCGGCCGTGGTCGGCTTCTTGGAGTGCCGCATTGAGACTGGTGGCCAGGGCTCGTGCTTGGGGGCCGATGCGGTAGGTGGATTGCCGACCGGAGTCAACGATGCCCATGCGTTGGGACAGGAAGGCTTGGGCAGAGGCGACTTGTTCGGCGACGTCAGTGGGAGCGTGGCGCAGAGCTGCATCGAGGTAGTGGCCGACGGCCAGTTTGGGGTTGGCGCAGGTTCTCCGGTCCATGGCGAGGCGGACTTTGAGTGCGGTCAGTACGTCGGGCACGATGCGAAAACCGTGGGTGGTCCAGGTGTTGGAGGAGACCACAGCGTCCACGAAGCTCTCGGTCACAGCCTGCTGAGCCCACGGTGTCCCGGAACGTCGGCCGGTTGCTCGCCGTTTCGCGCCGTCGTCGTGCGTCGGCGCGGGAGGCTCGCCCGCATTGTCCGGCGCAGCCACCGTCCGCACCGGAAACGAACCACTCAACACCGGGGTGTCCGCGGGTGATCGTCGAGAATCGAGCACGGCACTCATGGCGGCGGACGATGAGGACCCGGGATTGGGGACCCGTTGTGGGCCCAGGGCGATCAGATGGGAGGGAGCGGCGGGGGGCGGTGTGCCGGGCGCCGGCCCGGTCGCTGAGGCATTGAAAACGCCCTGGGCGATGAACGAGTTGGCCACCACCTCGTCTGCGCCGGCGATGACTGCGTTGAAGACGCCGGAGGCAGGTCGCCTCAGAGCGCTCGCGCTCCTCTTCTTGGGTGTCCGGTTCCCCGAGCCCGCGGCGTCAGGCAACGATCTCCTCCTCGATCAGGGGAGGAGCGATTTCCCACCCCTCACGCGGCAGACTCATCCGGCTGAGCACCTCGTGCATCAACGCCGCGTAGTTCTTGCCCGGAGGCATGTTCGCAAACGCCAGCACCGCCGGCACACCACCGCCGAATGACCGTGAGATGCGGTTGTCCTGGCGGATATCGCGCACGAACGGCAGCAGCCCCGAGGTGACCATGCCCGCACGGACGTCGACCTCCTGCTGCTTCCAGCCCGAGGGCGGGTTCGACTTGTTCAGCACCGCCCCCAGGTACTGCGGATTGCACTCGTTGTCGGTGTTCTTCGCGACGTAGTTGACGGAACCGGCCAAGGTGACCGCACCGCGCACGGTGGCGTACTCCGGATAGCACACCGTCAGGACCCAGTCCCCCGCAGCCCAGCCCACCGCGGCCAGCGACGAGATCGCCGGAGGAGTGTCGATCACTACATAGTCGTAGCAGTCCTCCAGGCTCAGCAGCATCCGCCTCAGTATCGGCGTCGCCGCGAACCCCGCACCCACCAACAGGTCCTGCGCCCGGCTCATCGTCGACTCCTCCGACGCCAACAAGTGCAGGACACCTGGATCCTCCCAGCCCTCCAACAGCGAGGACCGGTCGTAGATGATGCCCGACAGATCCGTCTCGATCCCCTGCACGTACGCCTGCAACGCCCACCCCAGGGAACGTGAGTTCTCCCCGCGCGGAATGTTGATGCCCATCGCGGTCCCTGCCTGCGCCTGCGGCTCCAAGTCCACCACCAGCACCCGGGCACCCATCAGAGCCAGCGAGGCCGCCAGGTTCACGGTCGTCGTGGTCTTACCGACACCTCCTTTCTGGTTGGCCACCGTAAGTACCTTCATGCCCCCACCACGCTCCTCATTCGTATTCAGTCAAGTGACACAAGAATCTATTGACTATTGAGACATGCGAGAAAGGCAACTTCTAACCGCTTCTTGACGGCTGCCCGAGTGGCAATTCTCGATTCTGTTCTGGTGTCACGCGGTTTCCGCCACGAAGATAACAGGCCACCCTCACACCTCGTCAGGCGACGCGCGCAATGGCTTCACCCGTCTGTCGGCGCTCACGAAATTCCCCACCTGTGGCGGGTTACGACCACGTGGCTCTCCATCCCGGGACGGTCGAGCGAATCTCCATCGGAAAGACGTACGAACGTCGCTGAGTTCAATTCAGTTGGAGATCGGCTGAACTCGCCCCAGCCTCACGGCAAACCCCGCGCCCCGTCGGTCCCAGGTCCGCCGACAGGCACATCGGGACCAGACCAAGGACCTCGTTCGGGCGACCACCGCCGGCACCCGGTGACCTGGCGGCCGTGGTCGGCGTTGAAGGGCTGTGACGGCGATGACAGTGTTGTGGCGGCCCAAGGCCGCAAGCAGCGAAACGATTCTGCTGCTGCCCGAGGAACCGATCTTCAATGAGCTCGTTCGGCGGTGGTCCGACACAGGACGGACCGTGCCGGGCCAGGACGACCAGGAGTGGGATGCCTTGGCAGGAGCCTCCGCCTGGCCTCGGACCACGGGGCGACGTCGACTGGTGACCCCGGCCCCGGCGGACGGTTGGGCCCCGCCCGCAACAGTGCCAGAACCACGCAGCGAAGCCGTGGCGCCCTCTCAGCCGGCAGCGGCCTGCTCGGAGCGAGCCGAGTCTTGAGACCCCGGCCGTCCGCAGAGCTACAACCGCCGACGGCAACGCCTCTTCGGGGTTTGCGCGCCCCAGTTGCGGATCCGGCAGCTGGCCAAGTGGCACGGATTGACCCACTTGGATGACATTCTCGTCAGGCGCAGGACGTGGCGTGTCGTCAATCGCAGTCCTTCCCGGGGTGAAGTTAACCTCCGATTCATCACTGCATGTCATCATATTGACGCTTTTAGTGCGGAGTCGGAATGAACCGGAGATGGTTGGCCTGCCTCCTCACAGGGGCCCTTGCCGCGATGACCCCCGTGTTCGGGGCAGTGACCCCGGCTGCGGCCGCGAGCGTCATCAACGTCGCACCCAGCGGGTCGGACACCGCAGGATGCGGCAGCGCCGCGACCCCCTGCAAGACCGTGACCGCCGGCTATGCCCGCGCCGCTGCGGGCGACACCATCCGGATCGCTGCCGGCACCTACGACGCGAACACTCCGCTGGTCATCGCCAAGCCCGACCTGCACTTCGTCGGGGCAAAGGCGGGCGTGGACGCCCGCGGGCGCACCTCAGGTGGATCCGGCGAGACGGTGGTCACCACTACCGTCAACGGCCCGACCGCCCGGGATCTGTGGGTGGCGCAGGCCAACGGGGTGACCATCGACGGCTTCACCTTCGAGGGCAACGCCGCCGGCGCAGGTGTGTCCACCAGCGAACAGTTCAGCGGCTACCGGGTCGAGAACACCATCTTCAGCAACAATCTGAAGGGCTTCGCCCCCTCGTCGAACGGCGCAAGCCCGTCGGTCTTCACACGCAACCTCTTCGTCGACAACAACAACGTCGCCCTGTCCCCGGGTCATCAGGGCAACGGCGTCTTCACCTACCGACCGCTGGCCAACGCCCGGTTCGAGGACAGCAGGTTCCTGGGCAACCACAACGCGTCCGTCAATATCGCGGGTGGCGAGGTGTTCGGCGGCTCGCACGACATCACCATCGCCGACAACGACATGGACGGCGAGTTCCCCGTCACTCTTGTTGCCGTCTCCCGCATCGTCGTCTCCGGGAACAGCATGATCGGCGGCTGGAGCGGCGTCCAGGTCTCCGGCGCCTGCCACGACGTCCGCATCACCGACAACACCATCAAGGACAAGACCCGCGGCGGCATCCTGCTCTTCACCGGCTTCGCCGCCGTAACCAACACCGCCATCACGATCGACCACAACACCATCGAGCGCACCGGCACGATCCCCGGACGCTACGCCGTGGAGGTCTCCCGCAGCAGCGGCGTCACCATCCGCGACAACCTCATCCTGCACTCAGGACACGACGCCGTCGGCTTCACCGCCCGCAACCAGAGCGTGGCCAGCACAGACGCCAGCCTCACCGAGAACACCATCCGCGGATCCGGCGGCTCAGCCATCACCGTCGCCGCCGACACCTACACCGGGCCGATGACCGTGCAGTTCAATCGCATCGTCGACAGCGGTGCCGGCCACGGCCTGGTCAACCACGCAGCCGACGCGAACATCGACGCCCGCTGGAACTGGTGGGGCTGCAACAGCCTGCCCAGCGGCACCGGCTGCGACCACCTCACCGAGGCCCCCGCCGGACGGCTACGCGCCGCCACCGGCTTCCTGTCCTTCCACCCCTGGCTGATCCTGTCCCTGCACTCCGTACCCACAGACATCCCCGCCGGCTCCGGCGCCCGGATCAACGCCGACCTGCAGGGCGACTCCAACGGCGGGACACCCACCGGGCCGTTCTTCCACCCGGTCCTCACCACCTTCACCGCCGACCCCGGCACGGTGACGCCCCATCAGGTCACCACCGACGCGCTCCTGCACGCCCACACTCTGTGGCCCGCCGGCCAGCCCCGCCCCCAGAGCATCTGCGCCACCGTGGACCACCAAACCCTCTGCCTCCACTACCCCGCCGTCACTCCCAGCCCCTCAACCCCGCCGCCCAGCACCTCGGCCGAGCCTGAGGGCGGGGATGATGTGCACCAGCCTCCCGCCTCCCACCTCCCGGCATCAGCCCTGGCCAAGTCCGGCACTCCGATCACCACCCTGCTCACAGCATCGCTGGGCTTGACCGCCCTCGGCCTGCTCGCCCTGGTCGGCTACCGCCGCACTCGCCGCCGCCACTAGATCGCGTGTTGAGCCTGCCCTGTCCACGGCTGGGTCCGAACGGGCTACGGCGTAGCCGCTCCGGTTGCCGCGGCCCCGTTGCCGAACCGGCTCCGGGTCAGTTCCGCGGCTGTGCGGGCGGCCTGGTCGAACGGGGTGATGGAGGCGGCCGCGCGGCACAGGACGTGGGCGCCCTCCAGGAGGGCGAGCAGCGTGGTGGCCAGGTCGTGGGCGGCGTCCGCGGCCAGGCCGGAGGCGGTGAGGCGGGAGGCGAGGGCATCGGTCCAGGAGGTGAAGGCCGTGGCCGCGACCGCGCGCAGCGACGCGCTCTCCGTGGGCTCGCCCGGGGCAACGGTGACCGCCGCGACCGCGCAGCCGCCACCGTCTGCGGAGGCGGCGACGACCGGGCGGGTCAGGGCGAGGAAGGACTCGACGACCGTCATCGGGTCGTCGCTGGGCAGCGCGGCCAGGAGGGCGTGGACATCGCGTCCGTTCCTGGCGGCCGCCTCGGCGACCAACTGACCTTTGCCGCCCGGAAAGTGGTGGTAGATCGCGCCTCGCGCGGCGCCGCTGCCGCGCAGGACCTCGGTGAAGGACATGCCGGAGACGCCGTGCCGCTGGAGGGCGTCGACGGTGGCCTCGATCATCCGGTCCCGGGTGTCTCCGGCCATGGATCCTCCAAGCAGAGCCTTGACTAGTACGAGCATCCTAGCCCATGCTGGCGAATCTAGGACGTACGTACTAGCTAGGTTCCAGGGAGGAACTCCCATGCCCATCACCGTCACCGCCCCTCGCGGAGTGCTCGCTCCGGCCGGCGAGCGCGAGATCCTGCCCCGACTGACCACCGCGCTCGCCGAAGCGAGCGGGCTTGCCGACAACAAGGCGTTCCTGGCCTTCGTCGGCGGCACCGTGCACGTGCTGCCCGCGGCGGACGTCTACGCCGGCGGCGAGAACCGCCCGGTCATCATGGTGGAGCTGAAGCTGCCGAACATCGGCCTGCCCAGCATCGAATCCCGCGCCGCCTTCGTGCACGCCGCGACGGACGTTGTCGACGAACTGACCGGACCCGACCATCTGCGCGAGAACACCTGGGTCAACATCCTCAATGCCCCGGAAGGCGGCTGGGGCATCGGCGGCCGGGCCCTGACCGGCGAGCAGCTCGTCGCCGAGATCACGGGGTCGGGTCGGTTCTAGGCGGCCGCTGCCTCGCGATGGAGCGGGGTGGTGCAGGGCGGGCACGGATTCAAGCTCCCCAAGTTCAGACAGCAAGCTGAGAGATCCGCCGCCCGGGGGAACCTGATGCCCTGTTCAGCGGTATTTGCCGGGGCCAGCGTGTCAGTTCGCTTATATCACCGTAGAGATGTTGGTGGCTGGTTCGGAAAACCGCACCTGTCTGGCAAAAGCGTAAGGAGCAGTTTGATGCTTGGTTCAGCGCGTAGTCGTGTGCTCACTGCGGTGGGCACGTCGGTTCTGGCGTCGGGCATGATCATGGTGGCGGGAGGGCAGGCCATGGCGGCGCCGTGTGTTGTGATCGCGCCCCACACGGCGATCAGCGCCAAGGCGCCGGCCGTCGGCGCCAAGGCCACGGCCCTCAAGGCGAACATGGTGACTCCCCACGTCGGCGCGAAGGCTCACTTCCCGGACGAGCTCAACATCCACTTCACCCAGTCCGAGGTCCTGTTCTTCGCGAAGAACACCACGCTGCACGTCGAGGAGGAGGACGACTAGGCCTCCAGGGAGGCAAGTTCGTTCCTCTCGGACCCCCGGTGCCGTGTCGGTCGGATCGACTCCGGGGGTTCCACACCACCGACGTGAAGTGCGGCCCCGTGCGATGAGCACGGCAGCAGACTCTCTGCATCTGCATCGCCGCACGTCTGTACTGCATCAGACCTACCAGGGTGAGGTGTTGGAGACTGCCTGAGCCGACAAGGGATCCGAGCGCCACGCATGCATGCCAACTCCCGGCCGCGGCATCGGCCGGGGACGAGAACACTTCTCGCGGGCTGCAGTGACCGGCCTCTTCGGATTCCGCCCGGCCAGATCGGCACTCTCACGCGCACTCCTTCCCCAGGCCCCCCACCGCGGATCCGTGACGTCCACCCAGGGGACGGGGACGGACGCTGGTGGTCCGGGGATCGCCGCCATTTGGATCCGGAAAGGGTATGACTGCCTCGGCGTTGCACAGCAGTGCCGACTCTGGGCAGCACGGCCCTAGCTGACTTCCGGGCCCCCGGCTGTCGGAATAGTCAACCGCAGCCGGTTCGGCGAGACAACCGGTCGATGGGGTTTCGTCAGAGCATGGACTGACGAAGCCCCATCGAGGTTTCTGTGGAGGACCCTTGAGCTTGGTGATGTCCCAGCTCAGCACCTGGCACGGGGCGGTGGCCACGAGTTGTGGAACGGTCTTGGCCGGGTGGGCAGGATGGCGCCGCCGCTCCCCGTTCCTTCGGGCCGCGGCCAGGGTCCGGTCCATCGTGCGCTCGGAGCATCAGTGGCGGCCCACGTCCAGTTCGCGGGCTCAGATCTGCGGGCGAGGCTGGTCGACGAACTGGGCCCGGCTCATCAGCGCCACGATCGGTGCCCGCTCGGCGGGCCACAGCGCCGAGGCCGGGTCCGGACGCGGAGCGCGCTGCCTCGGGCCGGCTGGGTTGAACCAGCGGTATTGCGTGGCTCGCGGGCGCGCGGTTGCTGGCGATCAAGTCGCCCACGCTCGCCGATCACCCGAGAGCCCCACACGTTCAACAGTCAAGTGACCAAAGGGAAGTGCATCCCTGAGGAGGTTCACAGAGCTTCCTCACTGGCTGGTTCCCCGCAGTCTGCGCCGGCAACAGCAGCTGGCGCACAGCACGGTCGTCCGATGGTGTGAACCGGGACCGGCACCCGACGCCTCGGCATCGAAGCGGGAACAACTGACGGAAGCTCACCGGGGTCCGTGCTTCCGCCGCCCCGTAAACGATGGAGGAAACATGAAGTTGCTGCGCAACGCTCTGGTTGCGGCTCTGGCCGCCACGGCCCTGGCGGGTGTCGTCGCCCCAGTCACCGCCCAGGCGGCCGCCCCGGGCACCATTGCCGTGGTCCACACGGACGACGGTCACCGCCACCACGGCTGGTGCGACCGCGATCGCGACCGGGATCGGGACCGTGACCGGGATCGGGACCACCGGTGGTGTCATAGCCACGGCGTGGATGCGGGCGGTGGCGGCATGGCTGCCGCGGTTGCCGACCTCACCCGGCACATCGGTGTCTGACAAGCGCATCCTTGGTGGTGGTCACCTCACGGCGGCCACCACCGCAGCTTGGATCGCGGCCGCCTTGCTGAGCCTGGGCATGAGCGCCTGCGGCACCGACCGCCCGCACTCCCCCACGACGCCGTCAACTCCCGCTCCGCAGACCACCACGACCCACCCGGCACCCACTCCCCCGCTCGGGACCCTCGCACCTATGCCCCGGTCCGCACCCGTGCGCCTCGCCATCACACGACTGGGCCTGGGCGCGTTCCACAAGCAGTCAGCAACTGCGTAATGCACGCGTGCCGTTGGCGGCGCCCCGAACAAGGTCGCGGGGCACGGGTCAGGCCAGTGCGGCATCCACGTGCTAAAGCCCAACCCGGCACCCGCAGGGCCCTTGACACCGATCTCCGTCAAGAGCTGACACGAGACGTCGTCCCCCCGGTGCTGTGAAGCCTCCCCCGCCGGGGCCGCCTGCGGTGCGTCGGATGGCGTCGTCGGTGGAGCGCGGGGAAGTTGGTCCACAGGGGGACGCGAAACCTGCCCGGGCGCCTGCCGGGGCAGATAACCGTTTGGAGATGACACATGTCTGAAGTCACTGCTCCGGCTGGCAGGGCGAGATCGGCTCCGAGGAGTTCGGCGGCTACTCGGTCTGCACGCTCAGGGGCAAGTCGGTCGCCGGCATCATGAAGTCGATGTCCATGGGCGACCAGCCTCCGCCGCCCACCGTCTGGACCACCTACTTCTCCAGCGCGGACGCCGACGCCACCCAGGCCGCGATCACCGCGAACGGCGGCGCCGTGATCGCCCCGGTCATGGACGTGGGCCAGATCGGCCGGATGCTGATCGCCGCGGACCCGCAGGGCGCGGTGTTCGGGGTGTGGCAGCCGCTGGAGTTCCCCGGAGCCCAGATCGTCAACGAGCCCGGCGCACTGGTCTGGAACCAGCTCAGCACCACGGACCCCGAGGCCGCGGGGACCTTCTACCAGGCCGCGCTCGGCCTGGAGGCCGGTCCGATGCCGGAGATGCCGGAATTCACCGGGCTCATGGTCAAGGGCCGCGTCATCGGCGGCGTGCAGGGCATGGAGAACCTCCCACCCGGGGTTCCGCCCCACTGGCTGGTCAACTTCGCCGTGGACGACACCGACAGCACCGTCGACGCACTGGTGCGGGCCGGCGGCTCGGTGATGGCTCCCGCGTTCGACATGGAGAAGGTCGGCCGAATGGCCGTCCTTCAGGACCCGCAGGGCGCCACCTTCGCCGTGGTCGCACTGAGCGCACCCGTGGCCCCCTGACCACGGTTTCCCCCGCTGCGCGGCTCCCCGGCAGCCGCGCAGCACCGCGCTCGGACTTGGATCCTGGGCCCGCCGCTAGGTCGTGATCCCCACCATTGCGAGATCGTCAGGCATGCCCCGGTCAAACCTGCCGACGAGCGTGCGGACCGTCGCGGAGGCGCTGACATGGTCGGTTCCAGCGCGCGATGGCGCCTCTGGGTTCCGACTGTCGCTACTTTCAGCGCATCCTGCTGCGCAGGTCCTCATGCGCAATGCCCGGTTCAGGCAGAAGCTGGTGCCATGACCATCCACGAAGCCCTCGACAGAGGGCACCCCGTCGAAGTCTCAGCCCTGGTGCCTGGGGACCGGGATCGACATGTGCGTATCGAACGTCCTGAAACAACCCCCGTCGTGGTCGCGTGCTCCAGCCGGCAGCAATTCGAAGATGTCCTGCACCGGGAACGCCCCGACATCGACCCCACTGACCCGAAACAGGTCCATTGGGCCGACCACCCCGGTGAATGGCCGGGCAGCTGACGGCAGGTCCGGTGATCGGGGTGCGGAAGAGGGAGGAGGAACAACGCGTGAGTAACAGTGCCAAGGCAGTTCTTGAGGGTGGACCGGATGAACTGGCTGAACGGATCGTTCCGATCGCTTCGCCGGGGACCGACGTGAAGGTTCCGTTCCGCAACGGATACGAGCACTTCAAGGCCACTTCACGGCACGAGGACACGCCGGAGGGCAGGCTACCTGTCTACGAGTGGTGGGAGCGGACCGAGATGCCTGGTTAGCCCGACCTGGCCCGGCTGGCCGGAGTCTGCTGGTTGGAGGATCTGGTCCAGCGTTCGGCTGATCGCCTCATACGCATACGCCTTGCTCAACTCACCGGCTGCGTCCGGGCCGCCGCCCCTGACTACCGTGCGGTGCCGACCTGCTTCCCGTTCCGCCCAGTCCTTGGCCACGCGGATGCGGTCTTCGAGATCGCTGACGTCGCTCATGCCGGCCTCCGGCGATTGATTACCCCTCCTTCCAGGAAAGCGCCGCTCGGCCATGCCCGCGACTGAGAGGGGAGCGTCCAACTTGGAGCTGTCGGATTCCCACTCGGTCTCGTTCGTGCTGGCAGATTCTCAGTGCAGTGGTTCTTGGGCGGCGATGCTGTAGGCCGACAGCCGGGTCGGACGACCCCAGCTGCCCTTCCGCCCGGGCGGAGTTTCAGGCCATGGCGAGTCGGTCCACCAGCAGTTCCACCCTCGACTCGGTGTACTCCGGCGGCAGCCGTCGCGCCCGGGTCAGGGTGGCCAGTCCGTGCAGGGACGCCCAGAACAGCTCGGTGAACAGCCCCGGGTGGACGCCGTCCCCGGCGACCTCGCCGAGGCTTTCCAGCAGGGCGGCGAAGGCGTCCTTCAGTGGTTCTGGGGTGTCCTCGGCCGCGAACGCCAGGCCGCCGTCGAGCTGGAACATGGCGTCGTAGACCGCCGGGTTGCGCTCGGCGAAGTCGAGGTAGGCGCGGGCGAGGGCGGCGACCCGCTCGCGCGGGCCCTGCGCGGTCCCGCGGGTCGCGGCCCGCAGCGCCGCGGCCATCTCGGCGGCGCCCTCCAGGGCGACGGCGCCGATGATCTCGCGCTTGCCGCGGAAGTGGCTGTAGAGGACGGGCTGGCTGTACTCGATGCGCTCGGCGAGCCGGCGGGTGGTGACCGCGTCCCAGCCCTGCTGCTCGGCGAGTTCGCGGGCCGTCGCCACGATGAGGCGCTCGCGGCCCGCCCGTTCGCGCTCCTTGCGTTCCTGTACCGACATGGTGCGATCCTAGCACCGCTAGACAATCAAGCAGTAGCAGTACTAGCGTTGACTCATCAGCTAGCAGCACTAGATTCCGGGAGGGGTCATCATGCTCGACGCACTCGAGGTCTTCACCACCGTGGTCACCGGCGTGATGGTGGGGGTGGAGTTCTCCGTCGCCTTCGTCATGAACCCGATCTTCAACGCGCTTCCCCAGGACAGCGGCCAGCTCGGCCGCGCCCACGGGGGCCGGATGCTCGGCGCCGTGATGCCGTTCTGGTACATCGGCTCGCTCGTCCTCGTCGCGGTCCGGGCCGTCGCCGGACGGCACCACCACGGCGCCGGCCTGGTCGTCACCGCCGGCGCGCTGCTGATCCTCAGCGTGATCATGTCGATCCTGCTGCTCGTCCCGATCAACAACCAGAGCAAGACCTGGACCCCCGAGAACCGGCCCGAGGACTGGAAGGAGCAGACGAACCGCTGGGACCGCTACCACTACATCCGTGTCGCCGTCATCACCGCCGCCTTCGCCCTGCTGGCCGCCGCCCTCACCTGACCCCGCCCTGGCGGCGCACAACCCGCCACTCCGCAGTCGGCAGCCGACATTCGCACGGATCTACACCGCCCCCAGATCCCAGAACCCCCGGCGTCGGCCCACTGCGGTACAGCCATCGGATCGATGGCGGCTGGCCTCGCGAGTGACCGCCAGTCGCTCAGCGTCTTGGCTGGGCTGGTCAGACTGGTCGGGGCATTCGGGTCGGCGACATCTCCTGGTGATCGCGCAGGTCAGCCACCCAGCCGTCGAGGGTGCGCCGGCAGAACGCGAGGTGGGCAGCGTCAAAGCCGCGCGGACCGCATTCGACGACCAGGAGCAGGCCGAGGTAGTGGCGGTAGAGGGCGAGCCGGTGGATCCGGGCTCAGTCCCCGTCGACCAGTACGGCGACGCCGTTGACCCGGTCTCCGGCAAGGTCGGCCAGGGCCTGGTCCGCCCGCCTCAGCGGGTAGCGGGTCACCTGCACCCGCAGCGGGAGTCCGGCCACTTCGGCGAGGTAGGCACGACCGTCCGCCCTGGTGTTCGCGGTGACGCTGCGCAGTGTGCGTTCCTGGAACAGGTGCGCGTTGTAGTTCAGGGCGGGGATGTCGCTGAGGTGGATTCCGGCGACCGCCAGTGTCCCGCCGCGATCCAGGGCCGACAGCGCGACCGGCACCAGGTCGCCGACCGGGGCGAACAGGATTGCCGCGTCCAGCGGCTCCGGCGGCATGTCGTCGGCGCCGCCTGCGGAGGCGGCTCCCAGGTCGAGGGCCAGCCACCGGGCCTGTGCGGAACGGGTCAGCACATGCACCGTGGCGCCACGGGCCTGCGCCAGCTGCGCGGTCAGATGCGCGGAGGCGCCGAAGCCGTAGATGCCCAACCGACCCCCGGCCGGCAGTTCGGCGCGCTGCAGCGCACGGTAGCCGATGATCCCCGCACAAAGCAGCGGCGCGACCTCGGCGTCAGGGCGGTCACCGGGCAGCGGATAGGCGTACCGGGCGTCCACCAGGATGTGTCCGGCGTAGCCGCCGTTCAGGTCCCATCCCAGGTAGCGCGACTGCGGGCAGAGGTTCTCACGCCCACTGCGGCAGTAGCGACAACGTCCGCACGTGCCCGACAACCACGCCGCCCCGACCCGCTCGCCGACCGCGAACCCCTCGACGCCACTCCCCCGGCCCACGACCCGGCCCACCACCTCATGGCCCGGCACACAGCGAGGCAGCCGCGGCGCCAGATCGCCCTCGGCCAGATGCAGATCGGTCCGACACACCCCGCACGCGGAGACCGCCAGCAGCAGCTCATACGGCCCGGGCTCCGGGACAACCCGCCGGACCAGGCTCAGCGGACCGGTGCCGATCGGACCGGGTCGCTCAACCACCCACGCTCGGGTCTCAACCACAGACCCCAGGACGGCATCACCCACGGTCTTCCTCCTCAATCCGTCGGGACGACCGCGACAGGGCACTCGGCGATGTGAGCCACGGCCAAGCCCACCCAGCCCAGCCTCCGCACGAGCCCCCGGTGGTGCGGTGGCGGACTACCACCAGCTCCCGTGTCGCGGAGGCGGCCACCATGGCGAGCTCCCTCCGTCCGAATTCTGCTGAACCAATCGCCCGGCTCGTCGAGCCGGGCATCCTCACGTCCACCGTGACTCGGTTGCGAGGTTGTTGCATGCGGCGACCCCACCTTCCATGGTCCGGCACCGTCGCGTTGGGCCGAAAGGCCGGATGTCCCCCGGAGTGAGGGACTGAGTGAAGGAGCGTCCCGACGCTCGACTGCTCGCTCGGCGGGGGCAGTAGCCATGAGGGGAGAATGAGCATGAAGCACCGCACCGCGCGCGAGGTATGACCCGGGACGTGGTCACAGTGAACCGCTGTGCCTCCTTCAAGGGCGTTGCCCGGCCGCTCGCCGAGGCGAGGGTCGCTGCTGTACCGGAATCAGGAGGGCCCCATGCCGATCACATGCGTCGTGGCAGCAGTCGACGGCTCGCCCGCGAGCCTGCACGCGCTGGACTGGGCCTCGGACGAAGCGGACCGCCGCGGCGTCCACCTGCTGGTGGTCCACGCCTCCCTGCGCGAGCGATACGAACTGGACGCCGATGAGGAGGAGGACGACCCAGCCTCGGAGCACGCCCTGGTGCATTCGATGCTGGCCGACGCCGTCCTGAGGGCCCGGGCACGCCGACCGGGCATCCGGGTGGACACGGAGATCGTGCCCCAGGAGACGGTGCCCGCCCTGCTGGGACTCGGGCCGCTGTCCCCCCTGCTGGTTCTGGGGACACACGGCCTCGGCGGGTTCCCTGGGCTGTTGCTCGGCTCGGTGAGCCTGCGCGTCGCCGGCCGTGCGACCTACCCGGTCGTGGTGGTTCGCGGCGCCGGCCAGGCTCAAGAGCCCCGTCACGGCAGGATCGTGCTCGGCAGCGGCCCCGACGACCGCTCGGATCGGGCCACCGAGTTCGCCATCGAGGAGGCACGCCTGTGGCAGGCCGAGCTCAATCTGGTCCGAGCTTGGCAGGCAGTACCGGACAAGCCCGGATTCCCGTCCGTGGCCCGGGCCAGGATCGGCGCCGAACGCGCCCGGGCACAACTGGACGCGGTACCGCTGCCAGACGCTCTGCCCATGGGCGTCAAGGTTCGCAGGTCGGCATCGCAAGGCAGCCCGGCAGCAGTCCTGCTCCGGGCGGGAGCCGTCGCCGACCTGATCGTGGTCGGCGCGCGACGCCGCCGCGGACTGCTGGGACTGGAACTGGGCGCGGCAAACCACGCACTGCTGCACCACGCACCCTGCCCGGTCGCCATCCTGCCCGAGCAGTGACAGCCCGTTCCGAACACCGGTGGGTGGTGAACTGGAACTGCTCGTCTACCCTGCCCGGGCCGGTGCGGGGAAGTGAGCACCTCGCCCCCCGTGCACCGGCGGCACCAGATTTGCGGCGGCTCGCCGCTGAGCGCAACTGCGCCTCGAACCAATCAGGTTACTCGGCTGGCAACCTCTCCCCGTAGGGGTCGAGAGACACCGGAGGCGGTTCCCGGCGAGCTACGCGACCCTAGCGGGGAGTGCACGCGGGGCTGGTCGGTGGTGCCTGTGTATTCGCTCCGACCGTCCAGGTAGGAGACGATCAGTGTGGTGCGGAATTCCTCGGTGCCGAAGACCGAGCCCGGTACCCGAGCCCGGGCGATCCGGTGAACCTCGGCCACCGGCGACTCGCGCGCGAGGGCCGCGGCGGCTGCGCGGGGCCGCCGATACGAACTCGGTATCGACCTGGTCGGGCAGCACCATAGCGCCAGCCGGCGCCTCGGGCTCGGCGGAGATTGGCGTCGCAGGCAACTGCTGGTCAGGTTCGGTTCGGTCCCCCGGTCGAGCCTGCGGCGCCTCTCAGCGTCTGTCGATGGCTTGCGCCTCACATCTGTGCAGCAATCTTGAGCCGAGTGCGACGGGTGCGCTGCGGTAGGCCGGGCCCCCGTTCCGTGTTCCGTTCGGCTCCCCAGGCAGCTGTCCGTGTTCCTCGCATGCAGATTCTGGCGACTGGTTCGCATCCGGTTTGCACACGCCGAGCTTGTTTGCTGGAGGGGATTCCCTGTACTTCTTGCCTCCAGGAAGCGCGTTCGCTGCATGGCGAGAAACAAGATCGCCTCCCAGACCGTGCCGGGATTCGGCTCTTTTGTCCCTACCAGGCAACCAGAGGTGAGCGGACGATGCCCGGGTTCCTGCCGCCTCGATGTGAGCGCTCATTGCCGCGGAAGTGGCCGAGGCTTGCACTGCAGAGCGCGCTTCACACTCTGCTTCGAGGGGCTCCCAGGGGGCTCTCCGTACGGGTCCTCGTGCACGCTGGTGGGCCGTCATATCCCATTTCTGTTGGCATGCTTGGGCTTGCCAGATGCGCTGGATAGAGCGGCCAGATGCGTCGCTGTCACACATCGCAGACTCAGAAACGGCGCAGCAAGTCCCGGATCGGCGAGCTCCACGTCGGCGGCCGCGAGCGCGGGAAGCCCCTTGCTTTACAGGGACCTGGCTGCTCTCCCATGGGACTTGAACTGGCATTATAACGATAGATATAGGCATGGACCCGGCGGGCGCGCGGATAGCTGACGCGACAGGACGGGGCCCGCCCGCGCCACGCAGGATAGGGGTCGCTAGATCGATCAATATAACGATAGCTAGAGGCAGAGATATTTTGAGCAGACTCACGATAGAGAGAGTGATCGATAGAACGAGTTATCTATGTAGTCATCTAACGATCAGCGAAGTGATCTGCATAGTGATTAAGGTACTGATCAATGCATTGATCTCTATAACTCTATAACGATCTATATACCGTACTGTCTCACTTGCTGTCTTTCTAGCTGCCTCACAAGCTGACTGCCTGCGCTACTGACTTTCCTTCAATCTGCCCTTCTTCCTGCCTACCTTGCTGTCTCACTTACTGCCTCCCTTGCCGACGACATGCCTTACGGTCGTTCTATCTGCCGTACCGTCGTACTGTCGGTCTCGTCGCGTTACTGACGGACTATCGATTGATCTAGCGGTCTACCTGTCCCACTAGCTACGTGACTGTCGATCTGCCGGTCTTACTGACCGACTGCTGAACGAACTGACTGTCGGCCTGCTGACTCAGCTTTCTGCTTTGCGTACGTTCGGTCTGGCTGTCGACCTGGCTGTCTGCTGTGCTGCCTGGCTTGGCACGGAGCGATGGATCTCGCTGTCTTGCCGCCGTACTTGCGACCTGGCTAGGTGACTGCCTGACTACCGGGCTGCCAGACTGCCGATCTTCGGCACTATGGATCTGACGGACCAACGGGAGAGCTCACCATCGTGCGATCGGACGAACTGACGACGGATCGGTCGATCGGCCGGTCCGCTGACGCATCCCACGGACGGCCTCACGCGCGAGCGCACGCACGGCCGAGCGGACCGGCTACCGATGCATCAGACCGACGGACGGTCGCTCGTACGGTCGGCCCGGCGATCAACGGAACTGACCGCCGTCCACCGGCTGATCGTGCTGCCGGACCTGCGCGCTGGCAACCGACGCCGACCGGCGCGTCCACCCGTACAGCGAATCCGGTCCCGGTAGGGGCGGAAAGCAAAGAATCTGCTCATCCGTGGGGGCAATGAGCGCGTCGGCTGACGGGGGAGTGGTGGCTGCTGTTATCGTCGTGGCGGAAAATCATGTGACACGAGAACAGAAATGGGGCTGGCGAGCTGCTTCGGCAGCACACCAGGGGCAAGTAAACGGACATAGCGTCTCAAGTTGCCGCAGGTCCGTATGCGGACCTGATCTTGTGTCACTCGACAGGATTCGATAGGGAGTGTGGTGGGGGCATGCAGGTGCTCACGGTGGCGAACCAGAAGGGCGGAGTCGGCAAGACGACGACGACCGTCAATCTCGCGGCGTCCCTGGCGCTGATGGGAGCCCGCACGCTGGTGGTCGACCTGGAGCCGCAGGCCCAGGCCGGCACCGCGCTGGGCCTGAACATCAACTCCTCCGAGGTCTCCCGGTCGCTGGGCTGGGCCCTGCAGGCCTATGTCCAGGGCATCGAGACGGACCTGCCCGGGATCATCTATGACCGCAGCACTCTCCTGGAGCCGTTCGAGACCAGTGGCGTGCTCCATCTGCTGGCCTCGGAGGAGTCCACGATGAGCCGTGCCCAGGACCTGCTGGTCGGGGCCGGCTTCGCAGCCACGCCGATACTCCGGCGCATGCTGCTGAGCCTGGAGGCGCACTACGACTTCGTGGTGATCGACACCCCGCCGGCGATCTCCTCGCTTGCCGCGGTCGGCTGGGCGGCGGGGGACTGGGTTGTCACGGTCTGCTTCCCCGAGTACGCGACCGTCCGCGGAGCGGTCACCCTGGCCGGATCGGTGAAGTTCGTCGCGAAGAACACCGACAATGAGTGCCGACCCCAGTACTTGGGCGCGATCCTCAACAAGTCGAACCCGCCCTCGAACTGGAAGCAGCAGGAAGTCGACGTACGCGAGGGCATGATCTCCTCGGGGCTACTGCCCTTCGTGGGGGACATCCGCCAGAGCGACTTGATCTCGCGGTCCTTTGCGGGCGGGGTGCCCGCCGTGCTCGGCTACACGAACCTGCCACCAGGCAAGCAGTATGCGGCCCTGATGCAGGAGGTCCTGACCCGCATGGACACGCCCCAGGACCAGTGGCAGATCGCGCCAGGGCCGTTCTCGGAGGTGGAGAACGTTGTCTGACGCCAGCAAGCCGGCGAACGGCACACGCAAGAAGAAGACCCCGACCGCGTTCAAACGCCCGGGCGGCGAGAGCATGTTCGGCTCGGTCATCGCCGGGGCCGACGAGGTCGTCGCCAACTCCTTTATCGCCCAGGGAAGTCCGGCACAGCCCGGGCCGCCGGCCATGTTCCGCGCTCCTGCGCCCGCCGCGCCTCCGCCGACAGCGCCGGTTCATGCACCAGCACCCGCTTCCGAGCCGACGGCCGCCCCGGCCCAGACCTCGGCCCCGCTCGGCACGGAACCGCCCGCTGCACCGCCCGCTGCACCGCCCGCTGCACCGCCGGCCGAACCGGTGCAAGACCCAGCGCCAGAGCTGGAGCCCGCTGCCGCCACCAAGCAGCCCCTCGCGGCCCTGGCGCCCGCGCCAGGGCCGGTGGTGCGCGTTCCCAACGAGGCACCGTCAGTTCCGGTACCCCCGGCCCCGACAGTGGAGATCCCCCCTGTGGCCGGACCTGCCGCAGCCGCCGTTCCCCACCAGCCGCGTTCTGCAGCGGAACAGGACCCAGCCACCGCGACGCCGCCGGCTGCACCCCGTGCTCCGGCCCCGCGTCGGCGTGTCTCCCGCCGCCCGGGCGGCCTGTGGGCGCACCAGGCCGTGACCGAGAGCTTCGCCGACTCGGTGATCTCGTCGAACACCTGGATCACCCTTGGGTTCCGGATCGTGCCGGAGATACTGAACGCGGTGAAGGTCCGGCTGGCCGCAGACCGGCGCAGTTCGGGGAACTCAAAGCTGGCGGTGGGCCATTACCTGGACGCGGCGCTGCGCAACGCACCGACGGAGGTGGGCGATCAGGTGGCGTCGGCGCAGGCTTTTTTGACGCAGCGGATGGGTGTCGTGGACTCCGGGCGCCAGTCGACCTATCGGGTCGGACCGCAGGCGCAGGCCTTGGCGACGAGTCTGAACGCGGCGTTGCAGGAGGCGGACCACGCGCGCAAGGGCATCTTCGTAGTGTCGGCTGCGTTGGAGTCGCTGCTGCTGTCGTTGGATGTTGAGGGCGAGTTGCCGTCGCCGAACATGTTCGCCCGGGAGGGCTGAGGGGCTTTCACCTGCTGGATATAACGATGGGTGCATCGTCGGCTATGCCGATGGGTGCACCCATCGTTGTTGTGATCCCTAGTGCGTTTCCTATCACGGTCTAACTGTCGATCTAACGAGGGATCCGACGGTCTTTCTGCCTAACCATAGTACTGCTTAGCCATCCCTCTATCTGTGTGTCACTAGAGGGTAAATCGTCGGACGATGGGTCAAAAACCGGCAATACCAGTCGGGATACCGTAAAAAATCGGACAAGCCGACACGTGCGATTCTCGTGTCACTCGAAGGAAACCCCCTATGGTTGCGCTAATGTGATCCTGTAACACATGTCACCCCTGGGAAGGCAGAAGATGAAGCGCGCGCTCTCCGCCCACGCCGTCGCGATAGCGGCCGGCGTCAGTCAGACCTGGGCTTGGAAGGCCCGCGACTCGGGCATCATCCTGGCCCCGCACTCCGAGGACGACGTCATCGCCCTGCGCGTCTACGTGTGCGTCTCCCAACTCGCTTGGCCTGGCGAACGCCGCGCCCGCAGCGAGAAGCACGAGCTGCAGCTGTGGCAGACCCTGGCCGTCAACGCCGCCCGCGACGCCGTCTCGGACCGCACCACCACCCAGGACACCGTCCTGTGGGTGATGCCCGACGCCGTCCGCGTCGCGACCACCGCCGGCGAACGCGCGGCCGTCGAACTGGACACACTCGGCGGCCGCACCGCCATGCGCATCCCGATCGGGAAGTGGATCGCCGAACTCGGGGACACCCTCGACGGCATCCCCACCCCCCGGCTGCGTCGCACCCCGGCCAGAGCCGTCCACTGACCCCGCTGCTGTGCGCCGCCCACGGCCCCGCACAGCAGTTCGGACCACCCTGTCCCCAACACGCCCAAGCAGGTGATGCCCGCCCCATAACCGAATAGCGACCCACCGCCCGCCCTGGACGCTCAACGCGCCCATCCATGCCGGGTCGTGGGTTTTGTGTTCCCTCCGGCAGCTCACATTCGTTGCCGCGGATTTGTACGCCCATTTTCAGGTTCCGGACAACGCACCCCGTCCGGAGCACGGCTTTTTGCGCCCTTTTCCGCTCCCGACCAAGGATCCGCATGACCACCCCAGCCGACAACCACTCCGCCCCAACCCTCCAGCCCCCCGCCCCGCGCCACCACACCCGTCCCAGCACACCTGCGGCCACCACCCAGAGGTTTTCCCCGTGCGCCCCCGCCGACACCCTGCCCGCCCTGACCGTGCCCGCCCGCCACCAGTGGCTGCAGACCACCCCCGGCCGCATCGCGGCTGACGGCTACTCCTGGCTCCAGGCCGTCCACTGGGTCATCAGCTCCGGCCTCTACATCCCCCACCGCACCCACGGCCCGCGGGACATGGGGCCAACCACAGTGCGCCTGGCCAAGCTCCTTGCCGAACTGTCCCCATGCCGCCCGGGCATCGACTACCTGGTACGCCGAGTCGGCGTGGGGGAGCGAACCGTGCAGTACCACCTGGACATGCTGCGCGAGGCCGGCCTGCTGGCCTACATCGAGCGCGGCACACGCAGCCGCGGCCAGCACGCCCACGCCTCCGAATTCGCCCTCGTGGTCCCGGCCGCGTTCGACGCCGCCCTGGGAGTGCGCACCACAGGCGACGGCCCCCAGCGCCGCATGACCGGAGTCGCCGAGGCCGGCCGCACCTTGCTGGCGAAGCTGGGCCGCCTCGCAACCCGCCGCACGACCCGCGCCGGGAAGACCAAGAGCACGTCCAAGACGTCGGCCGCACCGCTCCGGTCCACCCCGTCACACCGCTCTCCTGCCGTCCCGACCGTGTCCTGCCGTTGCACCCCAATGGAGGGCGGTTGCTGTACTTGTCTCCCTGACGGTTCTCCCATCCTTCCCCCTGAGAGCAAGCTCGCATACGGGGATGTCGATCAAAGCAGCGTGAGGGAGAGCCGGACCACAGGACCGTGCCGACGCGCAGTGAACCGCGTCGGGCGCCGCTACCAGCTGGCCGCCGAGCTCGTACGGCAGGTGCCCTGGCTGCAGCGGGCAGCCGTGCCCCGGATCGCCTGGGTCATCAAGGACCTCGCCGATGCAGGCTGGACCGCTGACGAGGTGCTGGGCTGGCTGGACAGCACCCCCGCCCCCGACCACATCCGCCGCCCCTCCGCGTTCCTCGCTGCCCGCGTGAAGGCTGCGCACCTGGTTATCGCCACACCGGAGCAGCGCAACCAGCTCGCCGAGAGTCGACGTGACTCCCGGCGAGCCGCCGCAGCGCGGCACACCGAGTGGGACGGCACCTGGTGCCAGCCGACCAGCCTGGCCGTCCAGCGCCAGGTAGCCCAGGCCATGGCAGCGCCTGTGTCCCGCGCCGGGCAGGTCATGACCGTCACCGTCCACGGGCCAGATGACCCTGAGGTGCTGCTGGAGGACCTGACCCGCGCCGAGGTGACCGACCTGCGCGCCCTGGCCCAGCAGAATCCGAATCTGGTCCGGCTCGCCATTGAGGTGCAGGGGGAGGCCTACGCACGGCGGCTGTACACCAACGCGGTCGTCGACGGCCTGTCGGCGTTCTGCAAACGGGCCCTGGTCTGAGCATGCTGCCAGGCCGTGGGCGGATTCGGATGACGTGGCGAGGCCACGCTTCGGCCCGATACGGCGAGCGGGCCTCAGAGGCGGCACCTGGTTCCGTCTCAGCGCAATAGACGGCCCAAGGACCTGGAAACGGATCGCTTGCTCTTCCTCGGAGGCGGAGCAGTGTGCGCCGCCTCGGCAGTACGGTGGTGCCCATAGCGCACGAGACATGCGCGAGGTTCGACTGAGCGTGTCGATCCCGAGGCCGCCGAAGACACCCGAGGCACTGCGGTCGGCTCTGGCTGAGCTCGACCCGGGACGACTGGCGGAGATGGCCGAGAGCAAGGACGACGCGTTCGCCCTCGCCGCGCAAACCGGGAATATCGGTCATATCCACGCCTGGGTCATCTGGTGGGCGTCGGTGGTGGAAGTGGAGCGACGCACGGATCTGCGGACGCGGATGCGCCAGGCCGAACACCTGACGAACACCCTCGATCACAACGATCCCCGATGGCAGTCTGCGCTGTCGCAGACGCTGGCCATCATGGACGAGGCCAAGGCCGCGGTTGAGGAGTGAGCTGGGCCTGGGAGTACGCACCCAGCGAGTAGTACGTCACCGAGGGAGTATCCCCGGTAGTGATCGCCGAGGTGGAGGAGAAAGCCGACGAGTTGGTCCGCGCTGCTGAGGCGCTGTACCTGGACGGACTGCAGTTCATCCCTGACGGCTATTTCCACTACAGCATCATCCGTCGTCAGGAGCGTATCTACGTCCTGCGTATTACCTACCTTGGCGGCTGACGAGCCGTGGACCGAGCGCCGTGGAGCGGTCCGTACAACAGGTTCCACGGGCGCGCGATAGCCGACCAGCGTCTGCCCGTAGGCGACGTGGACCACGCGGTTCGCCCGGCGCTCGCGCGGCAGTGCGTCCCGCGTGCGGACGTCGATTCCGGCAGCGGCAGCTCGCGCGACGTCGCGCGAGCCGACCCTCGTTCTCAGCGCCGGTGCTGCGTTGGGACGTTCGCGGCCGGAGGGGCGATCGGCAGGGTCTGGAGTAAACGCCGTTTACGTTCCGCCCCGGGAAAAGGCCGCGGACACACGGGCCTCAGATGCACTCAAACACCCTTGACGCCACTACTGTGACGCCATGGCATCTCCTTACGCTGAAGGAACGAGGGAAAAGGTTGCGTCGAAGCTGCCGGTCACCCTCCGTCAGGAACTCAAAACCAGAGCGGCACAACTCGGCATCGACATGCAGGAGGCGGTCACTGAGGCTGTGGATCAGTGGCTGATTCGTCCCGTCGGCGACAATCCGGCGGTGTCCACCGCCGGAGCGGAAAGCTGGAACACCTGGCTCCCTGTTGGCCGGTACGACCGGTTCAAGGCCGAATGCGGAGCCCGGGACATCTCCTATGCTCAGGGGCTCGCTCAGGCCATCCGCGTGTGGGTTGACTCCCACAGCGCGTCACTCACTGAACTGGCGATCCCTCAGTACACGCGCCGCATCGTCGTGTGCAACCAGAAGGGCGGTGTCGGCAAAACCACCATCGCAGCGGGTATCGGCCAGGCCATAGCGCTGGGGCTGCCGGCCACCACGAGCAGACCCGCCATGCCCGGCCGCCGTACTCTCCTGGTCGACTACGACCCGCAGGGCCATCTCAGTTCACAATTCGGCGTCAAGCAGGTGGCCTCCGGGGAAGAGAGCCTGGTGACGCACATGGTCGACCGGGATCGCGTCACTGGTGCACTGCTCGACCAGGTGGTACCGATCGCTCCTGAGCACTTCGACGGGCGCCTTTTCCTCCTGCCTTCCAGCTTCGACGCGTTCCTGCTCGACTCCCGGCTCGGCTCCGTCCGCGGCCCCCGGGAGACCAGTCTGCAACGGGCCCTCGCTCCACTCGAAGAACACTTCGACACCATCGTCATCGACGCACCCCCCAACTTGGGCCTCGCGATGGACGCCGGGCTCTACTACGGTCACCGCCGCAAGAGCGAGCTCGCTGACCGATCCGGAGTCCTGATCCCCGTCGAAGCCGAGGACTCCTCCGCCGACGCCTACGCCATGCTCGACAGCCAGATCCGCACGGTCTGCCTGGACTACGAGGTCGACATCGACCGGCTCGGACTAGTCGTCAACAAGTTCGACAAGCGCAAGGGTTACGTCGCCACCCACTCCCTCGAAAACTGGCAGTCCCTCGGTACACCGCCCGTTGTCGCGATTGTCCCCGACCTGAAGGAACAGCGCGAGGCAGTCCACGTCAAGCAGCCTCTGCTGATGTACGCACCGACATCAACACAGGCACAGCGCATGCGCGAGATCCGCCGGAGGCTGGGATGACCATTGCCAAGAGGCTCCAGGGCGGCGGGGGATCCTTCGACGCCCTTACACACGGCGAAGCTCGTGGAAGGACCGAGTCCGCTGCCCGCAGCGAGGCGCTCGATGCCACTGGGCGGGTACGCCGTTCCTCGCTCGCCCCGGTGTCGTCGATCATTTTCAATCCGCTCAACCCACGCAGGACGATCTTGGACGAGACGATCGACGAACTGGCGGAGAGCCTCCGTCGTCGTCAGATCGTCCCGATCACTGTGGTCAGCCGCTACGCCTTCCTGGACGCACACCCCGACCAGGCCGCAGCGCTCGGCAAGGCCGATTTTGTCGCGCTGGACGGGAACAGGCGGCTCCTGGCCGCCCAGCGGGCAGGCCTGGAGAGCCTCCGGGTCGACCTGAACGACGACCTTGTGGCCACGGCCGCAGACATGGTGGAGGCCGCACTCGTAGCGAACGTGCATCGCGAGGATGTTCTGCCCTTCGAGGAAGCGCAGGCCATCGAGCAACTCCTGGTCACGGTGTACGACGGCAATCAGGCAGCCCTTGCGCGGAGACTCGGCAAATCCGCGGCCTGGGTCGGCCAGCGACTGGCGCTGCTCTACCTGACGCCCGAGCTGCAGGAGCAAGCCGGCAGCGGAGGGCTGCCGATCGAGGAAGCGCGCAAGATCGGAGCCCAGGCGCGGGCCGGCAAGCTCACAGCCCCCGAGCAGCAGCAACGGGCGGAGGCGGCGAAAAAGGCGGCGAAGGAGCAGGAAGTAGCGAGAGCAGCAGCCAGGGCGGAACGTGCGTCGCGGAAACCGGCAGGCTCCAAATCCGAGACTGGCGTAAACGCCGTTTACCCTCAGCAAGTACCCGTGTTGCCGGACGACAGCAGCAGGCCCCACGCGGCTTGGGACGTAAACGGCGTTTACCCCCAAGGGGTGCCTGAACAACGCGATGCCGCTGAACGCCGGACGTCGGAGCCGGTCACCTTGCTACTGAGCCCCTCAGACGCACCTGCGGCCGCACAGATCATCCGTGCCGCGTTGGACGCACGGCAGACAGCGCAGGTTGTCCTTGAGCTGCTGGCGATCCTGCAGGAGGAACCGGACTACCAAGAGATCGCTGATCTTCTCCGCTCCGAGCATTCATGAATCTTGGCGCGCCGAAGTTCTACGGCGACGCAACTGGAGAACGCTGCCGCTGAACCCCATCGATATCCACGCCGTGGTACTGACGCGCGTCCACCTGGACTACTGCGGCTACCTCCCGGGCCTGGTGCGGGAGGGATTCCGCGGCCCTGGCCGATCAGGATTTCGACGCGGCCAGTACTTCAAGGCCAGCGCACGACTGGACAGCAAGACGTACGCGGGCGGCAAGCCCGGCGCCGGTCGTGCCCGCTACCCTGCCACAGCAGCGGTCGCGCAGCACCTGCAGACCGCGACCAGCGCGAGCGACGCTTTCCCGCAGCTACCCCCAACTTCTCCGGCCGGCGCAGACCTGACCCAGTCGCGCAACTGGATCTTGGACGCGACCGTTGGGCTGCAACTACGGTGAATGCTGGGGGGAACTACGGTGATAGCTGGTGGGGGAGTGACCCAGTCCAGGGATACGTTTGTCTCGTTACCTTCTGATGACGGCTCCAGCAGTACCTACGCGGCGGCCGTCGGGTCAGACGGTACATGGACAGCGTCGCAATAGTGATCAGGTCGTGGCTCGGGTGATGCGGAGCAGGTGGCACGCCCGAGCGCGCAGAGTGAGCTGACGTATCCCAGTGCATCACCTACGGCTAGCGGCGTTGATCTTCGGATCAGGACAGTGGCAGTGATCGGGGCTGACAGCTGGGGGCCTCTCACGGAACTCCGCGTCGAACTTCCGCCTCTTGGCTGCCATGACTCTCAACCTCCCCTGCAGTCAAGGCACTTAGAGCGTGGTGGTGAAGCGGTTTGTAGCTCGATGACCTGGCGCTTTCGGGTGGTCGTGGTGTCGGTGTGGCTGGCTGTGGGCAGCCAGCGGAGGGTTCGTCTGGTTCGTGGAGGTGCGGGTGCCGTCGGTGATCGCGTTGCTGGAGGTCCGGGAGGCGCGGGCCCGGGAGGAGCTGGAGTCCTGGCTGGAGATGCTGCGGGAGGCCGAGGTGCAGGCGGAGGCGGCCCGGCAGTGGTTGGAGCATACGCGGATCGCCCGCGAGGAGGTGGCGCGCATGTTCGCCGAAGGGGCGGTGTGGGCCTGGGGGTGTCGGTGCGTCACTGGCGTCAGCGGTGGAGGAACCCGTGTATGTGGGAGGGGCAGTGCCTGCGGGCCCGGCCCTGTGCGAGGGCTACGATGCCCGGCCGCCGGTCTGGCAGCCGGGGCTGGTCCAGCTCCGGCGCCAGCAGCGCACTGCACTGCCGTAGGACCTCGCCCAACTTCGCGACCGCCAGGGTGCCCCCTGAGACGGCAGCTGCGCCAGCAGGCCCATTCACGGGCGACCGGACAACGGAGCCGGCCCCGGGAGGAGTGGGTGGTCCAGGTCGGCCTGGTGGCCGGGACGCCGGTGGACCCTGCAGCGACCGGTCCCCGTCGTTCCCTGCCCGTCCGGGCCTCAACCGCCGCGGTCCGGGGCGACCACCGGTACCCTCGCCTGGCCCCGGTGCCCCGCGCGGGCCCGAGCGCCATGTCGACGTCCTCGCCCACGCCGCCGAGGGCCGACGCACGCTCGCGTCAGGGCCCCGCTGCTGGGTGCTGGCCGCGTAGCTGCCGCTGGCCCTCCTCAGGAGGTCCAGCTCCGTGCCGTCCGTCCCGTCCCGCCCTGCCGTAGTCCTGCGCTGGGCCGGCGGCCTCACTACCGCCGCGACCCTTCCCGCACTGGCTCCAGATCCTCATCGCCACGGTGGCTGCAGCCGCTTTCGGCCACCGCCGGTGGCTGCTTCACCTGCGTGCCCGCGAGATCCGCGCGGACGCCAGGTGGCAGCGTGACCTGGACCGGCATCGTCGCCGCCACCCGGCACATCCCGGACCCCCAGCGGCAGGCCGATCTGCTGTTGCGCCTGGCCGAGCACTCCCGGGCGCCCGCGCGGCCACCGTGGGACCAGGGCGGTGCCACGCCTGGTGCGGGCCCCGGACGCCAGGACTCGCACCAGGCGGCCGGACCGCCGCACAGCACATGACTCAGGTCGGTCCGTCCTGCGGCGCGCTGCCGTTGTGCTGATGGAGCCGGTAGTTGAGCAGCATCAGCAGCGACATGTAGGTCATTCGTCAGGGTCCTGTTGAGGGACGGCTTCCAGGAGGGCCAGCAGGAGGTCGCATGGGTCGGTGGTGGCCTCGAGGTGGTTCATGAGGCTGTCGCCGGCTGCTTCCAGGAGTTGGTCCAGGTCCGCATCGTCGGGGGAATCGTCTGGCAGCGGGTACTCGTACGAATGCCCGGTGGTGATGATGGAGGCCTCTGCGGGCGACCAGTGGGTGAGCTCCCAGGCGGCGGCGTCCGCGGTTGCCGGGATGCCTTCCTGGGTGGGCGCTGCGGCGATTTCCTCGATGTCGTGTGGGGTGTCGTCGGGGTGGTTCATCGGACGTCCTCCTTTCCGCCGGTCACGGCAAGGCGCTGGCTGAGGGCCGAGCGGGCTTTTTTGCGAAGATCCAGCACCTGCTGGGGTCTCAGCCACATCACCTGCGCGATCTCGGTGCAGGTGAGCTTGTCCATGGTGAGCGCCGTGACCATCCGGAGATCCGCAGGCAGCGTGTCCAGGAGTTGAACGACCCATAGGATCTGCTCGGTCAACTCAGCGTGTCCTGGGACATGTTCCGCGTGGTCAGGCAGGTCGACGCCCTGGGCGATGAGCGGCTGAGTTCGGGCTCGCCCGGGAGGCCGATGGTAGGAGCGAATGGCGATCCGTCGGATCCAGGCGCCGGGGCTGTCGACGTTGTTCCAGTCGCCGTTGACAACACGGTTCCACCCCTGGAGGAACGCGTCCTGGACCGCGTCCTGAGCATCTTGCTGACTGGCTCCGAGCAGCATCAGCATCCGGATCACCCGGCGGTAGTCGCGTTCGACGAGGTCCAGGAAGCTCTCGCGCATCCGCTCCTGCCCGGTGATCTCCCCGCCCACCTGGGAGCTGTTGCCGAGGTTGGTCGGCATCGGGTCCGAGTCATCGGCTTCCACCGGCCCCGCCTTCCCGTGCGCCGACCTCGATCATGATCCCGTGCTCTCCGAGATCGATGATGCGACTGTATGCGGGTAGGGTCCGCACATACTGGCGTCGGGACTCCTCCCGGGCCCGCCGCTGTTGCACCCGGGCTTTCAACCAGCCCATCCCCAAGGTGGCGACCCCGCTCACAGCGGCCAGGGCCACCGTTGTCACAGCTGGTTCCATCTGAGCCTGCCCTTCCCGTTCGTACGGGGGCCGGTACGTGCCCCGCGCCTATATGTGGCCGAGGCCGAGCATGATCGGGGAGCTGATTCCAAGATTCTTTTGCGGCGAGGCAAACCGGGTGGACCTGCAGACGCTACCGCGGGTCCCGGGCGACCAGGCGCAGCGCGGCGTCGGCCCGTTCCTCGGGGGCGTCGGCGTCCGCTTTGAGGCCCGACGGCGATGCTCCGGCGCGCTCACCGCCCTGCCCCGCCGGGCAGACCCGCGCGCCGCCACCGCCGCGGGTAACCGATCCGCCAGCACCTCGCCCACCACCTGCTGCTGCGCCCCGCCACAGGCGTTCATGGCCGCAGGGGCGTCGACGGTCACCAGCTCCCGCTCGCCGGTCGCCTTCAGTGCCGTCGGCGTGGTGAGCTGCTCGGGTGCCGGGATTCTGCTGGTGGCGGGCCCGTTGGTGCGCGATGGTGGCGGCCCACGACCGATCGTGTGCAGAGACAGGGGGACGCGCCCGATGGACGCACCCACCGTGGAGGGCATCCGGATCACCGGTGCTGGCCGCGCCGAGCTGAGCGGACAGCTGAAGAGCGCCTCCGGGGGCGGCGCCTGTGTCCGTGGCGGGCAGCCGCGCAGGCGGGGCTGAGCACCGTGTCCATACCCTCGCCGCGCCCGGTGCGGTCCCCGGCGCGGATCGTCCGTATGACCACTGACCCGGGTGGCTCCGCGTTCGTGGTCTTCGACCACTTCAGGCAGGGCGCGATCATGGTGGCGGTCTCCTCGCCGGTGCTGCAGCGGGCGCTCGGGCTGACGCACCGCCAGTTGCTGGGCGCAGAGGCGACGGCGCTGATTTTTCAAGACGGGGTGCTTGATTCCGAGGTCAGGCCGGTGGCGTGGTTGCCGGTCCCGGGTGCCGGGTCAGCGAGGGCTGCCTGATGCCGGCTAGGGAGAGTGGGCCGGGGGCCGTGGATACCGGCGCACTGTCCGAGCGGGGTTGGGAGGCGCTGGGCGAGTTGCGCCGCCTGGAGGACCGCGGCCTGACAGCAGGCCAGCAGCCTGGCGGTATTCACCTCGCCACGATCAAGTCCCTGGAGAAACTCGGCCTGGCCGCCGTCGAAGATTATCCGGAACGGGACCGCGAAGGACGCAGGTGGGTGGCCAGGCTCACCGAGGCCGGACGGCGGGCCACCGACCCCTCGCTCTGAGGAGGTGCGAGCGGTGACCGGTTGCCGAGCGCGCGAACGTTTCAGCGGTCTGTCGGGGCGTTGACTGCCACTGTATGGCCAAGTGCGCGGCCAGGCTGCTACGCGCTGATGGCCGCTCAGAGGTCCTTCGAGAATCCGGGGAACTCTCGCAGGACCACATCCTGGGAGTGCAGTATCAGATCGTGGGACGCAAGTTCAATCCTGTTTCTCTGCATCGAGTCGCCGGTGGACCGACGGGGCACGAGCCCGTGGCTTCGGCAGGAGCCGGCCTCGCGGTCGGCCGGCGGCTGGGCGGCGGTGAAGATCTCGCCCAAGACCGGCTACACCACGATTCGGGGCAGAATTGGACATTGTGGCGTTTTCTGGTGCGTTTTATCTACGAGACGGCCCCCGCAAAACAAGAAATTGTGATCTCCTGGGCTGTATAGGACAGTCCTCACCCCAGGGTGAAGCCACTTTCTCGGGCGTATTTCTCATGGGCCAGCGCCGCAGCAATGTCGACACCGACCAGATCATCCCGGCGCACTGGCTGAAGAAGGTCACCCGCTCCGGCGGGTGGCAGGTGATGGTGGTCTCGCCGGGCCCTCTCGGCGGCTGAGATCTATCAACGGTGTTCATGAAGGGTAACCGGCGTGGGAAATATCCCCAGGTCAGACCCTGGTGTCGCGTAGTTACGGGATCGTCCGCAGCTGCTGTTGCGGCCCGGGGTCCGACCGGCGCACCTGGCTCGTGCCCGCTGCCAGGCCAAGGCTGAGGGTGGTTTTTCGGTTTCGATGCATTTTTCCCATATATGCATTGCTTCTGGATGGGAATGCCGAATCATTGCGACACAAGGGTGGTTCGCAGGTTTGGTATTTGAATTGCCGCATATCGTCCTATAACTTCAAAAGCACGTGATGAGGCCCCCGGCCGGATCTTTGGCGAGAATGGTCGGGGGCCTCGCTTAGCGATCATCCCTGCTTGGGGAAACAGGAGGTCACTGTTATGCAGAGTAAGAGTGTGTCTCATGTGGTCGCTTTCGCCAGCTTTTTGTAGCAGGTCAGTGCGGCGGCGAGGCCGAGGAAGGCGAGGAAGTGGCTGCTCTCGCGT
>NZ_JBGCAQ010000028.1:0-118512 GCF_041261405.1 Streptacidiphilus sp. EB103A | reverse complement strand
CGCGGGACGGCGTTCACGATCTTGATGTACGGCCCGATCACATCGGCCAGGAAGCGCACCTGGCCGAGCAGCACGCCCAGCACCACGCCGCCGCCGACGCCGTAGACGAAGCCCAGCAGGGCCTCCTCCATGGTGACGCCGATCTGCGTCCAGATGGAGCCGAACGAGGTGCCGTGCTGGAACCAGTCGATCAGCTGCCTGACGATGCCGGACGGCTGGCCGAAGAAGAACGGGTCGATGATCTTCCACTGGGCGAACAGCTGCCAGCCGCCGATGATGACCACGCCCAGCAGTACCCGGCTGACGTTGACCTGGATCTTGCGGGTGCGGGCCTGCCGCAGCGCCCTGGCCTTGACGGTGGCCTCGTCGGCGGCGATCTCGGACTGCAGGACGGAGCGAACTTGGTCGGGGGTCTGCATCTCCCGCTCCCGGGGCTCGGATGTGGTGGACATCAGTGGTCTCCCTCCGACTCGGAAGCAGCAGAGGTACCGCCGGTGAGCGCGTAGGCGCGCTGCACCTCGTCCTTGAGCGACTCCCAGATCTGGTGGTGGAGTTCGAGGAAGCGCGGGTCGAAGCGGATCTCCTGCACCGCGCCGCGCGGGCGCGGCAGGTCGATGTCGTAGACGCCCTTGATCGTGCCGGGCCCCGAGGTCATCACGACCACGCGGTCGGAGAGGGCGACGGCCTCCTCCAGGTCATGGGTGATGAACAGGACGGAGGGCTTGGTCTCCTCCCACAGGCCGAGCAGCTCGTTCGACATGATCGCCTTGGTCTGCACGTCCAGGGCGCCGAAGGGCTCGTCCATCAGCAGGATCGACGGCTCGTTGATGAGCGCGGCAGCCATGGCGACGCGCTTGCGCATACCGCCGGAGAGCTGGTGCGGGTGGTGGTCCTCGAAGCCGCGCAGGCCCACCCGGCCGAGCCAGTCCCTGGCCTTGGCCTGGGCTTCCTTCTTGCCGACCCCGCGGAACACCGGGCCGAGCGCCACATTGGCGAGCACCGTCTTCCAGGGCAGCAGGGCGTCCTGCTGGAACATGAAGCTGACGCCGTCGGTGATCCCGTCGACCTCCCGGCCGCCGACGCGGACGGTCCCGGCGCTGGGCCGGTCCAACCCGGCCACCATGCCCAGGGTCGTCGACTTGCCACAGCCGGTCGGTCCCACCACCGCACAGAACTGACCGGGTTCGACGGTGAAGTTCACCTCGCGGAGCGCGGTGAACACCTTCCCCGCCGGTGAGGTGAATCTCCTGGTCACACCGGACAGTTCAATGCGGGCATCCTCGCGTCCCGGCGCCTTGGCGCCCGGATCGGGCGCCGGGCCGACCGCCTGGTCACTGCGTGCTGCCGTCACGTCCGTCTCCTTTCGTCCTCGCCGTTGAGGACTCTGAAGTTAGGACGGCGCGCAGATGACATCCATGTTTCGTGTTTAACTCGCCATTAAGTTCTTAAGCCGTAGTTTTGCGCATTGTGTTCACGCGGCCCGGCCTCCTCACATCAGTGGGACGACTCTGGCCCGTTGGGTGAAGGCTTCTGCCGGTGGGGGGCCGGTGGGGCTGACGGCGACGACGGCGCGGGCGAGGGCGGTTCGGGAGCGAACGCCCAGTTTGCGGTAGACGCGGGAGAGGGTGCCCTCGACGGTCTTGATGCTGACGAAGAGCGCCGCGGCGACCTCGCGGTTGGTGGCGCCGCCGGCCACCAGTTCGGCGACGCGGTGCTCACTGGCCGTCAGGTCGTCCACCGCGCAGGCCCGGTCGCCCGGTTCCAGGCGTTCGCGCTCCTGCTGGATCCGCAGCAGCAGCGGCTCGGCGCGCAGCGTCCGGCAGATCGCCCCGGCCTGGTCCAGGACGGCGCGGGCCGCCGCGCGGTGCCGGGCCCGGCGTTCGACGGCTCCCCAGGCGATCAGGGTGCGGGCCAGTTCGAGCGGGAGCGGGAGGTCCTGGAGCCGGGAGGCGGAGACGCGCAGCGCGGCGATGGCCGGCTCGGTGCGTCCCAGCGCGGCCAGCGCCAGGCCCTCGGCGCGGTCCAGCGCCGCCACCGCGCCCGCGCCCCAGGGGGCGGGCCAGGCGTCGGTGAGCCGGCGGGCCTCCGCGAGCACGGCGCGGGCCTCCGCGGTCTCGCCGGACTGCAGCAGCGCCTCCACCAGGTCGGCGAGCCGGCGGACCGTGTCGGGGTCGGCCAGCTCCATGGCCTCGCTCAGCTCCCGGGCTCGCTGCAGCGCCTCGCCGGCCCGGGCGGCGCCCTCGGCGCCGCCGGGCAGCAGCAGCGCGGAGCCCAGCGCTCCCAGCGCGCGGACCTGGTACAGCCGGTCGCCGGCGGCCGCGCAGCCGTCGACGGCGCGCTGGGCCAGCTCGGCCGCCCGGGTGGTGCTGCCGCCGGCGGTCTCGGCCAGCGCGGCCGCGTAGGCGGCGAGGGGGGAGGGCTGGCCGGCGTCGGCGACCAGGGCGGTGCAGCGTTCGGCGGTGGTCAGGGCCTGTCGGCACTCCCCGGCCCGGGTCTGGATCCGGACCAGCGCGACCAGGGTGGCCAGGGTGTCCTCCACGCCCTCGGCCCCGGCCCCG
Organism: Streptacidiphilus sp. EB103A; assembly: GCF_041261405.1. Lineage (NCBI taxonomy): Bacteria > Bacillati > Actinomycetota > Actinomycetes > Kitasatosporales > Streptomycetaceae > Streptacidiphilus > Streptacidiphilus sp. EB103A. Next base: position 115,954 of record NZ_JBGCAQ010000028.1, on the reverse strand, counting down.
GGGTCCAGCAGGGCGGTGACCCGGCGCCGGGCCTGGGGCACCTGGTCGGCGTCCAGCTGGGCCAGGGCCAGCCGGCGCAGCAGGCTGGCGCTCTGCTCGGCCGCGGCCAGCTGCAGCGCCAGTTCCAGCGCCGCGTCGGCGGCGACCGGGTTTCCGCGCAGTCCCTGCACGGTCGCGACCAGGCCCAGGGCCTCCACCCGGGTGGCCCGGTCCTCCGCGGTGAAGGCGAGGGCGGCGGCCCGCTGGGCCTCCGCCGCGGCGGTGCCGGTCCGACCGCCGAGCAACTCCCGGACGGCGGACCAGAAGTAGAGCGGGGCCAGCAGCGACGGGTCGTCCCCGGCGTCGGCGAGGCCGCCCTGGATCAGGCCGCCGGCCTCGTCCAGCGCCTGCCCGACCGTCTCCAGCAGGATCATCCGGGCCCGGACCCGCTGGGCCGGGTCGGCGGAGTCGGTGAGCACTCCGGCGGCGGATCTGCGGGCGTCCTCGTGCAGCCCCGCGTCGGCGGCGTGGGCCGCGGCGGCGAGCAGGCGCGCGGTGCGCCGCCGCGGGTCGGCGGCGGGAGTGTGCTCGGCGGCGAGGGCGGTGAGCTCGTACGCGGTGTCGGGTTCGCCGCGGTGCCGGGCCACGTCGGCGGCCGCGGCGAGGGCGGCGGCGACCTGGGCGTCCTCCCGTGGGTGGGCCTGCGCGAGGTGCCGGGCCCGGGCGACGGGTTCCGCGGTGGCCTCGGCGAGGGCGGTGTGGACCGCGATCCGCTCCCGGAGCAGCGCCTCGGCCTGCAGCGCCGCGCCGAGCAGCGGGTGCCGCAGCCGTACCCGGCCGTGGGCCGAGACCGAGACCAGGCCCAGACGCTCGGCCTCGGCCAGCGCGGCGACCGGGTCGGCGACGCCGGCGGCGTGCAGCAGGCCGAGCGTGGGCTGCGGCGAGCAGGCGACCAGCAGCAGTGCGGACCGGGACTGCGGCGGCAGCGCGCGGGTCGGCGCGAGCAGCAGGTTGCGCAGCCGCCGCGGGACCGGCGGCTCCTCCTCGGCCCACCGGCCGCCGGGCTGTGGACGATTGCCTGCGGCCAGGGCCAATTCCCGGGCGTAGAACGGGTTCCCGGCGCTGAGCTGCTGGATCCGGCGCAGCTCGCGGACCGGCGGGAGCGATCCCTGACGGGCTATCAGTTCCTCGATCGCGTCGTCGGGGAGCGGGGGGACGGCCAGTTCGACCACGGTCGGCGGGCAGAGCCGGTTGCGCAGGGCCGATTCGCCTGAGCCGGTCCGTTCGGCGGCGGCCACGGTGACGGCCAGGGTGCCGGCCCGGCGGGTCAGGAAGGAGAGCAGCGCGGCGCTGGGCAGGTCGAGGTCCTGGAGCCCGTCCAGGACGAGCAGCACGGACGCGTCCGCGGACAGGGTGCGCAGCAGTCGGACCGCGGCCGTGTGCAGGGCCAGCCGCTCCTGGGCGGTGCCGGGCTGGGTGCGGAGCAGCAGCGGCGGGTACTGGGCCAGGAGGTCGGCGGGCACGCAGGACAGCAGGTCGGACAGGGCGGCATAGGGGAGCACCGACTCCTCCGGGATCGGCGCGCTGCGCAGGACCAGCATTCCCGCCGCGGCGGCCTCCGCGGCGAGGACGTCCAGGACCGCGCTCTTGCCGATCCCCGCCGGACCGGTGAGCAGCAGCCCTCGGTCAGGCCGCAGCGCGCCACGGGCCTCGGTGAGGAGCAGGCCGCGGCCGATCGGGGGTGTGCTGCCGCTCGGTGCTGGTTGCATGGAACCGTCCGTCCTCCTGAGTACCCCCGCCGCGCCCTGTCACGCCATGGACCTGACATAGTCTGCAATGACTGCCACGAATCCCAGCGTGCCGCGGGCGCGACGTCAAGAAGGCGTACCTGTGAGTCAAGGGTCCGGGCGGTACCGAATCCGGTCACATCGGTCGGTCCCGGGCGCCGTGCGCCGCCGGGACGGCCGCGACGGGTCAGGCCTGGTTCCCCCAGCGGTGCTCCACCCTGGCCAGCCGCCAGTAGGCCAGGGCGCAGGCCCAGACCGCCACGAACAGTCCGACGATGACGAAGCCGACGTTGTTGAGGTTGACGCCGGAGATCCAGTTGCTGACCGGGTCGTCGAGACCGAGCTGGTCGTGGACCACACCGACCAGCTCGATCGTGCCGATCAGGAACGCCACGGCGACCGAGAGGCCGGTGATGGCGAGGTTGTAGTAGACCTTGCGCACCGGGTTGGAGAACGCCCAGTGGTAGGCGAAGTTCATGAAGGTGCCGTCGAGGGTGTCGAACAGGCTCATCCCGGCGGCGAACAGCAGCGGCAGGCACAGGATGGCGTACCAGGGGAGGCCGGCCGCGGCGCCGGAGCCGGCCATCACCATCAGGGTGACCTCGGTGGCGGTGTCGAAGCCGATGCCGAACAGCAGGCCGATCAGGAACATCTGGCCAGGGCGGGTGATCGATTTGGTGAGCCGGCCCAGGATGCGGTTCATGAAACCGCGGCTGTCCAGGTGCTTCTCCAACTCGTGTTCGTCGAACTGTCCTTGGCGCATCGCCCGGAACACCCGGTTGATGCCGAACAGGGAGACCAGGTTGAGCGCGGCGATCAGGTAGAGGAAGCCGCCGGAGACGCTGGTGCTGACCACGCCCAGGGCCTGGTGGGTGCTGGAGGAGTCATTGGTCACGGCCCCGGCGAACCGGGCTCCGGCGGCGATGCCAGCGGCCAGGAGCACCACGATGCTGGAGTGGCCCAGCGCGAACCAGAAGCCGACCGAGATGGGGCGCTTGCCGTCGGCCATCAGCTTGCGGGTGGTGTTGTCGATGGCGGCGATGTGGTCCGCGTCGAAGGCGTGCCGCATGCCCAGGGTGTAGGCGGTGACGCCGAGGCCGAGGCCGAAGACCTGCTTGCCGACGGTGTAGTGGTGCGGGGCGACCATGACGGCCAGGATGCCGAAGGCGACGACATGGAGCGCGGCGATCACCGCCATCAGCCCGCCGGTGCGGATCCAGTCCCTGCGCTCCCAGCGGAGCACGGGTATGACGGGGTTCACGGGTATGACGGGGTTTTCGGGCAGGGTCATAGCAGGGCAGCCTCTCCAGCACCTCGTGGACAGTAAGTCGTGCGGTGCCGTGGCCGGTCTCCTGGCTGACGGGTGCGAACACCTCCAGCACCCGGCCTTCCCAGGCACGCGAGCGCGCCCAGTGGCCGCCGGCTCCTCGGCGGAGGAACAGGCACGGTGCGGAGATTTCCCGATCACAGTGGCGAGGGCCGCTCCGGTCTGGGGCCCCTGAGGGCCCTTCACCGGTCTTCCCGAACACCACGGCTGAACCACCGTAGGGGTGCGGGGACCACATCATCAAGCCTGCACAGCTGTGCAGGTGTTGCATCTCACTCGGACTCTGAGGTGAAGTGGGCGCATGCATCTGGTTCCCGAGGAGCGCGCGCACCGGCGCACCATCGACGAGCACACCGTCTGCGACGCCATCGAGGGCATCGGCGACGCCGCCCGGGTCGCCGAATGGTCGGCCAGGTTCGCGCTGCTGGGCGAGCCCGGCCGGCTCACCCTGCTGCTGGCGGTCCACCACGGCGGCCCGATCGCCGTCACCGACCTGGCCATCGCCACCGGGATCTCCGACACCGCGGTCTCGCAGATGCTGCGGCTGCTGCGCGCCTCGGGCACGGTCACCCCGGACAAGGACGGCCGCGTGGTCCGCTACCGGCTCACCGACGCCCGGACGGCCGCGCTGCTCGACTCGCTCGGGTCATCCGCCGTCAAGACGGCAGGTGTGGGCGCCGAGTCGGCCACCGCCCACGGGTGACGAACCGCGCCGCCGTGGGGCCTCAGCTCCCCTGCTCCTCCTCGACGCTGCGGTTCCACTCCCGCTTCGTCGACTGCCAGCCGTCCTCGTCCTGACCGGTGCGCCAGTAGCCGGAGATGGAGAGCCGGTCCATCGGGATGCTGCGCTCGACCCGCAGCAGTCGGCGCAGCTCCTTGACGAAGCCGGCCTCGCCGTGCACGAACGCCTCGGGCAGGCCGGTCGGGAAGTCGAGCCCGGAGACGGCGCGGACCAGGGCCTCGCCGATCCGTCCCTCGCCCCGGTGCAGCCAGGTGATCTCGGCGTCGGCCGGGGTGGGCAGCTTCTGCTCCTCCTCGGGACCGGCCACCTCGACGAAGACATGCGCCCTGGCCCCCTCGGGCAGCTGCTCCAGGGCGGCGGCGATGGCGGGCAGCGCGCTCTCGTCGCCGACCAGCAGGTGCCAGTCGGCGTCGGGGGAGGGGGCGTAGCCGCCGCCGGGTCCGCCGAAGTGGATCTCGTCGCCGGGCTGTGCCCGCGCGGCCCAGGGCCCGGCCACTCCCTCGTCGCCGTGGTGGACGAAGTCCACCGTCAGCTCGCCCGTCTCCGCGTCCCAGCGCCGCACGGTGTAGGTACGGGTCACCGGCCAGTCCTCGCGCGGCAGTTCGGCGCGGATCAGCGCCGGGTCGAAGGGCTCCGGATAGACCACGCCCGGGCGCGGGAACTGGATCTTGATGTAATGGTCGGTGAGCCCCCTGGTGGCGAAGGCCGCGAGGCCCTCGCCGCCGAGGACGACCCGGATCATGTGCGGCGTGAGCCGCTCGACGCGCTCCACCCGGCCACGGTGGGTCTGCTGCGGTCGGCGCTCGGGTCGGCCTGCCATAAACACTCCCTGGGAACTTCGAACCTGTGATCCCCATAGTGCAGGGGATGGCTCGGCAATTTCCGAAACCTTACCTTTCCGCGTATTTCCAGCCAGGGAGACTGTGCTCATGTTCGCGATGCTCGACCAGCTCGCGGCCCTCGGGCCGTTCTTCGCCCTGCACAGCCACCACGGGGACGCACCCGCCCGCCCGCCGTGGCAGGAGCTGCGCACCCTGGTCGAGGACCCGCGGCTGCTGCGCGAACGCGCGGACGGTGTGCGGACCCGCCTCGCCGCAGCCGGAGCGCAGAGCCCCGCCGCCGTCGAACTGCGCGTGGCCGCCTCGGTGACCCAGCTGGGACTGACCGCCAGGCTGGTCTCCCCGGCCCTGGCCGTCGCCGTGCTGTCCGGCGCCTGGCCGCGGCCGGACCTGGAGCTGCTCCGGTGGCAGCCGGTCCCGGGCGGAGCGTTCCCGCTCTCCTTCGACGCCGCCGCCTTCGCCCCCGGCACACCCGACGACCTCGTCGACGGTCCGGTGAGCGCCCTGGTCCAGGCCACAGCCGCGCTGTCGGTCTCGCCCAAAATCCTCTGGGGCAACGTCGCCTCCGCGGTCAACGGCGCCGCCACCGTCCTGGCCGGCGGCCGTCCGGACCTGGCTGCCGAGACCCGTGCCGCGGCCGGCCTGCTGCTGGCGCGGCCGGCCCTGCGCGGCACCCACGCGCCGGACGCCACCGTCGGGAGCGGGTTCCGGCGCCGCAGCTGCTGCCTGATCTACCGCGCCGCTCCCGGCAGGGCCGGCGCGTTGTGCGGGGACTGCGTCCTCGCCCGCTGACCGGGACCGTCGGGATGACTCTGGACAGCAGCGGTGGGTTGCCAGGCATGCAGGGGGCCGACCCACACGGCGGTGATGCCGCTGATGTAGCGGGCGCCGCACACGTCGGTGGGGACGACGAGCTGCGGTCCGGCGGCGTCGAGCGGACGGGAGTCGATCCTGGTGGCCAGCAGGATCTGCTGGCCGCTGAACTCGGGGTCGATCTCGGCCCAGGACAGCAGCACGAAGTGCCCGTCGGCGCCGGTGATGGTGATCAGATGCCCCAGCCGGCCCTTCCGGTTCGCGGACACCAGGTGCAGCCCGGCCGCCCGCAGCACGTCCCAGAGCTTCGGCCCCTCGAAGGCGTGGTGCTGCGGCCCGCTGGTGCGGCAGTCGAAGCTGACCTCGGCCCGGTGCGCGGGCAGCTCCCGCAGCTGCTCCACCGTCAGTTCCCGGGGCTGGGCGAGGTGTCCGTGCAGGCGGACAGCAGGGGTGGGACGGCTCATGGCTGGGGTCCCCTCTCGACGCGCGCGCCGTACGGCTGAGAGGCAGGTACCCGCCGCCGGGTGCATCGAATCGCGGGTACGGCACCCCAGGGGGTCATTGCCTGGTATATGCAAGGGCTGTGCGGCATCCGCCCTTGCAGATGCCGCACAGCCGGGAAATGTCGGCGCGTCAGACGGTGGCCAGCGAGACCTCGGTGGACTTGATCAGCGCGGTGACCCTGGTGCCCACGGTGAGGCCGAGGTCGGCGACGGCGTCCTTGGTGATCGCCGCCGTGATCTCGCCGCCCTCGACCGCGATCTTGACGGTGGCCATCGCGCCGCCGGTGGCGACCTCGGAGACGGTGCCGGGGATCTGGTTGCGGATGCTCAGACCGGTGACCGGCCCGGTGGCCAGCGAGACCTCGGTGGACTTCACCATGGTGCGCACCGCGGTGCCCTCGGCCAGCCCGAGTTCCTTGACGGCTTCCAGGGTGATGGCCGCGGTGATGTCCTGGCCGCCGGTCAGTCTGGTCCGCACCGTGGCCATCACCTCGCCGGGGGTGACCGAGGTGACGGTGCCGGGGATCTGGTTGCGGATACTGAGGCTCATGGGGGGCCGATCCTCACGTCGAGGGGAAATGTCAGCTGTTGATCTGCTGTGTCCCCTTTACCGTAGCGAGCATCCACCCCCTGCGCGCGGGACGACGCCGCCCCCGCCCCGGAGAGGGCGGAAACGGCGTCGCTCCGGCCGACTTCAGCAGGTGAGATTACTGCCGGGCGAGACCCCGAGGATCGCGGCGTAGGACTGGTACTTGGTGACCCGGTCCTGCATCTCGGCGGTGTTCTGACCGTTGCACTCGATGCTGCCGTTGATGCTGCGGATCGTCTCTCCGAAGCCGGCGCCGTTGACCATGGCGTTGTGCGCGGTCATGGTGCCGGGGCCGTTCTGGGTGTCCCAGTACCAGAGGGCGGTCTTCCAGGAGATCGCGGCATCGGTCGCGACCAGGCTCGGGCTGTCGAGCAGGTCGATCCCGAGGGCGTCACCGGCCGCCTTGTAGTTGAAGTTCCAGCTCAACTGCAGCGGGCCGCGGCCGTAGTAGGAGGACGTTCCGGCCGGGCAGCCGTAGGGCTCGGAGGCGAGGCAGTAGGTGCCCCAGTCGGCGGTGTTCTGCTCGACGATGTAGACCAGCCCGCCGGTCTCATGGCTGACGTTGGCCAGGAACGCGGCGGCCTCCTGGGCCCGGACGGTGGTGCTGCCGGTGGCCGCGAACGCGGGGTACGCGCTGAGCGCGGTGACCAGGCCGCTGTAGGTGTAGAAGGAGTTCCGGCTCGGGAACATCTGGTTGAACTGGGCTTCGCTGACCGGGAATCCGGTGGTGGCGGGCGGTGTGGTGGTGCCGCCGCCGGAGGTGCAGCTGTACGGGGACCAGTACCAGGTGCTGATGACCGGGTCGTAGCCCGGGTTGTCATGGGTGGCCTGGTAGTAGAGGCCGTTGCTGTACTGGACGATCGTCCCCGCCGTGTACGAGGTGCCGGCCACCCAGGCGGGGTAGGAGCAGCCGCTGGCCGGCGTGGTCGGCGGCGTGGTCGTGCCCCCGCTTCCGCAGGCTCCCTGGTCCTTCCACACGCCCGCGGATCCACCGGGGGTGTCGTTCTGGGTCCACCACTGGGCGAGCCAGTTGTGGCTGTTGTACGAGGCGACGTTCCCGTTGGTGTAGACGGTCGTCGAGCTCCATCCTGCCGCGCAGCTCACCGTGGCGGCGGAGGCCGTGGGGAGTACGGCGGCGACGCCGAACGCGATGGCGAGGGCGGAAAGCAGCGCGAGTAAGCGGCGCTGTCGGGGCATGGGTCACTCCTTCGTGCGGGTGGGGCCGCACGTCATGGGGGACGGTTTCGTCCCCTTGGAAGCGCTCTCAACGGGGACGTGGTGAAGACTCAACCCTATTGGTCTATACCTGTCAATGGCAGGAGGGCTTGACTTTCCCACGTCCCCGGGAACATGCGCCGGAGCGGACCGCTGCTGGGGCGTCGCCCCTACGGGATCCAGGGGGCCTTGTAGGTGCCGGTGTCGGCCAGGAAGGCGGTGAAGTCCTCGGCGGCCCACTCCTCGGAGATCCTGCCGTTGTGCAGCCGGTAGAGGTCGGTCGCGTCCCAGCGCACCGCTCGCCCGCTGGCGGGGATGCCCAGCAGGGGCCCGGTCTGCGTACCGGTCACGACCAGGCGGACCACGACCTCGTCGCCCTGGCCGAAGATGTCCTGCACGGAGGCGTGCAGGTCCGGCAGCGAGGTCACCACCGCGGTCATCAGGCCGGTGACGTTGTCGCGCCCGGCGACGGTGCCGACCGTCCCGCCATGCCATTTCATGTCCGCGGTCAGGTACTTCGGCGCGTGGTCGCCGTGGTGTCCGTCGAGGACGTCCCGCATGAACGCCTCCACCACGGCCTCGTTGGCCCGGACCTCCCGGGAGTCCCGGCCGACGCTCTGGGTGTCGGCCGCTTGGGCGCCGGCTGTCCGGGTGCCGGTCGTCTGGGCGTTGGCCGCGGAGCCCGTGACCGTCAGGCCGCCGACGGCGACCGCGGCCAGGGCCGCTCCCAGGGCGATGCGTTGCCGCTTGTTCATGACGCTCTCCTTGGTTCTGCACCCCGGTGCCGGGGTCGCTGATCCGACTGAAATCACTTTAACACTCAAGTCATATGAGTGCGTAAGACTTGCTAGGAGACGTCCAGGTGGCCAGCTTTAACTTGACTGTTCATGTGAATGGGGCTTGCAGCAAAGGACCCCGCCGCACGATCTGCGGCGGGGTCCTTCGGGGGCCGGGTCAGCGCGCCGGCGAGTCGATCCGCTGCACGATCCGCTCGGCGTCCTGGCCGAGTCGGCGCAGTCGCTCGGCGGAGAGGCTGTCGATCACCAGGTGGCGCACGAAAGCCACATGGCCCGGCGCCGCCTCCTCCAGCTTGTGCATCCCGGGCGGCAGCAGAATGGCGTTGGTGAAGCGCCCGTCGGTCGGGTCCGGCTCACGCCGTACGTAGCCGCGGGACTCCAGGCGCTTGGCCAGGTGGGACAGGCGCGACAGCGACGCGCTGGTCCGCTCGGCCAGCTCGCTCATCCGCATGGTCCACTCCGGCGCCTCGGCGAGCATCGCCATGGCCATGTACTCGATCATGCTCAGGTCGGCGTCGCGCTGCAGCTGGCCGTCGATGGCCCAGGGCAGCCTGGTGATCAGGCGGACCACCGACAGCCACGAGGTCAGCTCGCCCGGCGTGAGCCACAGGTCTGCCTGCTCATCGGTCTGTGGCGAGTGCTCGGTCGTGGTCATTCTGCGAGAGTACCAATCCCTTGTGGTTGCTTGACTCTTCAAGGTGTCCGGTCGGACCTGACGCTCAGCCGGCGAGATCGGCATGCATCTCCCAGACGAGGATTTCGGCGGGCTCGGAGGCGCTGACCCGCTGTCCGCCGGTCGCCGTGAACCGCACGGCGTCGCCTGCGGCGAGCGGGCCGGCGCCTTCCAGGTCGACCGAACCGCGGGTGACGAACAGGTGCAGGTACGGCGCCTCGGGCAGCTGCACGGGCTGTCCGGGGTTCAGCCGGGCCGCGTACATGGCCGCATGACGGTTCCTGATGCGGATGGCGGCGGCGCCGTCGTGCTTGGCCATGCCGGAGGCGACGGTGACCAGGCCGCCGGAGAGGAGCTCGCCGTCGATCTCCAACTGCTCGTAGCCCGGCGTGATGCCGGCCTCGTCGGGCACGACCCACATCTGGACCAGGTGGACCGGGTCGGTGTGCGGCGCACCGCCGAGCCGCCAGGAGTCGTTCTTCTCCGAGTGCTGGATGCCGGTGCCGGCGCTCATCCGCTGGGCGAGGCCCGGGTAGATGACCCCGGAGTTGCCGGTCGAGTCCTGGTGCACCAGCGATCCCTCCAGTACCCAGGTGACGATCTCCATGTCCTGGTGCGGATGGGTCTCGAAGCCGGTGCCCGGCCGGATGACGTCCTCGTTGTGGACCAGCAGCAGGCCGTGGTGGGTGTTGTCCGGATCGTAGGGCCGGCCGCCCACCCAGAAGGAGTGTCGGCCGTGCAGCCAGGAGAGCCTGGTCTCCGACCGGTCGCCGGCGCGGCGCACGTCGACCAGTGGTGTCTGTGTGGTGTTCATGGGGGCACGTCCTCTCGGCCAGTCCGGGTTTACCTATATTAACATGAATATTCAAGTTATTGAGAGGTCTTGACTTGGCAGATCCTGTGGGCAGGTCTAGGGTTAACTTGAACAAGCAAGTTGGAACCTCGTCATCATCAAGACAGGAGACCAGCGGCCATGAACATCGCACTCACCGGAGCAACAGGCTTCGTCGGATCCCACGTCCTCACCGAACTGCTCGAACACGGCCACCAGGTGACCGCGCTCGTCCGTGATGCCGCCCAGGCGGACGCGGTCGCCGCGCGCGGCGCCACCCCGGCCGTGGTCGACCTCCACGACCGGGCGACGCTCGTGCGCCTGCTCGGCGACGCGGACGGGGCCGTCCACACCGCCAGTCCCGGGGACGCCACCAGCGCGGACCTGGACTCCGCCGTCGTCGACGCGGTGATCGACGCCTACGCCGGAACCGGCAAGCCCTACCTGCAGATCAGCGGTCTGTGGGTCTACGGCGCCAATTCCTCGATCGACGAGGACTCAGCCTTCGACGCGCCCGCGCTGGTGGCCTGGAAGGAACCGATCGAGCGGCGGGCACTGGAGGCGAAGGACGTGCGCACGGCCGTCATCGTCTCCAGCGTCGCCTACGGCGACGGCGGCGGAGGGATCCCCGGACTGCTGCTCGGGTCGCCCCGGGACGAGGCCGGGAAACTGGTCATGGTCGGCACCGGGCGGCAGCACTGGTCCACCGTGCACGTGGCCGACCTGGCGGAGGTCTTCCGACGCGTTCTGGAGGACGAGTCGGCGCGTGGCTACTACGTGATCGGCAACGGTCAGAACCCGACGGTGGCCGAGCTGACCGAGGCCGCCGCCGTCGCCGCCGGCGCCCCGGGAGCGGTCCCCGGTTCCGACGACGAGGCGCGGGCGCGGCTGGGCGACTACTTCGCCGAGGTCCTCCTGCTCGACCAGACCGCCGTCGCGACCAGGGCCCGGACCGAGCTGGGCTGGTCCCCGTCGCGCCCGTCCCTGGTCGAGGAGTTCCGCAACGGCAGCTACCGCAACTGACCGCTCCTTCCGAGGGGCCCGCCGGCAACCGGCGGGCCCCTCGCGCTGAAAGCGTTCTGAAAGGTAGCCCCCGGTAGCTTCCGCCGTGAAGTTGACGGGGCCGTCCGGCCATGAGCTACCTGGAGGACCGTATGGACACGCTGAGCACGTGGGTGACCCGACATCGACTGCTGGTGGGGTTGCTGTGGCTCGTGGTCACGGTGGTCGGCGTCGTGCTGGCGCCGTCGGTGTCGGGCCGGCTGGTGTCCGGCAACCACCTCAGTGGCGCCGCGTACACGGCCGACCAGCAGATCGCGAAGCAGTACGGGGGAGCCACCTCGGACCCCGGTGTGCTGGTGCTGAATCTGCCGTCCGGTCAGACCGTGCAGTCGCCCGGAGTGCAGACCGAGCTCAAGGCCGTGGATGCGGCGGTCGCCAAGGCGGCACCCACCCTGCGGACCGTGTCCTACGCCACGACGGGCAGTCAGACGCTGGTGGGGACGGGTGGCACCAGCACGATCGTGTTGGCCTACCCGCCGCACGACGGTGACGACATGGACACCACCGCCGTCGACGCACTGACCGGCGCGGCGAAGGCGGCGGCGCCGAACCTGACCGTCCACGGCACCAGCCTGAAGTCGCTGGCGGCGGGGAACACCACCTCGGGCAACTCCAGCGTGCTGGGCGAACTGCTGGTCGGCGCGCTGGGTGCGCTGCTGGTGCTGGCCTGGGTGTTCGGGTCGTTCCTGGCGTTCCTGCCGCTGATCATGGCGCTGGTCTCGGTGCTGACGATGCAGCTGCTGATCTACGGGTTGACGTTCGTGATGCCGTCCTCCTCGCCGATCGGCCCCTCGGTGCAGTACATCGTGGCTCTGCTCGGGCTGGGGCTCTCCATCGACTACTCGCTGCTGATCGTGACCCGCTGGCGCGAGGAACGGGCGGCGGGCCGGTCCAACGACGAGGCGGTGCGCGAGGCCATGAAGCGCGCCGGGCACTCGGTGTGGTTCTCCGGCCTGGTCGCCTCGCTGGGCCTGTTCGCGCTGATCGTCGTCCCGAACTCCGTGGTGCGCGGCATCGGCATCTCGGGTCTGTTCATTCCCTCGACGGCCACGCTGGTCGCGCTGACCCTGCTGCCGGTCGTGCTGTCCAAGATCGGCCCGAAGGTCGACTGGCCGCGTCGCAGCTCCACGCGCGGCGCCAGCCGCTTCTGGACCAGGTGGTCCGTCGGGGTCATCAAGCACCGGGTGGCCGCGGCCGTGGTCGGCCTGGGCATCCTGTGCGGGCTGGCCGGGGTCGCCGCGACGATCAACATCTCCCAGCCCACCAGCAGCGCACTGGCCAGCAGCGGCAGTTACACCGACGGCCTGGAGGCCCTGGAGGCCAACGGGTTCCCCAGCGGCACCCTGACCGCCGTCCCGGTCTGGGTGCCCCGGGCGGTCGACGCGGCCCCGATCGTCACCTCGCTGGACAAGGTGTCCAGCCTGCACGGCGCGGTCACCCCGACCGACGCGTCCTGGCGGGTCGGCGGCAGTGCGATCGTGATCGCGATCCCGCAGCACGAGGTCGGCAGCTCCCAGGGCGGCACCTCCCTCGGCGACATCCGGAACACCGTGCCCAAGGGCGCCCTGGTGGGCGGCGAAGGGGCGCTGAGCATCGACCAGGTCGACTCCACCTACGGCGCGTTCCCGCTGCTGTTCGCGATCGTGGCGGTCGTGACCTTCCTCCTGCTGGCCCGAGGACTGAAGTCGATCCTGCTGCCGGCCAAGGCGGTGCTCCTCAACGCCCTGTCGGTGGCGGCGTCCTACGGAATCCTGGTGCTCGTCTTCCAGCACGGCTGGGGGATGCAGGCCCTGTGGGGAACCAACTCCTACGGGGTGGTCGACAGCTTCGCGCCGGTGCTGATCTTCGGATTCCTGTTCGGTGTCTCGATGGACTACGAGGTGTTCATCCTGTCCCGGGTCCGCGAGGGCTACGACCGCGCCGGCTCCACCCACGACGGCATCGTGGAGGGGATCTCCCGCACCGGTCGGCTGGTCACCAGCGCCGCACTGATCCTGTTCTTCGCGCTCGCCTCCCTGTCGACGGCCAACGACATCACCGTCCGTCAGATCGCGGCGGGACTGGCCGCCGGCGTTCTGCTGGACGCGGTGGTGGTACGGATGCTGCTGCTGCCGGCACTGGTGTCGCTGTTCGGCAGGGCGAACTGGTGGCTGCCCGACTGGGCCACCCGCCTGCTGCGCCTCACTCCCGCGGGAGCTGCCCAGGAGCCGGAGCGGGTCCCGGTCCCGGCCAGGGACGCCTGAGCGATGCGGGTCCTGGTGGTCGAGGACGAACAGGCCATGGCCGAGTCCCTGACCTGGGGACTCGAAGCCGAGGGGTACGTCGTGGACGTCGCGGACAACGGTCCGGCCGGGCTGTGGCAGGCCCGCGAGACGCCCCACGACGTGATCATCCTCGATGTGATGCTGCCCGGCCTGGACGGCTACCAGGTGTGCCGGCGCCTGCGCGAGCAGGGCCTGTGGACCCCGATCCTGATGCTCACCGCGATGGACGAGGACCTCGACCACGCCGAGGGGCTGGACAGCGGAGCCGACGACTACCTGGCCAAGCCCTTCTCCTACCCGGTCCTGCTCGCGCACCTGAGGGCGCTGACCCGGCGCGGGCTCGCGGCGAGGCCGGCCGTGCTCACCGCCGCCGGCCTCGCCCTGGACCCCGCCAACCGCACCGTGACCCGGGACGGCACACGGCTCGATCTCAGCAGCCGCGAGACCGCCGTGCTGGAACACCTGCTGCGACGCAGGGGCCAGGTCGTCTCCAAGGCCGAACTCCTCGACCACTGCTGGGACACCGCCTTCGACGGCGGCCCGGCAGTGGTCGAGGTCCACATGCACCGGCTGCGCCGCAAACTCGACCCCACCGGCGCCAGGCCGGTCATCACGACCCTGCGCGGCCAGGGGTACCTGATCCACGGCGACACACCATGACCGCCCACCGGGCGCGGGCGCGATGCATCACCACGGCCACCGACTACTACCCCGACTGGGAACGCCTGGCCGCCGGCACCGTCGCGATCCTGCGTGCCGAAGCCGGACGCGACCCCCACGACCAGGCCCTGATCGACCTGGTCGGAGAACTCGCCACCCAGAGCGACCTGTTACGCACCCGCTGGGCCACCCACAACGTCCTCCACCACCCCGTGGCCCGGCACCCCCGCCTAGAGTCCTCCCCATCCGGCTGCCGCGTCAGTGAGCCGCTCGCGCACAACGGTGAGCGCCGGATTGGCCGGCGCGCCGCGGCGTACCGCGAGGTAGATGGTGTTGAGCGGAGGCGCCTCGGGGGAGTGGAGCTGGATGACCCGGCCTGCGGCCAAGGCCGGTTCGGCGATGTAGCGTGGCAGCGCCGAGATACCCGCGCCCGCTTCGACGGCAGCCAGGACCGCGCGGAGGTCGGGGGCGACGAGGGCGACGGGATTGGCGGGACGGTGGCCGAACTCGCTGCGCCAGTAACGCCGCAGGATGGGCAGGTCTTCCCCGTAGGCGACGAGCGGCAGCGCGGCCAGCGCGTCGGCCGGTGCGGTTTCGAGCCGGTCGGTGTCCAAGGTGCGGGCCAGGGACGGCGGGCCGACGAGGAGAAACTCCTCGTCGACGAACGGAACGGCGAGCATCGCGGGGTGCGTGGGCCGGATGGCGGAGACGACCAGGTCCAGCCGGTCTGCGGCCAGTTCGGTGAGAAGGTACTGGGCCAGGCCGAATGTCGCGTGGAGGTACAGTCCGCGGCCGGTGAGCGGGGCGAGCGCGGGCAGCACCCGTAGGGTCATGATCTCGGCCGCGCCACCGATCCGTACCGTTCCGCGCAGCGCCGGCTCGGCCTCCGTGGAGCCCAGGGCGTCACGGAGGCCGTCCAGGTGCAGGCTTACCCGGGTCGCGAGCGCTGCAGCGCGCGGTGTGGGGGTGACCCCTTTGCTGGAGCGGACGAAGAGCGGCTCCCCGATCTGCTCCTCGAGTCGGGCGAGTTGCCCGGTGACTGCGGGCTGTGTCACACCCAGCCTCTGGGCGGCCGCGGAGAGGGAGCCTGCTCGGTAGATCTCCAGGAATGTGGCCAGCAGGTCCAGGCTCGGCACGCGCACTTCCTTCTTTCGCCGGCACGTGCGGCCTGGCAGCTCACAGTGTAGGGATGACGTTCCGCCTCCTGGCGGGAGTGCGGGCTGACGTCGGGGTGTCCTTCAGCGCTCGGCTCGGGCGGCGAGGGCCTTGAGGACGGACTCGGCCGTGGCCGTGCTCGACTGCGGATTCTGCCCGGTGATGAGGTTGCCGTCGATGACGACGGTGGTGCTCCAGGGCGCACCCGTGCGCGGGACCGCTCCCCGGTCCCGCAGTCGGGACTCGACGAAGAACGGCGCGCTCTCGCCGAGGCCGCCCTGGTGCTCCTCCTCATCCGTGAACGAGGTCAGAGCACGGCCGGTGAACGTGAAGCTGCCGTCGGCGCTGGACGCACTGAGCAGACCGGCGACCCCGTGGCACAGGGCGGCGACGATCCCGCCCTGCCGGTCGGCGTCGTTCAGCAGCCGGCCGAGGTCGGCGTCCTGAGCGAGGTCGGCCATCGGCGCGTGCCCGCCGGGGATGTAGATCGCGTCGTAGTCGCCGGCCCTGACATCGGACAGGGTCAGCGGTGTGGCGAGTTCGTCGATGATGCCGGTGAGGTACGTCTGGAATTCCTCCGCGGCCGCCGCGGAGACACCGCCCTGCTCGCTGAGGCTGAGCGCGTCGACGGTGGGCTTCGCGCCGCCCGGGGTTGCGATGTCCACCTCCACGCCGGCAGCCTTGAGGACGCGGTGGGAGGCGACGACCTCCTCGGCCCAGTAGCCGGTGTGCTGGGTGGATCCGTCAGCCAGCTGCAGAGCGTCGGCGGCGGAGATGACCATCAGGATCTTCGACATGGATGCGCCTACTTGTCGGTGGGGAACGGGGTGTCACACGGTGAGCCGCGTGCTGCCCGATGTCGGGCGGCTGAGGGGACAACCCCAGAATCCATCACCGATCATCCATCGACATTCCGAATGCCATAATGGTTCTTATGGAACCTGGTCCGGCGGCAGGCCGGGCATCGGAGTAGTTCGAGCTCTGGAGTTCCATTCCATGGAGTCGGGCTGGAGGCGGAAGGGAAAGGCATAGGGGTTCGACTCCCCTGGAGTTGGCGAGCGAGCCGGGGTCCGGGGCGGCGGTGGCGCGGGCTGTCGGTGTGAAGTCCGGGGGGACGTGTCGGCCCGTACGATGGCGGTGTCCGTTGGCCGCTTGGGAGGCGCGCGATGAGCACGATGTACCCGGAGTACGCGCAGTGGCTGCGGCAGGTACGGCGGTCGATGAAGCTGCCCAAGGCGGTCAAGTTGCTGTTCGACCAGGGGCGTCTGTACATGTCGCCGGTGACGGAGGCCCACAGCGTGGCGGATGACTCGATCCGCCTGCAGTTGGCGGAGCAGCTCGCCGGTGAGTCGGGACTGCACGTCACGCGGGACAAGGGGGTGCTGCCGGAGCTGGACGGCTATACGCCTGAGCCGGACGTATTGGTGGTGGACGCGGGGGTGCTCGGTCCGGGGGACGCTTTCGTCGGGCAGGAGCATGTGCACTTCGTTGCCCAGAGCGTGTCGCGTTCCACGGTCGGTCAGGACTACGGGCGCAAGCTCAACCAGTACGCGGCGCGCGGCATCCCGGTGTACCTCATCGTGGACGTGCTGACCGGGGAGTGCGTCCTGTACCGGGAGCCGAAAGGGGACGAGTACACCTCGGCGGTGCCCTACCGCTTCGGCGAGGAGGTAGGTTTCACCCTCGCCGGGGTCGCCGTGACGGTGCGTACCGACTTCAAGAGAATCCGCTGAGTGCTGTCAGTCCCTGAGCTGAGCCGGTGCGCCTTGGCATGCTCTCCTCGTGTGGGGATCGTGGGTCACCTCCGCGGATGTGGAGCGGACCTGTAGTAGACCTTGGCCGTGCGGTGGTGGCCCTGCCGCACGGAGGAGACCTGGTCGCACAGCCGGAGCGCGGAAGCGCCAACCACCGTGTGCTCAGGAGGTGTTCAGCGACGATTGCGGCGATTGCGCACCAGGCGGACGACGTAGGCGGGGGCTGGTATCCGTCGCGCCGGTCCCTGGTCGAGGAGTTCCGCAACGGCAGCTACCGCAACTGACCACTCCCGGTTCCGGCGACTCGATCGTGACCCTCCGGCTGGCAGGAACAGTCAGGAGCGGGGGCCCAGGGCGTGCCGGATCACTTCCTCGGCGAAGGCCACAGCCGCGGGCGCGGCGCCTTCGCGGCCACGCACGGCGCCACTGGCGCTCAGTCCGTCGATGATCAGCGTCAGCCTGTCGGCCAGCCCGCGCGGGTCGGCGGCGCCCGCCTGCTCGGCCAGGTCGACCAGCCCGCCGTGCACCCGGTCGTAGTAGGCGACGGAGACGGCGTGGGCCGGGTGGTCCTCATCGGGGAACTCGGCGTGGGTGTTGTGGGCCGGGCAGCCGCGGTAGTCCGGTGCCATGGCCTGTTCGGCGGTCCAGCTGATGATCGCGACCAGCTGCCCGGCGGGGTCGTCGGGCAGCTGGTCGGCCACCAGATCCCGGACCTGGTCGAAAGTGCGGGTGTACCGCTCCAGGTAGGCCACCACCAGGTCGTCCTTGGTGGGGAACTCGCGGTAGAGCATGGCCTTGCCGCAGCCGAAGTCATCGATGATCTGCTGCATCCCGACCGCGTGTACGCCGTGCCCGTCGAACAGCCGGGACGCCACGTCGAGGATCTGTTCCCGGACTTCCGGGTTGCGTTTGCGGGGGGACATATACGCGGAATATAGCAGACCGCCCGGTCCAAATCCATCGGTTGACACCGTACGACCAGCAGAGTTAGTTTCGGACCGATCGGTCTATGGACTGATCGGTCCGATATTTTGCTGAGGGAGCCCCATGGATCTGCAACTTGCCGGCAAGACCGCTGTCGTGACCGGGGGAAGCAAAGGCATCGGCCTTGAGGTCGTGCGCCTGCTGCTCGCCGAGGGCGTACGCGTCGTCACTGGCTCGCGCACCGTCACTCCGGAGCTCAAGGAGACCGACGCCGTGCCCGTCATCGCCGACCTGTCCACAGTGGACGGCCCGGCGCACCTGATCAACGCGGCCGTCGCGGAACTGGGCGGCATCGACATCCTGGTCAACAACGTGGGCGTCGGTGACTCCGGGGACCTGGCCAAGGACGCACTGCTGAGCCTGGCCGACCTCCCGGAGGAGCAGTGGGAGCGCTCGTTCAACCTGCACTTCTACAGTGCACTGCGAGCCATCAAGGCCGCGCTGCCGACCCTGACCGACCGCCGTGGTGTGGTCGTCAATGTCTCTTCCATCGCGGCCCGGGACCTGTCCGCCGGACCGATCAACTACGCGGCGGCCAAGGGCGCGCTGAACGCGCTCACCAAGGCCGTCGCCGCCCAGTTCGGCGACCAGGGTGTACGGGCCATCACCATCTCCCCCGGCCCGGTCAGTACGGGTGTGTGGAGCGACCCGGACGGATTCATGGGCACGCTCGCCAAGGCCCAGGGCATCACCGTGGAAGCGCTGCAGGCCGAGTCGCTGTCGACCCTGGGAGCGTCCACCGGGCGGGTGTCGACCCCGGAGGAGGTCGCGCGACTGATCGTGTTCGCCGCCTCCCCCAACAACATCACCGGCCATGACCTGGTGGTCGACGGCGGAGTCCTCAAGACACTGTGACGCGTCAGAAGCGTCCGGCCACCGGCGCTCCAGCGGTGTGAGAGGCTGGGCGGTGTGAACCGGTTGGCTGGTGTGACCTCGCCTTATCTGCTTCAGCACGCGGACAATCCGGTCGACTGGTGGCCCTGGGGGCCGGACGCCTTCGAGGAGGCGCGGCGCCGGGACGTGCCCGTACTGCTGTCCGTCGGGTATGCCGCGTGCCACTGGTGCCATGTCATGGCGCACGAGAGTTTTGAGGACGCCGAGCTGGCCGCGTACCTCAACGGGCACTTCCTGCCGGTGAAGGTGGACCGGGAGGAGCGGCCCGATGTCGATGCCGTGTACATGGAGGCGGTGCAGGCGGCGACCGGGCAGGGCGGGTGGCCGATGACGGTGTTTCTGACGCCGGGTGGGGAGCCGTTCTACTTCGGGACGTACTTTCCGCCGCAGCCCCGGCACGGGATGCCGTCGTTCCGGCAGGTGCTGGAGGGGGTCGCGGCGGCGTGGCGGGAGCGGCGCGACGAGGTCGCCGAGGTGTCGGCGCGGATCGTCGCCGACCTGGCCGGGCGGAGCGATCTGTACGGGGTCGCCGGGCAGCGCCCGCCGACCGAGGCGGAGCTGCATGAGGCTGCCGTCGCGCTCGGGCGGGAGTACGACGACAAGCGGGGCGGTTTCGGCGGGGCGCCGAAGTTCCCGCCGTCGATGGCGCTGGAGTTCCTGCTGCGGCACCATGCGGCGACCGGCTCCGCCGAGGCGCTGCGGATGGTCGAGGGCAGCTGCGCGGCGATGGCGCGCGGGGGGATCTACGACCAGCTGGGCGGCGGGTTCGCCCGCTACGCGGTCGATACGGAGTGGGTGGTTCCGCATTTTGAGAAGATGCTCTATGACAACGCCCTGCTGCTGAGGGTCTACCTGCATCTCTGGCGGGCCACCGGCTCCGAGCTCGCGCGCCGGATCGCGCTGGAGACCGCCGACTTCCTGCTCGCCGAACTCCGCACCCCCGAGGGCGGGTTCGCCTCCGCCCTGGACGCCGACAGCGCCGGCCCGGACGGCCACAACCACGAGGGCGTCTTCTACGCCTGGACGCCGGCCCAGCTCACCGAGGCGCTCGGCCCGGAGGACGCGGCGCGGGCCGCCGCGCTGTTCACCGTCACGGCCGCCGGGACCTTCGAGGACGGTGCGTCGGTGCTCCAGCTCCCGGAGGACCCCGACGACGCCGACTGGTTCGCCTCGGTGCGGGCCCGGCTGCTCGCCGCCCGCGCCCGGCGCCCCCGGCCGGCCCGCGACGACAAGGTCGTCGCCGCCTGGAACGGTCTGGCGATCGCCGCCCTCGCCGAGACCGGCGCGCTGCTGGAGCGCCCCGAGTACCTGGAGGCCGCCCTCGCCGCCGCCGACCTGCTGGTCGCCGTCCATCTCACGCCGGAGCCGGAGGCACGGCTGCTGCGCACCTCGCGCGACGGCCGCCCCGGCGCCAACGCCGGCGTGCTGGAGGACTACGCCGACACCGCCGAGGGCTTCCTCGCGCTCTACTCGGTGACCGGGGACGACAGTTGGCTGACGCTCAGCGGCGTGCTGCTGGAGACCGTCCTCACCCGCTTCGTCGACGAGGAGTCGGGCGCGCTCTACGACACGGCCTCCGACGCCGAGCAGCTGATCCGCCGTCCGCAGGATCCGACCGACAACGCCGTCCCCTCCGGCTGGACCGCAGCGGCCGGCGCTCTGCTCGGCTACGCGGCCCTCACCGGCTCCGAACGCCACCGCACCGCGGCGGAGCAGGCGCTCGGCGTCGTCACCGCGCTGGGCCCCCGCGCCCCGCGCTTCATCGGCTGGGGCCTGGCCGTGGCCGAGGCACTGGTGGACGGCCCGCGCGAGATCGCCGTGGTCGGCCCGGCCGACCACCCGGGGACGGCGGCCCTGCGCCGCACGGCGCTGCTCGCCACGGCGCCGGGCGCGGTGCTCGCGGTGGGCGAGCCGGGAGCGACGGCGGTGCCGCTGCTGGCAGAGCGACCGCTGCGGGACGGCCTGCCCACGGCGTATGTCTGCCGCCACTTCAGCTGCGACGCCCCGGTCACCAATCCCGTGGCGCTGGCGGAGATCTTGTAAGAACATCGAGCGCATGGTCTGGGAGATCACGCACGACGTCGATGCCTTCTTCAGCGCCACAGACGCCTATCTGACGGCGGATCCGGTGCGGAACACCGTGCTGCTGACCGTGGCCGACACGGTGCGGTCGCGGGGGCCTTACGCCTACGGCGGGGACCTGCCGGCCCGGTTCGGATGGTGGCGCGCGCAGGACGGCGCCGTCGAGGGGGCGTACGTCCACACGCCGCCGTACCGGCCGACGCTGGGGCCGATGGCCGAGGAGACGGCACGGGCCCTGGTGCGGAAGTGGCGCGCGAGCGGGGCCGCGGTCCCCGGTGTGTCGGGCGGTGCCGCGCTGGTGCGCGTGGTCGGCGGGGAGTGGGCGGCCACCGGCGGGGGCTGGACCGTGTTCCGGGACCAGAGGCTGTTCCGGCTGGGCGAGTTGACGCCGCCTCAGCCCGAGCCGCCCGGCTCCGCGCGGTTGGCGGACGCGGCGGACGTCCCGCTGGTGGTGCGTTGGTTCGAGGACTTCTCCGAGGCGATCGGTGAGGGCAGCGGGAACGTCCCCACTCAGGCGCAGAACCGGGTCGCGACGGGACGGCTGGTGCTCTGGGTGCTGGACGGGACGCCGGTGAGCATGGCCGGCTTCTCTCCCGTGATCGCCGGGCAGGGCCGGGTCGCCCCCGTCTACACCCCGGCGGAGCTGCGCGGACGCGGCTACGCCGGGATGGCGACGGTCGCCGCGAGCCGCGCGCTGATCGCCGCGGGCGCCGAGGAGGTGCTGCTCTACACCGACCTGTCCAACCCCACCAGCAACGCCCTCTACCAGCGCCTCGGCTACCGTCCGGTCGAGGACGTCACCGTGCTGGACCTGCACGACTGACGGGGCACGACTGGCGGTTGACGGGGCACGACTGGGGGTCAGTCGCGGAAGGCTTCGGCCACCGCGTCCAGCGCCTGTTCGCAGAGGTCTGCGACGTTCCCCTCGCCGCCGTTGCGGTACCAGTGCTCCACCGCCTCGCCGTACACGGCGAGGGTGGCCGAGACCAGGGCGCGCAGGCCCAGGTCGTCGTCCGGACGGCCGGTCCGCTCGGCGAGTACGGCGACGACGAGATCCCGCGAGCGGATCATCTCCAGGGCGCTGCGGCTGCGGATCGCGGGGACCTCGTTGAGCAACCGCATCCGCAGCATCATCTCCTCGCCCGCCGCCCCGATGACCTGGCGCAGGGCCGGCAGGATCGCCTCGCGCATGGACTGCATCACCGGCTCGTCCCGCGGCCTGGCGCGCAGCGCCGCCTCCATCACCGGGTCGTAGTCGTCACTGATGATCAGGTCTTCCTTGGTGGGGAAGTACCGGAAGAAGGTGCTGGGCGAGACATCGGCGTCGGCCGCGATCTGGTCGACGGTGGTGGCGTCGTAGCCCTGGGTGCTGAACCGGCGGAAGGCCGCCGCGCGGATCGCGCGGCGGGTCTTCAGCTTCTTGCGCTCCCGCAGCCCCAGCGGGGCGGCGAGGAGCTCCTCCAGGCCTTCCGCGGACGCGGCGGCGGGGCCGGAGGGGCTGCTCAGGGACTTCGGCGGTGCGGGGGTCATGACACCGATTGTGCTTGATCGGGCGCGGCGTTGGCGATGCCCGGGCCCTCGTCGGCCGCCCGTCCCGGCATCCGCAGGGCGACCACCACCGCGGAGAGGACGGCGGTGATGGCGCAGATCAGCAGGACGCTGGTCATCCCGTGCAGGAAGGCGCTGTGCGCCGAGGCGGCCAGGGCCGGGGAGTGCAGCTGGTCGGCGACGGCCTGGGCGGCGGAGACCGAGCCGCGCGCGGCGTGCGCGGCGGGGGCCGACAGGCCGGTGGTGTCCAGGTGGTTGGTGTAGATCCCCGCGAGCAGGCTGCCGAGCAGGGCGACGCCGATGGCGCTGGCCGACTGACGGAGCGTCTGCAGCAGTCCGGAGCCGACCCCGGCCCGGTCCTCGGGCAGCGCGGCCATCGCCGCGCCCATCGCCGGGACCATGGTGAAGCCCATCCCCAGGCCGAGGACGCTCAGCCAGATCGCGGTCCAGCCGTAGCCGTCGGCGAGGGTGGTGCGGCTGCCGAGGAACAGCGCGGCGGCGACCAGCAGCAGTCCGCCGGTGACCACCCAGCGCACGGACACCCTGGCGACCAGCCGCTCGGCCAGCCGCGCGGCCACCAGCAGTCCGCCCATCAGCGGCATCAGCCGCACCCCGGTGCCGAGGGCGTCGTTGCCGAGCACCGGCTGCAGGTACTGCGGCAGTACGAACAGCGCGCCCATCAGGACGAAGGTGACCAGCACTGTGGCCAGGGTGTTCCAGCGGAAGGCGCGGTCGGCGAACAGGCTGAGGTCGAGCATCGGGTGCGGCTGCGAGCGCTCCCGCAGCACCAGTCCGGCCAGCAGCAGCACCGAGGCGACCAGGGTGCCGATGATCAGCGGGCTGCCCCAGCCGTCGGTGGGGGCCTGGATGAAGGCGAAGGTGAGCGCGGCCAGCCCGGTGACGCCGAGGGCGGCGCTGAGCAGGTCCACCCGGGGGACGGCGGGGTTGCGCGACTCGGGGACCAGCAGGACCAGTGCCGCGATCCCGACGGCGATCATCGGAACGTTGATCAGGAAGATCGAGCCCCACCAGAAGTGGTTGAGCAGGACCCCGCCGAGGATCGGCCCGAG
Source organism: Streptacidiphilus sp. EB103A (assembly GCF_041261405.1). Lineage (NCBI taxonomy): Bacteria > Bacillati > Actinomycetota > Actinomycetes > Kitasatosporales > Streptomycetaceae > Streptacidiphilus > Streptacidiphilus sp. EB103A. The sequence continues at coordinate 92,385 of NZ_JBGCAQ010000028.1, read as the reverse complement.
CGGCATGCCCAGGGCCGCGCCGGTGGTCATCACCGCGACGGCGCGGGCGCGCTCGTTGGCCGGGAACAGGCTGGGGATGATCGCCATACCCAGCGGCATGATCAGCGCGCCGCCGAGGCCCATCACCGCGCGGACCGCGATGAGGGTGCCGGGGGAGTTGGCGAAGGTGCCGACCAGCGAGGCGGCACCGAACAGCACCAGGCCGCTGATCAGCATCTTCCGCCGTCCGAAGCGGTCGCCGAGCAGCCCGGCGGGGAGCATCGCCGCGGCGAAGACCACCAGGTAGGCGTCGACGATCCACTGCAGCTGACCGGTGTTGGCGTGCAGCTGGACGGCCATGTCGGGCAGGGCGACGTTCAGGATGGTGCTGTCGAAGCCGAGGACCAGGACGCTGAGGCAGATGGCGGCCAGCGCCCACCAGCGGCGCGGAACGGTGGTCGGTGGTTCGGAGGCCCGAAGTTCGGAGGTCGACATGGCAGGCTCCATCAGTTGAGTGATTCTGTCTTATGACAGTAACTCTCAAAAGATTGGAGCAGTCAATATGCGGTTGTGGGGCGAGCGCGGTGAAGCGCGGTTTCAGGCCACGGCCGAGTACGCCACCAGGGAGACCCCGACGTACTGGACGATGAAAGCTGCCAGCGTGCAGAGGTGGAACACCTCGTGGAAGCCGAACCAGCGCGGTGAGGGGTTTGGCCGCTTCAGGCCGTAGACGACCCCGCCGACGCTGTAGAGCAGCCCGCCGACCACCAGCAGCACCACCACCGCGATGCCGCCGGTGCGCAGGAAGTCCGGCAGGAAGAACACCGCAGCCCAGCCCAGGGCGATGTAGCAGGGGGTGTAGAGCCAGCGTGGCGCGCCGACCCAGAAGACCCGGAAGGCGATCCCGGCCAGGGCGCCGGCCCAGACCAGCCAGAGCAGCAGTTCCCGGCGGCCGCCGCTCAGCAGCAGGATGGTGAAGGGGGTGTAGCTCCCGGCGATGATGAGGAAGATGTTGCTGTGGTCGAGCCGACGCAGCACCGCCTCGCCGCGCGGGCCCCAGGTGAAGCGGTGGTAGAGCCCGCTGATGCCGAAGAGCATCCAGGCCGAGGCCGAGTAGACGGCGCAGGCGATCCTGGCCTGGGTCGAGTCGGCCAGGCAGATGAGGACGATCCCGGCGGCGATCGAGGCGGGGAACATCCCGGCGTGCAGCCAGCCGCGCAGTTTGGGCTTGTCGGTCATGGGCTCACCCTACCTACGGAACCGTAGGTTACTTATCAGTAGATGGTGTGAATCCTCACTCATAGGTTTCCGGAAGTCCTGTTTCGCTGCCGTGGATGCGACGGATTTCCTGATTCGTCTCCCCTGGGAGCGAGATCTTTGTGCGCTGGGTCACATTGGGGGGACAGGGGCGGTATGTCGCATTCGGAATATCGGCGTTACGCTGCCAGAACCCTCAACCCCGTCATCGAATCAAGGACGATTCGGTGCGAAACGGAGCGATCGTGCCTTACGAGAACTCTGCCCTGGCCACCTCCGCGCCCACGCAGCACAAACCGTTGCTCGCCTGGGTCCAGGAGATCGCAGAGCTCACCCAGCCCGACCGAATCGAGTGGTGCGACGGCTCTGAAGCCGAGTACCAGCGCCTGTGTGACCTCCTGGTCGACAAGGGGACATTCACCAGGCTGAATCCGGAGAAGCGCCCCAACTCCTACTACGCCGCCTCCGACCCGAGCGATGTCGCGCGCGTCGAGGACCGTACCTTCATCTGCTCCGAGCGGGAGCAGGACGCCGGACCCACCAACAACTGGAAGGCCCCCGCCGAGATGCGGGCCGTCTTCGGTGAACTGTTCGAGGGTTCGATGCGCGGACGGACGATGTATGTCGTGCCCTTCAGCATGGGCCCGGTCGGATCCCCTCTCGCCGCGTGCGGCGTCGAGATCACGGACTCCGCGTACGTCGCCGTCTCCATGCGCACCATGACCCGGATGGGACAGGCCGTCCTGGACTTCCTCGGTGAGGACGGCGAGTTCGTCAAGGCCGTGCACAGCCTGGGCGCACCGCTCGCCGAGGGGCAGGCGGACGTCGCCTGGCCCTGCAACACGACCAAGTACATCTCGCACTTCCCGGAGACCCGCGAGATCTGGTCGTACGGCTCCGGCTACGGCGGCAACGCCCTGCTCGGCAAGAAGTGCTACGCCCTGCGGATCGCGTCGACCATGGCGCGCGACGAGGGCTGGCTGGCAGAGCACATGCTGATCCTCAAGCTGACGCCGCCCCAGACGTCTTCCGGCCAGGGTCAGCCGGTCTACCTCACCGCAGCGTTCCCCAGCGCCTGTGGCAAGACCAACCTGGCGATGCTCCAGCCCACGATCCCGGGCTGGACGGTCGAGACCATCGGCGACGACATCGCCTGGATGCGCTTCGGCGCCGACGGCCGGCTCTACGCGATCAACCCCGAGTTCGGCTTCTTCGGCGTCGCCCCGGGCACCGGCGCGGACACCAACGCCAACGCGGTGGAGTCGATGTGGGGCAACACCGTCTTCACCAATGTCGCGCTGACCGACGACGGCGACGTGTGGTGGGAGGGCCTCACCGAGGAACCCCCGGCGCACCTCACCGACTGGCGCGGCAACAGCTGGACGCCGGAGAGCCCGACCCCGGCCGCGCACCCCAACGCGCGGTTCACCGTCCCGGCCTCGCAGTGCCCGATCATCGCCCCCGAGTGGGAGGACCCCGCCGGGGTGCCGATCTCGGCGATCCTCTTCGGCGGACGCCGCGCCAGCGCGGTCCCGCTGGTCACCGAGTCCTTCGACTGGCAGCACGGCGTCTTCCTCGGCGCCAACGTCGCCAGCGAGAAGACCGCGGCGGCCGAGGGCACGGTCGGCGAGCTGCGTCGCGACCCCTTCGCGATGCTGCCGTTCTGCGGCTACAACATGGGCGACTACTTCGCCCACTGGGTGAAGCTGGGCAAGCAGGCGGACGCCGCCAAGCTGCCGAAGATCTACTACGTGAACTGGTTCCGCAAGAACGCCGACGGCAAGTTCGTCTGGCCGGGCTTCGGCGAGAACAGCCGCGTGCTCAAGTGGATCGTCGAACGGCTGCAGGGCGGCGCGGACGGGGTGACCACCCCGATCGGCGTGCTGCCCACCCGCGCGGCGCTGGACCTGGACGGACTCGACATCGACGAGGCCGACCTGGACCTGCTGCTGAGCGTGGACCCGGAGATCTGGCGGCAGGAGGCCGCACTGATTCCCGGGCACCTGGAGCTCTTCGGCGAGCACACGCCGAAGGAGCTGTGGTCCGAGTACGAGCGGCTGGTCGAGCGGCTGGGCTAGCCAGCCGCCGGCACCGCCAGTGCCGCCGCATGGGCATCCATGCGGCGGCACGCCAGCATCGCGGTGGTGGTGTCCTGCAGTGCGGCGGCGACCACCAGCAGCCGCCCGGCCAGTGCATGGGCCTGCTGGTGCAACTGCCTGCTGCCGACGCCCACGGGTCCTGACCGGACGACGGCTGCGGCCCGGTCCGACACGGCCGAGACCTCGCTGATCCTGGCGTCGATCTGCTGGAGCGCAGCGTCCAGCTCGGCCTGCTCTGCGCCGTCCCCGGCGGCACGCCGGACCGCCTCGGTGGCGGCGTACAGCGCGGCGAGATGCCCGACCAGCCGGGAGTCGCGCCGCGAGGCCGGTGCGGTGCTGCTGTGCGCGCTGCTGTTGTGGACCGGCGTCGGCGATCCGGGCTGGAGCCGGATCGGCGCGCGCCGGTAGGCGGGAACAGTCTTGGGCTGCTCGTACATGGGGCGCCCTCTGGGCATGCGATGACGAAGTGCGGGATCCCATCTTAACTTGGACTGAGTCCAGACTGGACGGCATCCCGCACCCCGGTTCGCGCGGTTCTGTTTCGAGCAGTCCGGTCCGCTACGGCTGGCTGTAGCCGTCCAGGAAGGTGCCGATGCGGGTGACCGCCTCGGCCAGGTCCTCGGAGCGGGGGAGGGTGACCAGGCGGAAGTGGTCCGGCTCGGGCCAGTTGAAGCCGGTGCCCTGGACCACGTAGATGTGCTCCTGCTTCAGCAGGTCCAGCACCATCTGGGCGTCGTCCTTGATCCGGTAGACCTTGGGGTCCAGCTTCGGGAAGGCGTAGAGCGCGCCCTTGGGCTTGACGCAGGAGACGCCGGGGATGTCGTTGAGCAGCTTCCAGGCCACGTCCCGCTGCTCCAGCAGGCGGCCGCCGGGGAGGATCAGGTCCTTGATCGACTGCCGACCGCCGAGGGCCGCGGCGATGGCGTGCTGGGCCGGCATGTTGGCGCACAGCCGCATGGTGGCCAGCACACCCAGGCCCTCGATGTAGCTGCGGGCGTGCTCCTTGGGGCCGGAGATGGTCATCCAGCCGGAGCGGAAGCCGGCCACCCGGTAGGCCTTGGACAGGCCGTTGAAGGTGAAGCACAGCAGGTCGGGGGCGAGCAGCGCGGTGGGCGTGTGGGTGACGCCGTCGTAGAGGATCTTGTCGTAGATCTCGTCCGAGTAGATGATCAGGTTGTTGCGGCGGGCGATCTCGGTGAGGCCGCGCAGCAGCTCGTCGTCGTAGACGGCGCCGGTGGGGTTGTTCGGGTTGATGATCACGATGCCGCGGGTGCGGTCGGTGATCTTCGCCTCGATGTCGGCGAGGTCCGGGTACCAGTCCGACTCCTCGTCGCAGCGGTAGTGCACGGCGGTGCCGCCGGACAGGCTCACCGAGGCGGTCCACAGCGGGTAGTCCGGCGCGGGGACGAGCACCTCGTCGCCGTCGTCCAGCAGCGCCTGCATGGCCATCTGGATCAGCTCGGAGACGCCGTTGCCGATGTAGACGTCATCGACCGTCAGATCCTGGAAGCCCAGGTCCTCGTAGTGCATCACCACGGCGCGGCGGGCTGCGAGCAGCCCCTTGGAGTCGCCGTAGCCGTGTGCGGAGGCGAGGTTGCGCAGGATGTCCTGCAGGATCTCGGGCGGTGCCTCGAAGCCGAAGGGCGCCGGGTTCCCGGTGTTCAGCTTGAGGATCCGGTGACCCTGCTCCTCGAGGCGCATGGCTTCGTCGAGGATCGGTCCGCGGATGTCGTAACAGACATTGGCGAGCTTGCTGGACTGGATCACCTGCATGGCTCGGTACTCTACGGGGCCGGAGTGCTGGATGCCTTGTGGTTTTCGTCATGCGGGGCGGTGTCGCCGCCACTGCCGGTGCGCTGACGTGGGAACTTCACCGGGAGTTTCACCCCGGAAGGCAGCTTCACCTTCGCGGGGAGCCTGACCTTTGCGGGCAGCCTGACCTTGGACGGCAGCTTGACCCTGGCGGGAAGCTTCAGCTTCGGGGGGAGCTTCACTTTCGCGGGCAGGCGCACCCCGCCGGGCAGTTTCAACTTCGCCGGGAGCTTCAGGCCCGTAGGCAGCTTGAGGCCCGCCGGGAGCTTCACCGCGCCTCGCCTCGCGGTGTCCGCCTGCACGGCGTCCGCGTCCGCGTCCTGCGGGGTTCCCGGGCCCGCGGCGCCAGCCGCTGGTGTCTCCGCGGGGAGTCGCCCCCCGGGAAGCCGGAGTGACCGGAGTGAGGTGAGCGAGGGCCCGCCTCGTGCCCGCCAGGTGCTCGCGGCCCGGGCGCCCAGGTCCTTGGTCGGCTCGACCAGGTAGACCAGGACCAGCCGTCCGCTCTCCGCCCACCACTCGCGGGCCCGCACCACCGCCGCGGCCGGGACCACCGCGAACACCGCGGCCAGGCCGGGGATCCAGCCCAGCGCCACGCACCAGACCAGGCTGACCAGCGCGCCCAAGGCGGGGTAGCCGAAGTAGGCCAGCGGTCCGCCCGCGACCTCCCGGGCCACCACCAGCCCGCGGAACAGGCCGGAGAGCACCCCGCCGGCCATCAGCGCGCCCCAGCCGACCAGGAACCGGTGCAGCCGCCCCGAGCTGGGGTAGAGCCGACGGTGCCGGGCGAGCAGCCGGACCACCGTGCCGACCAGCAGCAGCGCGGCGAAGTCCTCGCAGCCCAGCGCGGTCCAGCTCTCCTGGGCGAAGCGGGTGAAGCGCAGTCCGGGCAGCAGCACCGGCACGCCGAGGGAGCTGGGTATCAGCAGCTCGCCGTAGTTCTGGGTGAACCAGAAGAGCAGCGAGTCCGTCCCGAACACCAGCACCAGCAGCAGCGTCACCAGGCCGCCCGCGTAGGCGACCTTCCGTCCCGTCAGCGCGCGCGACACGGCCGCCCGCAGAGGGGAGGGGCGCTGCTCGATCATGGCCATGAGCCGGACTCTAGTGCCGGACGATCCGTCTGGACACCCGTTCCCAGACAATCTGAAGCTGCGAATTTGCCGTGACATCTTGGTACTGAATCAGGACATTGCCAGAGTGGGATGTATGGTTCCGGCGATCTAGGATCACCGGATCGGTACTACGGGGCGGGCGGGGTGTGGGGCGAGTGGCGCGGCTGCGGCGATGGCTGGTGAACCTGGTGGTTCTGGCCTGCGCGATAGGACTACTGGGGGCGGTGGGGGCCGAGCCCTCCGGCAACGGCGCATGGCATGAGCGATTCATCACGGATTCGCAGGGCCGTGCTCTGATCCTCTACGGACTGAACACCTCCAGCAGCGCCAAGAAGTCCGCCGACGGAATGCCCTGGATCAAACAGGCCGATGTGGCCCAGGAATACAACACACTGGGCACTGATTTCGTGCGCTTCCTGATCCAGTGGAGCCGGGTCGAGCCCGAGCCCGGGGTCTACGACGACCGCTACCTGGCCGATGTCCGACAGCGCATCAGCTGGTACCAGGCGCAGGGCTACCAGGTGCTGCTGGACATGCACCAGGACGTGTACGGATCCGCGGTCGGCGGCGACGGGGCCCCCGCCTGGGCCACCGACAGCGGCGGCCTGGCCGCGACGGTGCAGAGCACGTCGGAACTGACCTCCGTCCAGCCCGGGGTGACCCACGCCTTCGACGAGTTCTGGGGCACCCAGTCCGGCCACCCCGAGTACCAGCAGCACTATGTGGCGGCCTGGACCCATGTCGCCTCGTACTTCGCCAAGAACAGCACCGTGCTCGGATACGACCTGATGAACGAGCCCTGGGGCGGCTCGGTGCAGGGGCCGGCGTTCGAGACGGGGCCGCTGGCGCACCTCTACCAGCAGGCCATCGACGCCATCAGGACCGTGGACCCGAACCACTGGGTCTTCGTCGAGCCCGAGGCGGCCACCGCCAATTACGGCCTCCCCAGCGCCCTGCCCAAGCTGAACGACCCGAGGACGGCCACCCCGGGCGCCGAGGCCAGGATCGGCTACGCGCCGCACCTCTACCCGGCGCCCATCGACGCCGGGGGCACCTACAACGGCACCAACGCCTATCTGACGGACCGTACCCTCGCCTCCTGGCAGAAGCAGGTGCAGCGCACGGCCGCGCGGATGGACGCGCCGGTGCTGATGGGCGAGTGGGGTCTGGACGCGACCCAGGACGGGGCGCACCTCTATGTCGACCATGTCCAGGCGCTGCTGGACACCATGATGATCGGGTCGTCCTACTGGTCCAGTGATCCGGGCAGCTGGTCGCCGTGGAAGGCGCCCGGCAAACCCTCCGACATCGCGAGCGTGCTGGCCACCGCCTACCCGCGGGCCATCGCCGGGCAGCCGGTGGACTTCGGTTACGACAAGTCCACGCTGGAGCTGACGGTCGACTGGAACGACAAGGCGGGCGTCACCGGCAGCACCGACGTCTACCTGCCGCCGGGGGACTTCCCGTACGGCGGCGACGTCCAGCTCAACGGGGACTACACGCAGAAGTGGGACGCCAAGCGGCACATCCTGTCGCTGACGGTGAAGGCGACGCCGGGCGTGACGCACCACCTGCTGATCACGCCGACGGCGCCCGACTCCGGCCAGAGCTCGATCGGCTGACGCCCCGCCCGGTGTCCTGCCCGGCACCCCGTCTGACGCTGCGTCCGGGGGTGGCGGCGGTGCGCCGGTGGTCGTCGACCACCGGTACGCCGTCGACCAGGACGTAGGGGATGCCGGACGGCGCGGCGCGCGGCTGCTCGTAGGTCGCCCCGGCCGCCACCGTCTGCGGGTCCAGCAGCACCAGGTCGGCCCGGTGGCCCTCGCGGACCAGGCCGCGGTCGGTCAGGCCCAGCCGCCGGGCCGGGCCTGCGCTCAGGTGCCGTACGCACTCGGCCAGCCCGAGGACGCCCTCCGTACGGACGTAGTGGCCGAGGTAGCGCGGGAAGGTGCCCCAGGCCCGGGGGTGCGGGCGGTCGCCGACCAGCAGGCCGTCGCTGCCGCCGGTGTGCGCGGGATGGCGCATGATCGCCCGGACGTTCTCCTCGTGGCCGACGTGCTGCAGGACGGTGGTCCCCAGCCCGTCCGTGCGCAGCAGGTCGACATAGGCGGTGAAGGGGTCGACGCCGTCCCTGGCCGCGAGCTGGCTGACGGTCAGCCCGACCGCGGACCGCAGCTCGGCCGTGCGCACCCCGCTGACCTGCACGGTGTCCCAGTCGGCGACCACGCCGTGGCAGCCGTCCGAGCCGTGCTGCTCCAGCGCGGCGCGGATCTCGGCGAGCGCGGCCGGGGCCGCCAGCCGGCGCAGGGTCTCCTCGGGGCCGCCGGCCGTGGCCCAGCCCGGAAGCAGCGCTGCCAGGGTGGTGGACCCGGGGAGGTAGGGGTAGCTGTCCAGGGTCAGGTCCACGCCGTCGGCGAGGGCGGCGTCCAGCAAGTGCAGCAGCTCGCCCGCCCGGCCCGCGTTGACCTGGAAGTTCATCGTGGCGTGGGCCAGGTGCAGGGCGCAGCCCGACTGCTTGGCGACCTCGGTCATCTCCGCGTACGCCTCCAGCGCGTGGGCGCCGTAGGAGCGGTGGTGCGGGCAGAAGTAGCCGCCGCGGGCGGCCACGGTCCGGCACAGCGAGACCAGTTCGGCGGTGCCGGCGTACATGCCGGGGGAGTAGCTGAGCCCGGCGGACAGACCCATGGCGCCCTCGGCCAGGGCCTGGTCCAGCCGACGGTTCATCAGCTCCAGCTCGGCCGGAGTGGCGGCGCGGTCCTCCCAGCCCAGCACCAGGGCGCGCAGGGTGCCGTGCGGGACCAGGTAGGCGGCGTTGACGGCCAGTCCGTCGCCGTGGGGTCCGGCGTCCAGCCGGTCCAGGTACTCGCCGACGCTGCGCCAGGACCAGTCCAGGCCCTCGGGGTCGCCGTTCCAGCCCGCGAGCTGGACCCGCAGTCCGGCGAGGGTGGGGTCGTCGACCGGGGCGTAGGAGAGGCCGTCCTGACCGAGGACCTCCAGGGTGACGCCCTGGGCGGCCTTGGCCTCGTGCGCCGGGTCGGTGAGCAGGGCGAGGTCGGAGTGGGCGTGCATGTCGATGAAGCCGGGGGTGAGCGCCAGGCCGTCGGCGTCGAGGATGCGGCCGGTGGTGCCAGGGCGGCTGATGACAGGACGCCGGCCGGGGTCGGTCTCGCGGTGGATCATCGTGATCCGACCGTCGCGGACGAGTGTGTCGGCGCGGTACGGGGTGCCGCCGGAGCCGTCCACCACCAGCGCGCCGCGGACCAGGAGGTCCTGGTACGGGAGCGGAGGGGTCGGGGCAGCCATCAGAAGAAGGTCCGGATCAGGTCGACCACCGTGCCGTCCGCCTCGACCTCGGGGATCAGCTGCCACTTCTCGAAGGCCGTGCAGGGGTGCGAGAGGCCGAGCCCGACCCAGTCGCCGACCTGGACCTCGGTCCCCGGGTCCACGGCCACGAAGGTGTGCTGGTCGGCCAGCTTGCTGACGGTCAGTCCGGTGGCCGGGCGCTGCGCGCCGTTGGCGGGGTCGCGGACCAGCTCGGGCAGCGGCAGGCCGAGGTCGTAGGGGAGGTCGCGCTTGCCCGCGTTGAGCAGGGCGAGTCCGGGCTCGGGCCGGGAGACGACCTGGGCCCAAAGCCGCAGCGCGGGCCGCAGCCGCTCGGCCTCGGCGGCGTCGCGCAGCGGCGAGATCGCGGCGTAGTGCAGCGCGTCATGGGTGACGTAGGCTCCGCTGCGCAGCAGCCGCAGGACCGGCCGGGAGAGCCGCAGGGCCGGCTCCGTCAGCGCCTCGGCGACCAGGTCGAAGTGCTCGCTGCCACCGGCGCTGACCACGATCTCCTCGGTGGCGGTCTCCTCGACACTGCCGAACAGACCGGCGGCGTCGGCCCGGTGGGCCAGCTCGACCAGGTCGGCCAGCCAGGCCCGGACCTGGGCGCGGTCGTCGACGGTGGCGATGGCGCCCTCGTACCCGGCGACTCCGACGAGCCGCAGCCGCTCGCTCGCTGCGGCGCGGCGGGCCAGCTCGACGGCGGCCGCGACGCCGCGCACGCCGGTGCGGGCGCCGTCCGCGCCCAGCTCCACGACCACGTCCACCGGGCGGGTGCCGGTCGGCAGCGCCGCCTCCATCAGCTCGATGCCGCGCACCGAGTCGACGTAGCAGACGAAGTGGAACTCCGGATCGGCGTCCAGCTCCGCGGCCAGCCAGGCCAGCGCGGCCGGGTCGACCAGCTCATTGGCCAGGAACACCCGCGACACCCCGAAGGCCCGGTACATCCGCAGGTGGGAGGGCATGGCCGCGGTGATCCCCCAGGCGCCCAGCTCCAGCTGGCGCCGGTAGAGCTGCGGGGCCAGCGGGGTCTTGCCGTGCGGGGCGAAGGCCAGACCGTGGGCCGCCGTCCAACGGGCCATCAGGGCGAGGTTGTGGCGCAGCGCGTCCGCGTCCAGGGTGAGCAGCGGGGTGGTGAAGCCGTCGTCGAAGAGGTTCGGCTTGGCCGCCACCAGTTCGGCGACGGTGCTCTCCGCACGGGCGGGCGGCATGCCCTTGAACCGCCAGTCGAGGACGGTGCTGCCGAGCTGCTCCAGCGCGAGGTGGTTCACGATGCTCCTGACGGGGTGTTGCGGCAGACGCAATGCTGGTTGCATATCCTGCCTCAGAGCAGATCGCCCGTACAGATCCGACCCAGCGCCGAGGAGCAGCACCGCCATGAGCAAGAGCGTCGTCCGCACCGACCAGGCACCGACCCCGATCGCCAGTTTCTCCCAGGGCGTCGCCAAGGGCGGGCTGCTCCAGGTCGCGGGCCAGGTCGGCTTCGACCCGGCCACCGGGACCCCGGTCGGTCCCGGCCTGACCGAGCAGATCGAGCAGACCCTCCGCAATGTCCAGGCCGTGCTGGAGGCGGGCGGCGCCGGCTGGAACGACGTGGTCATGATGCGGGTCTATCTCACCGACACCGCGCACTTCGCCGAGCTGAACGCCGCCTACGACGCCTGGTTCGCCAAGGCCCTCCCCGAGGGCGGCTTCCCGGCGCGCACCACGGTCTACGTGGGCCTCCCGGCCGGACTGCTGGTCGAGATCGACGCCCTGGCTGTCACTGGCTGAGGCTAATCTGAAGGCCTCCGGGGGAGAGGGGGCGGCCGTGCTGGGTCCGTATGTGTTCACCGTCGTTGCCGGTTGCGCGGCCGGGGCCGGAATCTCTGCCCCGGCGCGGCGCGAGGCCGCCAGGTACACCGAGCGGCTGCCCTCTCCCGTCCGGCTCATGGGTCTGTGTGTGGTTGCCCTGGGGACCACCGCGGCGGCGGCCGGGTACCACTGGCACGTCCTGGCACTGCTCTGGGCCGCAGCCTGCGCCGTGCCGCTGGCCCTGGTCGACGTCGCCGAGCACCGGCTGCCGCGTCGGCTCACCTACCCCTCGGCGGCCGGGTCCCTGCTGCTGCTCGGCGCGGCCGATCCCGCCGGGGACCGCACCGGTTCCGCGCTGCACGCCCTCTACGGGGCCGCCGCACTGGGCGCGGTGTTCTGGCTGATGGCGCTGGCGCTCCCGTTCGGCCTCGGCGACGCCGCGCTCGGGCTGACCGTCGGCGCCGTGCTCGGCTGGTACGGCTTCGCGGCCGTCTTCACGGGCGTGCTGCTGGGCTTCCTGCTGGCCGCCGGCTACGGCACGGCGAAGCTCGCCGCGCGCCGTGCGGGGCGTCGCGACGAGCTTCCCTTCGGACCGTTCCTGCTGCTGGGCACGCTACTGGCGATAGCGCTCAGCCACTGAGTGGACTACGCCATGGCGTGGACGAAGACGCCCTCGTTGTTGGCGAACTGGTTGCCGTTGCTGGCGTCCCAGTTGGTCGACCAGGTCATCACCCCGCCGATGGTCGGCCAGGTGGTGCTGGGCTTGAAGGTGCCGCAACCGGTGCCCTTGGCCAGGCAGTTGAGGGCGTTCTCGACCACGCTGGGGGCGACGTAGCCGCTGCCGGCCGCGCTGGTCGAGGCCGGGACGCCGATGCCGACCTGGCTGGGGCTGAGCCCGGCCTGGATGGCGGTGCAGGCCATCGAGGTGATGAAGTCCACCGTGCCCTCGGAGTAGACCCCGCCGTCGCAGCCGTTCATCGAACCCGAGTTGTAGTACTGGGTGTTGACGATGGTGAGGACGTCCTTGACCGCCAGCGCCGTCGCCAGGTAGTCCGAACTGGCGGTCAGCATGTCGATGGTCTGCGGGGCCATGGTGAGCACGAAGCCGGAGCCGGCCTTGCTCGCCAGCGAGTGCAGGGCCTGCGCCATGTAGGTGGAGTTGAGGCCGTTCTCCAGGTCGATGTCGACGCCGTCGAATCCGTACGTCTGCATCAGCGAGTAGGCGCTGTTGGCGAAGTTGGTCGCGGCGGTGGAGCTGGCGACGGAGATGGTGCCGTTCTGGCCGCCGACGGAGAGCACGACCTTCTTGCCGGCCGCGTGCTTGGCCGCGATGTCGGCCTTGAACTGGGCGTCGGTGTAGCCGCCGAGCTTGCTCTGCAGGGTCGAGTCCAGCGAGAAGGTGATGCCGCCGGTGTTGCTGGCGTCGGCGGTGGCGAAGGAGACCGCGATGATGTCGTACTGCGAGCTGACGTCGCTGATCTTCTGGTCGGTGGCCCCGTTGTCGAAGTCCTGCCAGTAGCCGGTGACCAGATGCTTTCCGGTGCCGGTGCTGCCGGTCGAGGTGGCGGTCGGGGTCGGTGAGGCCGTGGTGGCGGTCGGCGTGGGGGAGGCCGACGCGCTGGCGCTCGCGGACGCCGTCGGGCTCGCCGACGCCGACGCCGAAGCGCTGGCCGAGGTGGTCGCGCCCGCCGCGCCGCTCAGCACCACGTCGTCGGCGTAGTACGCCGCCTGCCCGTACCAGCCGTGCAGGTAGATGGTGACGCTGGTGGTCGAGGCGCCGGTCGTGAAGCTGGTGCTCAGCTGGTTCCAGGAACTGCTGTTCGACCAGGTGCTGACATCCGTCGTCCCGTCACCGCTGGTGCCGAGGTAGACGTAGGGGCCCTGGACCCAGGAGCTGAGCGAGTACGAGGAGTTGGGCTGGACGCTGATGGTCTGGGTGCACTGCGCGTCGTCGCTGCTCGTGGGGGTCGCGACGAGGGCGTGGGTGCCGGAGTGGACGGTGGAGGTGGTGACGGCACCGCCGCTGCAGGTCCAGTTGGAGAGCGTGCCGGTCTCGAAGCCGGGGTTGGCCACCAGGTTGGTGGTGGCGGCGCCGGCGCCGCCGGTGAAGGCGACGAGGCCGGTCAGACCGAGTCCGACGGCCGTTGCACAGGCGGTTACTGCGCCGATGGCGCGGCGAGGGGAAGCCATGGATCTGTCCTCAGGGTGTGGGGGAGGGAAGACAGGGAGTGAAGCTTGACCCACAAGTTGGACTAGACCAGTTGGCATGTCAAGACCACCAGCTGCTGCTTAAGGTTCCGTTAAACCAACCTTGATCAGGCAGTTGACGGAGCAAAAAGGTACAGACCACACTCGGAGGGAGTCCTCCTGAATGCGGTCTGTACCAAGTCGTGCCTATTCAGCCCTCGCTGGAGGCTGACCAGATATTGATGTCCGCGTCGGTCGCGTAGCGGTCGATCTCGGCCAGCTCCTCCGCGGTCAGGGCCGGGCCCTGCACCGCGGCGATGTTGGTCTCCAGCTGCGCCACCGAGGAGGCCCCGATCAGCGCCGAGGTCATCCGCGGGTCCCGCAGCAGCCAGCTGAGCGCCAGCTGGGCCAGCGACTGGCCGCGCTTGGCGGCGATGTCGTTGAGCGCGCGCAGCTTGAACAGGGTCTGCTCGTTGAGCGCCCCGGGGTCCAGCGACTTGCCCTGCGCGGCCCGCGAGTCCTCCGGGATGCCGTGCAGGTAGCGGTCGGTGAGCAGGCCCTGCGCCAGCGGCGCGAAGCCGATGCAGCCCGCGCCCTCCTGCTCCAGGACGTCGAGCAGTCCGTCCTCCTCGGTCCAGCGGTTCAGCATGGAGTAGGAGGGCTGGTGGATCAGCAGCGGAACGCCCAGGTCGCGCAGGATCGCCGCGGCCTTCCGGGTGTTCTCGGAGTTGTAGGAGGAGATCCCGACGTACAGCGCCTTGCCCTGCTGGACGGCGGACGCCAGCGCGCCCATCGTCTCCTCCAGCGGGGTCTCCGGGTCGAAGCGGTGCGAGTAGAAGATGTCGACGTAGTCCAGGCCCATCCGCCGCAGCGACTGGTCCAGGCTGGCGGTCAGGTACTTGCGCGAGCCCCACTCGCCGTACGGGCCCGGCCACATGTCGTAGCCGGCCTTGGTGGAGATCACCAGCTCGTCCCGGAACGGGCGGAAGTCCGCGGCCAGGTGCCGGCCGAAGTTGGCCTCCGCGGCCCCGTACGGCGGGCCGTAGTTGTTGGCCAGGTCGAAATGGGTGACGCCGAGGTCGAAGGCGCGGCGCAGGATCGCCCGCTGGGTCTCCAGGGGCTTGTCGTCGCCGAAGTTGTGCCACAGCCCGAGTGAGATCTCCGGCAGCTTCAGCCCGCTGCGGCCGGTCCTGCGGTAGTTCATCGAACCCTGGTAGCGGGTCTCGGCCGGCTGGTAAGGAGCTGGGATCATGAGTGGGTGCCTCTCCGGAGGGCGCATTTTGTCAGACGAATGAACAATAGTCCGAGCTGTGGACGGTCGCCCTCCGGGCCCGCAGGCCCGCGGGCCCCGGCAGCCCGGCGCGATTCACCTACCCTCAGCAGCCGGGAGTAGGGTGATCCCCCGGGGGCGGGCTGGTGCTGACGCTCGCCTGCCCGGAAGGTCGCAGCAGACCGAAGGGTCGCAGCAGAGGGGCGCAACAACCATGGACCTCGGCAGGGTCATCCGCCGCACACCGGTGCTCCGACAGTTGACCTACGGGCTCTACGGCCGCCGGGTCGAGGCGCATCTGGACCGGACCGCGGTGCCGCGCCATGTCGGGGTGATGCTCGACGGCAACCGCCGCTGGGCCCGGGCCGCCGGAATGTCCACCATGGACGGACACCAGAGCGGCGCCGACAAGATCCCGGACTTCCTCGGCTGGTGCGAGGAGGTCGGCGTCGAGGTGGTCACCCTGTGGATGCTGTCCACCGACAACCTCAGCCGCCCCAAGGAGGAGCTCGTCCCGCTACTCGGCATCATCGAGCAGGCGGTGCGCGACCTCGCCGCCACCGGGCACTGGCGGGTCCACCCGGTCGGCGCCCTGGACCTGCTGCCCGCGAGCACCTCCGCGGTGCTCAAGGAGGCCGAGCAGGCCACCGCCCACCACACCGGGATACTCGTCAATGTCGCCGTCGGCTACGGCGGCCGCCACGAGATCGCCGACGCGGTCCGCAAGCTGCTGCAGGAGCAGGCCGCGCTGGGCACCTCGGTCGAACAGCTGGCCGAGATCATCGACGTCGAGCACATCGCCCGGCACCTCTACACCAGCGGCCAGCCCGATCCAGACCTGGTCATCCGGACTTCCGGCGAGCAGCGCCTGTCCGGTTTCCTGCTCTGGCAGAGCGCGCACTCCGAGTTCTACTTCTGCGAGGCGTACTGGCCGGCCTTCCGCAAGGTCGACTTCCTCCGGGCCCTGCGCGACTACGCCAACCGCCAGCGCCGCTTCGGCGGCTGACCCGCAGTTCGCCTAGGGGGTGGCCGGTGGATCAGGGCGGCGTCGCGGGCCCTGGCACCAGCGCTCGCCGCGTTGTCGTCGGTCGCCAGTGCTCCGCAATGGCTCCCTCCTCCGCCTTGCGATCGCAGGCACCAGACCCCGCTCCTTCATCCGCCCTGATCCACCGGCCACCCCCTTGTCCAACATGCGAAGAACGGCTGATGACGATGATGCGTCAGTTCGTTTCGGTCGGCATGGGTTCGGGCGACCTGGGGAATAACCGGGTCAGACCGTGACCTCGGCCATCGGGGCCCGAAGGTCCGGCGAACCGCGGATGACAGCAGGTTGTCCGCCCGGGAGGCCCTGTGGTCAGCTCCAAGAGCCGCCGGAGTGAGCAAGACCGGCGCACGTACGTCCTCGACACCAGCGTTCTGCTGGCCGACCCGAACGCGATGACGCGATTCGAGGAGCACGAGGTCGTGCTCCCCGTGGTCGTGGTCACGGAGTTGGAGGCCAAGCGGCACCACCCGGAACTCGGCTACTTCGCCCGCCAGGCGCTGCGCCTGCTGGACGACTTCCGGGTCCGGTACGGACGGCTCGACGCCCCCATCCCCGTGGGCGACGTCGGCGGAACGATCCGGGTCGAGCTGAACCACACCGATCCGTCCGTCCTCCCGGCCGGTTACCGGCTCGGGGACAGCGACAGCCGCATTCTGGCGGTCGCCCGCAATCTCCAGGCCGAGGGCTACGACGTCACCGTCGTCTCCAAGGACCTGCCGATGCGGGTGAAGGCCAGCTCGGTCGGCCTGCTCGCGGAGGAGTACCGCGCCGAACTGGCGATCACCTCCGGCTGGACCGGTATGCACGAGCTCACCGTCTCCGGCGAGCAGGTGGACTCGCTCTTCGAGGCCGGGCACGCCGAGACCGTCGACATCCCCGAGGTGCGCGAGCTGCCGGTGCACACCGGCCTGGTGATCACCTCGGAGCGCGGCAAGGCCCTGGGACGGGTCACCGCGGACGGCAGGGTGCGCCTGGTGCGCGGCGACCGGGACGTCTTCGGCCTGCGCGGCCGCAGCGCCGAGCAGCGGATCGCGCTGGATCTGCTGCAGGACCCGGACATCGGCATCGTCTCGATGGGCGGTCGGGCCGGCACCGGCAAGTCGGCGCTGGCGCTGTGCGCCGGACTCGACGCCGTGCTGGAACGCCGGCAGCACCGCAAGGTGATGGTCTTCCGGCCGTTGTACGCGGTGGGCGGGCAGGAGCTGGGCTACCTGCCCGGCTCCGAGTCGGAGAAGATGAGCCCCTGGGCCCAGGCGGTCTTCGACACCCTCTCCGCGGTGACCACGCCGGACGTGATCGAGGAGGTGCTGTCCCGGGGGATGCTGGAGGTCCTCCCGCTCACCCACATCCGCGGGCGCTCGCTGCACGACGCCTTCGTGATTGTGGACGAGGCGCAGTCGCTGGAGCGGAACGTGCTGCTCACGGTGCTGTCCCGGATCGGCCAGGGGTCGCGGGTGGTGCTCACCCACGACGTGGCGCAGCGGGACAACCTGCGGGTGGGGCGGTACGACGGGGTCGTCGCGGTGGTGGAGAAGCTGAAGGGGCATCCGCTGTTCGCACATGTGACGCTGAACCGGTCGGAACGGTCGCCGATCGCCGCGTTGGTCACGGAGTTGCTGGAGGACAATCACAGCTGAGCGCTTCGTACCGGGGCGCGGGGAGCTGTTCGCCGGGCGGTGCACGGGAGTGCATGGCTGGGCGCGCAGTTCCTCGCGCCCCTTGTTGTGCCTCGGCTCGGAGGCAAAGTTGTCCGATCGTAACCATGGCATCAGGTGTCCCACAGGGGTTCGGCAGAACTTCCTGCCTCATCCGCCATGTGAGCTTCGCCACGTAACTGGGAATTGCCACGGGCCGTCCGGGTCGGGCAAGGTATGGGTCCTGTCAGGCCCCGCGTAGGACAAGACTGACCACTCGTCAGAGTGAAAGGTCCGGTCGTGCGCCGCCCGAGTTCCATGGCGTCTTGTTCCCACCCGAGGCGCTCCGGGCCCGTGTCTCCCGTGACCACTGCAGGGGGGAGGCCAGCGTCAGGGGTGGAGATCGTCCGTGCGGTCACCAATCGGGCGACGCTGGAAGGAAACCGTGTGAACCGGATTTCGGTTCGGGGTGTGGCTGTGGCCTCCGCCACCGCCGTCACTGCCGTCGGAGCCGTGGTCGGCGTCGCCAATGGCGACACCAAGCCCACCGTGCAGACAGCCGATGTCGCAGGATCCACTCTTCTCGCCGACATCCCGTCGGGCGAGCAGGCCCAGACGGTGAGCGAGAACATCGCTCTGCAGGCAGACGCCCAGCAGGCATCCGCCACCGCCGCCGCGCAGAAGGCCGCCGCCGAGGCCGCACGGATCAAGGCCGCCCAGGTCGCCAAGGCCAAGTCCGACGCGGACAAGGCCGCCGCCGCCGCGAAGGCCGCCAAGGCCCGTGCCGACGCGCAGGCCGCCGCCAGCCGCGCCGCCGCCCGTGCGGCCGTCACCCAGACCTACACCGTCGGCTCGGCGCAGGCCATAGCCCAGTCGATAGTCCCGGCCTCGCAGTTCACCTGCTTCAGCAACATCGTCGAGCGCGAGAGCGGCTGGAACTACACCGCCACCAACGCCAGCTCGGGCGCGTACGGCCTGGTCCAGGCCCTGCCGGGGAGCAAGATGGCCTCGGCTGGAGCGGACTGGCGTACCAATCCGGCGACGCAGGTGAAGTGGGGCCTGAGTTACATGGACTCGCGCTACGGGAGCCCCTGCGACGCCTGGGCCTACTGGCAGGTCCACCACTCGTACTGACGAGTAGCCCAAAGGCCGCCCCAGGGCCGCGCAGACATGTTGAAGCCCCCGATCCCTGTCCGATCGGGGGCTTCCATACATCTCCCACGGAACGGCCGCCGTGTGCGGAGCGGCCTCGATGCTGGTCGTCCCCCGATCCATGTCCGGCTAAACCCATAAAGCCAAGAATGACCGGATTTTCCTATCACCTGTCGAAGGATGACCGGCTCAGCCTTCCGGTGGGCCGCCCCCGCGTCGGCTGAGGGCACCGGGTACCGTTCGGATCACGGACTCCATCGGCTTCATGGGGCCCTCATCGGGTGCGAAGGGGCGGGGCGGCGATGCCAGGCGAGCAGCAGAGGGGACCGGTGGGGTGGGGAGCGTCCCTGCTCTCACGGCTCACCGCGCGGCTGGAGCACCGGCGTCGCGAGGTCGAGGCCGAGGTGAAGGTCGCCGAGCACCGCAATGACCCGCCGCCGGTGACGGCCCTCCCTGCGGTGGAGAACGGCCTGGCGAGCTACCCGGCCCGTCCCACCAGCCCGACCGAGGCCGTGCCCTGGTCGCTCCGGGTCACCGCCGAACTGATGTGGCGGCTGCTGATCGTCGGCGCCGGCGTCTACGTGCTGTTCCGGGTGGTCCAGACGCTGCGCGTGGTCGCCCTGGCCTTCGTCGCGGCGATGCTGATCAGCGCGCTGCTTCAGCCGACGGTGGCCTGGCTGCGGCGGCACGGGGTGCCCAGGGGGCTGGCCGCCGCGATGACCTTCATCGGGGGCCTGATCGGCATCGGCCTGGTCGGCTGGTTCGTCGGCTGGCAGGTGACCACCAACCTGAACGAGGTCACCGGCAAGGTCCAGAACGGCATCTCGCAGATCCGCACCTGGCTCACCCACGGGCCGATGCATCTGACCGACAAGCAGATCAACGGGTTCGCCGGGCAGTTGTCCAAGGCGATCGGCACCAACAGCGACCAGATCACCTCCTTCGGCTTCTCCACGGTCGGCATCGTGATCGAGATCCTGACCGGGGTGTTCCTCGCGGCGTTCTGCACCTTCTTCCTGATCTACGACGGCGAGCGGATCTGGGGCTGGCTGCTGCGGCTGTTCCCGCCGAGCGCCCGGCGTGGGATGGCGGGGGCCGGGCCGCGGGCCTGGTCCACGCTGACCGCCTACGTCCGGGGCACGGTGCTGGTGGCGTTCATCGACTCGGTGTCGATCGGCATCGGCATCTATCTGCTCGGAGTGCCGCTGGCGCTGCCGATCTCGGTGCTGATCTTCCTCGGCGCCTTCGTCCCGCTGGTCGGCGCGCTGGTCACCGGCACGATCGCGGTGCTGATCGGGCTGGTGACCAACGGGGTGTTCACAGCGGCGATGGTGCTGGTGGTGCTGCTGGCAGTGCAGCAGATCGAGGGCCATCTGCTGCAGCCGCTGATCCTGGGCCGCGCCGTCCGGGTGCACCCGATCGCGGTGGTGCTGTCAGTGACCATCGGCTCGATCGTCGGCGGCATCGGCGGCGCGGTGGTCGCCGTCCCCCTGGTCGCCGTAACCAACACCACCGTCGGCTACCTCAAGACCCGCCAACACGTAGACGAAGACGTCCGCGCCGCACTCGTCGCGGCTGAAGCTGCGGCGGCGGAGCACCATCAGGGGCGCGAGGAACTGCGCGACCAGCCCACGCAGACGTAGAGCCCTTCGCGCTTACGCTGGACACCATGAGCAACTTGGAGACCGCGCCACAGACGCGCGTGTGCGGCGGACGTGAGGACGTCTCCGCCGAGCCGGTGCATGAGCTGCTGACAGGCAAGCAGGTGTCGCTCGGCGGCAGCACCGTGGTACGGCGGCTGCTGCCGAACCTGGGCCGGCGGATGGTCGGGGCCTGGTGCTTCGTGGACCACTACGGCCCCGACGACATCGCCTCCGAGCCGGGGATGCAGGTCGCCCCGCATCCGCACATCGGCCTGCAGACGGTCAGCTGGCTGCACGACGGGGAGGTGGAGCACCGCGACAGCCTCGGCAGTCTGGCCACGGTGCGGCCGCGCGAGCTGGGGCTGATGACGGCGGGCCGGGCCATCGCGCACTCCGAGCAGTCCCCCTCCCCGCACTCCCCGCTGCTGCACGGCGCGCAGCTCTGGGTCGCCCTCCCCGACGCGCACCGGCACACCGAGCCGAGCTTCGACCACCACCCGGTCCTGCCCGAGGTCACCGCACCGGGGCTGCACGCCACCGTGATCATGGGCGAGCTGGACGGCGCCCGCTCACCGGGGCGGACCTACTCGCCGCTGGTCGGCGCCGACCTCACGCTGGCCGCCGGCGCCTCGGCACGGCTGCCGCTGCAGCCCGACTTCGAGTACGCGGTGCTGGTGATGGACGGCGACGCCCGGGTGGACGGGGTGCCGGTGGAACGCGGGTCGATGCTCTACCTCGGCTGCGGCCGCAGCGAACTGCCGCTGCGCGCCGCCGCGGACAGCGGTCTGCTGCTGCTCGGCGGCGAGCCGTTCGAGGAGAAGCTGGTGATGTGGTGGAACTTCGTGGCCCGGACCGGGGACGAGATCGCCGATGCCCGCGCGGACTGGATGACCGGTGACCGCTTCGGCCAGGTCCACGGCTACGACGGCCCCGCGATCCCGGCCCCCGAGCTGCCCCCGACTCCCCTGAAGCCCAGGGGACGGGTCAGGTAGTCGTCGGCCGGGCGCGCTCGGTCTGCCGCCCGGCCAGGGTCCCGGTGAGCAGGTCGAGAGCGCGGGCGAGTTCGCCGCCGTCGCCGATCGCGGCGAGGAGGCGGGTCTGGTCCGCCTGGACCTTGTGGGCAGCGCGCTGGTGCAGGATCCGGCCGCGGGCGGAGAGGTGGAGCAGGACGCGCCGGCGGTCGTGGGGGTCGGCCCGGCGGTAGACCAGGTTGTCGGCGACCATGCGGTCGACGAGCTTGGTCAGGCTGGGCGCCGGCAGCAGCGCGTACTCGGCGATCTCGGCCATCGGATGGCCCTGGTCGTCGGCGATGACCGACAGCACCCGCCACTGCTCCACCGAGCAGCCCTCGTCGGCCAGCACGGCGGCGAGCCGGTTCACCAGACGGCGCTCGGCATGGCTGAGGAGGTGGGCGAGATCGGGTGGCGGCTCGGTGGTCATGAGCGCCGGCGTCCTTCCGGTAGGTCTACTGTTCAACCGTCTACGGTTCAACCAAAGTAGGGCTTCTGTGGCGGGATCGGGGCCCGGATCAAGATCCCCGCCCCCGCGCGACCCGCACGGAGGTAGTCACATGCAGCTGGGGCCGCTGCGACGGCACGGCGGCGATGCGGTGGTCGTGGCCCTGGTGGTGCCACTGCAGGGGCCGGCGGGGATCTTCGGCCCGTCCTGCGAGCTGTCCGCGCGGCTCGCCGCGGAGGAGATCAACGCTGCGGGCGGTGTGCTGGACCGCGAGGTGCGGCTGGTCGTGGTGGACGGCGGGGCCGCACCGGAGCGGGTGGCGGCCGAGGTCGAGGCGCTGGTGTCGCTCGGCGCGGTGGACGCCGTGGCCGGATGGCACATCTCGGCGGTGCGCAAGGCACTGGCGCCGCGCGTCGCCCACCGGGTCCCCTACATCTACACAGCCCAGTACGAGGGCGGTGAGCGGACCCCCGGGGTGTTCCTCACCGGCGAGACCCCGGCCCGGCAGCTCCTGCCCGCGATGCGGCTGCTGGCCGAGGCGACCGGGGTGCGGCGCTGGTGCACGGTGGGCAACGACTACGTCTGGCCGCGCGAGACGGCCCGCGCGGCGCGACGCTACGCGCGGGCCTGCGGGGGCAGGGTCCGCGACGAGGTCTTCGTCCCCCTGGGCGCGCACGACTTCGGCCCGGCCCTGCGCCGGGTGGAGCGCTGCGAGGCGGACGCGGTGCTGATGCTGCTGATCGGGGACGACGCGGTGCGCTTCAACCGGGCCTTCGCCGACTGCGGCCTGCACCAGCGGTGCCTGCGGCTGAGCACGCACATGGACGAGAACATGCTGCTGGCCACCGGGGCGGACGCCACCAGCGGACTGTGGGCCACGTCCGGGTTCTTCGAGACCCTGGCGACCGAGGAGAGCCTGGACTTCAGCCGCCGCTACGCGCTGCGCTTCGGGGTGGAGGCGCCACCGATGGGCAGTCTGGGGGAGTCGTGCTTCGAGGGCCTGCGGCTGCTCGCGGCGCTGGCCGAGCGGGCCCGGTCGCTGGACGTCGGCGCCATGCGCAGGGTGAGCGGGACGGTCGCCTACGAGGGGCCGCGCGGCACGCTGCGGCTGCAGGGGAACCACCTGCACCAGCGGGTCTACCTGGCCAGGGCGGACGCCTTCGACTTTGACATCGTCGCCCAACTCTGACCCCCCGTCCCTGCCGCTGACCTGACCGATCCGGCCCTGCGGCCCGGGCGTTGACACTACCTGGTCGCAGAAATACTTTCCAGGGGAATGGTTTCATGGGATGGTTGTCCTGGACCCGACAGGGCCGTCGGCAGCGCCCGCGCCACGCGAGGCTGTCGGTTGCCCGAATCCCGTAATTCTTCCGGTGTCGCGATTTCGGAATGAAGAGTTTATCGTTCCCTGAATTCTACGCGCGTCGAAATGCAAATTCCTATTGCCCTCCCATTTAAACGACGCGAAACGAACGAGAAACAACAGGGCGGGAATCTTCCCTCACCGCCCCGGAGCCTCCGGGGGTGTGACCCCGCGTGCAGAATGAGGGAAGACCCGTGACGGACACGCTCGACAACCAGGCGCCGACACCCCCTCCCGGACCCGCTGAACCGACCGGAGGGCCGTCCGGCGACACCGCCAGGCAGTACAACGGCTGGACGAAGAACAGCACCCTGGAGGACTACTCGCTGCGCTACGCGCCGAAGTCCTTCCGCCGCTGGACCCCCTACGTGGTGGCGACCACGGCCCTGGGCGGCATCGCCTACCTCGCGGACTTCGCCATCGGCGGCTCCATCGCGATCACCAACGGCTTCGCCAGCGCCATGGTGGCGATCCTGGCCGCGGCCGTGACCATCTTCCTGACCGGCATCCCGATCTCGTACTACTCGGCGAAGTACTCCATCGACATGGACCTACTGACCCGCGGCGCGGGATTCGGCTATCTCGGCTCGACCCTGACCTCGGTCATCTACGCCAGCTTCACCTTCATCTTCTTCGCCCTCGAAGGCTCGATCATGGCGCAGGCCCTGCAACTGGGCCTGCACGTCCCGCTGGCCGTCGGCTATCTCATCGCCTCGCTGATCATCCTCCCGCTGGTGGTCTACGGGATGACCGCGCTGTCGAAGATGCAGGTGTGGACGCAGCCGGTCTGGCTGGTCCTGATGGTCGCCCCCTTCGTCTCCATCGCCGTCCAGGACCCGCACAAGTTCTCGCAGTTCACCCACTTCGCGGGCAACTCGCCCACCGGCTCCTCGATCAGCCTGATCGGTGTCGGCGCAGGCGCCGGCGTGGCCCTGTCGCTCATCGCCCAGATCGGCGAGCAGGTCGACTACCTGCGCTTCATGCCCGACAAGACACCCGAGAACGCGAGGAAGTGGTGGGGCGCGGTCCTCAGCGCCGGACCCGGCTGGGTGGTGCTCGGCGCGCTCAAGCAGATCGGCGGGGCCTTCCTCGCCTTCTACATCGCCGGCAGCATCGGCCTGTCCAAGGCCGACCAGCCCATCCAGCAGTACCTCGCCGGGTTCCACACCTTCGCCGCGCCCGTCGCGCTCGGGCTGGCCACCTTCTTCGTCATCCTCTCCCAGATAAAGATCAACACGACGAACGCCTACTCCGGTTCGCTGTCCTGGTCCAACTTCTTCTCCCGGCTGACCCACCGTCACCCCGGCCGCGTCGTCTACATCTTCCTCAACGTCGGCATCGCGCTCGCGCTCATGGAGGGCGGCGTCTTCGGCGTCCTCAACACCATCCTGGGCTTCTACTCCAACGTCGCCATCGCCTGGATCGGCGCGGTCGTCGCCGACCTGGTGATCAACAAGCCGCTCAAGCTCAGCCCGTCCTACATCGAGTTCAAGCGGGCCCACCTGTACAACTTCAACCCGGTCGGCTTCGGCTCGATGCTCATCGCCTCCGCGGTCAGCATCGTCGCCTACTTCAACGCCTTCGGCTCCTACGGCAAGGCGTTCTCGCCCTTCATCGCCCTGGTCATCGCCATGGCGCTGTCCCCGCTGCTGGCGTGGCTCACCAAGGGCAAGTACTACATCGCCCGCACCGACGACCTGCCCGAGCCCCTGTTCACCGACGACGGCCTGCTCTCCGCCGCCACCCTCACCTGCACGGTCTGCGCGGAGGACTTCGAACGCCCCGACATCGCCGGCTGCCCCTTCCACCAGGGCGCCATCTGCTCCCTGTGCTGCAGCCTGGAGAAGGACTGCCACGACGCCTGCAAGACCACGGGCAGCGGCGGCCCGGTCCCCCTCGCGATGCCCACCGTCCTGTCGTCCACGGACAGCTGAACGCGCGTGCGGGGAGGGGCCGAGCGGATGACTCGGCCCCTCCCCGTCAGGGCTTGCGGGCGATCAGCAGGTAGGCGTCGTTGACGGCCGGGTCGTCGGCGTAGGGGAGCTCGGTGTCCCCGGCGAAGGCGGGCCACCAGGCGGTGGGCGTGGCGACGCCGGGGGCCAGCAGCTCCAGCCCGTCCGCGAAGGCCTCGACCTCGGCCCGGTTGCGCGGCTGGATCCGGACGCCCGCCCCGCGGTAGGTGTCCGCGCCGCGGTTGACCGCCTCCGGGCTGCTGTCGGCGGTGGCGTGCGAGAGCACCAGGTAGCTGCCGGAGGCCAGCGGCTTCAGCAACTCCCGGACCAGGGCGTACGGTTCGTCGTCGTTGGGGACGAAGTGCAGGACCGAGATCAGCTGCAGTGCCACCGGGCGTTCCAGGTCGAGCGCCGGCCGCTCGCCGGTCAGGCAGGTATGGCTGAGGATCTGCTTCGGTTGCCGCAGGTCCGCCTCGATGTAGTCCACCCGGCCCTCGGCGGTGGTCCCGGTGAGCAGCGCCCGCGCGTGGGCGAGCACGATCGGGTCGTTGTCGGTGTAGACGATCCGGGCGTCCGGCCGGATGCCCTGGGCGATCTCGTGCACATTGGGCGTGGTCGGGATACCGGTGCCGATGTCGAGGAACTGGTTGACCCCCTGCTTGGCCAGGAACTCCACCGCGATCCGCATGAAGGCCCGGTTCATCCGGGTCACCGTGCGCAGCCCGGGGTAGGCCGCCAGCGCCTGCTCGGCGACCTCGCGGTCCACCGGGAAGTTGGTCTTTCCGCCGAGCAGGTAGTCGTACATCCGTGCGGACTGAGGGCGGTCCGTCCGCAGGTCCACCGGGCGGATCGGTTCGAGACGTACGGCTGTGCTCATCCAGCCCGACGCGCTATCGGTCATTGCCGACCACCCTTGTCCGTCCGTGACCGCCTTCGGCCGCTTCGCAGTCGCTCCGATCATATCTGGCGGTCGGTTCCCCCATTTCCCTTATTGGTCCAGACCCTTGACGGAGTGATTGGTCTGTACCACATTGAGTGGCAGGTACCTGCCCAACGCATGCGCATGCGCTCACGTCCCCCTCATCCCCCACTTCGGGAGGACGCACCATGCACCCATCCATGCGCCATTCGCGACGGCTCGGTATGACCGTCGCCACCGTCGCGGCGGCCCTCGTCGGGCTGTCCGCGTCGCTGCTGGGCACCTCGGCCGGGGCCGCCACGGTGACCCCGGCGGCCAACACCACCGGCGCGGCCGCCACCAGCGGCGGGTTGAAGATCGGGTACTTCGACCAGTGGTCGATCTACCAGAACGCCTTCTATCCCAAGAACCTGCAGACCGAGGGCATCGCGCCCAAGCTCGACTACCTGATCTACGACTTCGAGAACATCGACCCGACCTCGCACACCTGCTTCGAGGCCAACTCGGCCGCCTCGCAGGACGAGACCAACCCCAACGCCGGTGATGGCGCGGGCGACTCATTCGCCGACTACGGCAAGTCCTACGACTCCAGCATCAGCGTCGACGGCACCTCGGACGCCTTCAACATGCCGATCGTGGGCAACTTCCACCAGCTCCAGGAACTCAAGGCGAAGAACCCCAATCTCAAGATCCTGCTGTCGATCGGCGGCTGGACCTACTCCAAGTACTTCTCCGACGCCGCGGCGACCGACGCCTCCCGCAAGGCCCTGGTGTCGTCCTGCATCGACATGTTCATCAAGGGCAACCTGCCCTCCCAGAACGGCTACGGCGGGACCGGCACCGGCAAGGGCATCTTCGACGGCTTCGACCTGGACTGGGAGTACCCGGGCGGCGGCGGCCACACCGGCAACCACTCCAGCACCGCCGACAAGGCGAACTTCACCGCGCTGCTGGCGGAGTTCCGCAGCGAGCTCAACACCCAGGGCACGGCCGACGGCAAGACCTACGCGCTCAGCGCCGCGCTGCCGTCCGGTCAGGACAAGATCCAGAGCATCGAGACCAACAAGATCGGCCAGTACCTGACCTTCGGCGACGCCATGACCTACGACATGCACGGCGGCTGGGAGCCCACCGGGCCCACCAACCACCAGGCGCCGCTGTACTCCGGGCCGAACGACCCGATGACCGCGATCGCCCCCGGCACCGCCAAGTACTCGGTGGACGAGGCGGTGAAGGCGTACACCGTCGGCGACTCCCAGTACGGCATCACCGGCGGCTTCCCACCGGGCAAACTCACCCTGGGCATCCCCTTCTACTACCGCGGCTGGACGGGGGTCACCGCGGGCAGCAACCACGGCCTGTTCCAGACCGCGACCGGTCCGGCGGCCGGCGCGACCGACTCCGGGAACGTCGCGGGCGTACGCATGTACAAGGAGCTGACCGGGGTGGTCGACAACGCGGCCGACACCTTCTGGGACCCGGCGGCGCAGGCCGCGTACTTCTACGACGGCACCAACTTCTGGAGCGGTGAGGACGCCCAGTCGATCCAGGCCACCGCCAACTACCTGCACTGCAACGGCCTGGGCGGCACGATGATGTTCTCGATGTACGACCTCGACCCGGCAGCGACGCTGTTCAACGCCACCGTGGCCGACACCAACGGCTCAGCGACCAGCTGCCCGGCCCCGACCACGGCGCCGCCGACGACAGCCCCGCCCACCACGGCCCCGCCGACCACCGCCCCGCCGACGACGGCGCCGCCGACCACCGCGCCGCCCACCACGGCCCCGCCGACCACCGCACCACCCTCCAGCGGCGCGGTCGTCAATGGCGGCTTCGAGACGGGATCGCTGTCTCCCTGGACCTGCTCCGCAGCCGGCGCAGCCACCGTCCAGAGCAGCACCGTCCACAGCGGCAGCCACGCTCTCACGGCGACGCCGACGTCCGCTGACACCGCCCAGTGCCAGCAGACGCTGACGCTGAAGGCCAACACGGCCTACACCCTCACCGGGTGGATCCAGGGCAACTACGTCTACCTGGGTGTCAGCGGCGGAGCCACGGCCAGCACCTGGGCCAGCCCGGGCTCCACCTGGCAGAAGCTGACGGTCACCTTCACCACCGGCTCGTCCACCTCGGTGACCCTCTATATCCACGGGTGGTACGGCCAGAGCGCCTACTCGGCCGACGACATCAGCGTCGCCTGAGTTGAGCCGTCGGGTGTCGGCTGACAGATATCAGCTGCTGTCAGCCGACACCTGACCGCCCGGCCCTGACCGCTGCCCCCACGAGCGATCAGGGCCGGGTCATGCCCAGCACGTCCAGCGCGGCGTCCAGCTGCTGCTCCGTCAGCTCGCCCCGCTCGACGTACCCGCGCTCCAGCACCACCTGACGGATCGTCTTCCGCTCCGCCAGTGACTGCTTGGCGACCTTCGCCGCTTCCTCGTAGCCGATGTACCGGTTCAGCGGGGTGACGACGGAGGGCGAGGACTCGGCCAGCTCCCGCATCCGCTCCACGTTCGCGGTGATGCCGTCCACGGTGCGGTCCGCCAGCAGCCGGGCGACGTTGGCGAGCAGCCGGACCGACTCCAGCAGGTTCCTGGCGATCACCGGCAGCATCACATTGAGCTCGAAGTTGCCTGCGGCGCCGGCCGTCGCCACGGTCGCGTCATTGCCGATCACCTGCGCGGCGACCATCACCACGGCCTCGGGGATCACCGGGTTGACCTTGCCGGGCATGATCGACGACCCCGGCTGGAGGTCGGGGAGGTTGATCTCGCCCAGCCCGGTGCGCGGCCCGGACCCCATCCAGCGCAGATCGTTCGCGATCTTCGTGAACCCGACGGCGACAGTGCGGAGCTGACCGCTGAGCTCCACCAGTCCGTCCCGGGCGCCCTGCGCCTCGAAGTGGTTCCGCGCCTCGGTCAGCGGCAGCCCGGTCGCCCGGGCCACCTCGGCGATCACGGCGGCCGAGAACCCGGGCGGGGTGTTGATTCCGGTGCCGACGGCCGTCCCGCCCAGCGGCAGCTCGGCCACCCGGGGCAGCGTCGCCCGCAGCCGCTCGACGCCGTACCTGACCTGGGCGGCGTACCCGCCGAACTCCTGCCCCAGGGTCACCGGCGTCGCATCCATGAGATGCGTCCGGCCCGACTTCACCGTCCCGGCGAACTCCGCCGCCTTGCGCTCCAGCGCCTCGGCGAGGTGCTCCAGCGCGGGGACCAGGTCGTGGGTGACGGCAGCGGTGGCCGCGATGTGGATCGAGCTGGGGAAGACGTCATTGGACGACTGACTGGCGTTGACGTGGTCGTTGGGGTGGACCGGCGCCCCCAGCCGCTCGGCGGCCAGCGTGGCGATCACCTCGTTGGCGTTCATGTTGGACGAGGTCCCGGAACCGGTCTGGAACACGTCGATGGGGAACTCCCCGTCCCAGCGTCCCTCCGCCACCTCGTCGGCCGCCTCGGCGACGGCCTTGGCCACGTCCCCGTCCAGCACCCCGAGCTCGGCGTTCACCCGAGCCGCCGCCGCCTTGATCCGCGCCAGCGCCCCGATGTGCGCCCGCTCCAGCCGCTGCCCCGAGACGGGAAAGTTCTCCACCGCCCGCTGCGTCTGCGCCCCCCACTTGGCGCCCTCGGGGACGCGCACCTCACCCATCGAGTCATGCTCGATTCGGTAGCCGCGCTCGTTCTGTCCGTTTACACCCATGTCCATGACCTCCGTCTACCCACAGCGACGGGAGGCGAGCGGGTGTTCCCCTGGATGGGGGTGGGTGCGGCGGGGGAGGCGGGGCGGCGTAGCCGGTTGTTTGCGGCAGCTGCGGGTGGCGCCATGTAAGCCACCCACAGCTGCCGCGACCTGCGGAAACGCCCCGCCTCCCCGACCCCCGAACCCGCCCCGACGGCTACCGCACCGGAATGCTCGTGATCAGCGGCTGCGCCGCTGCCCCCGGGTCGGTGAAGAAGTCGTTGCCCTTGTCGTCCACGACCACGAACGCGGGGAAGTCGACGACCTCGATGCGCCAGACCGCCTCCATGCCGAGCTCGGCGTACTCCAGGACCTCGACCTTCTTGATGCAGTCCAGGGCGAGCCGGGCGGCGGGGCCGCCGATGGAGCCGAGGTAGAAGCCGCCGTGCTTGGCGCAGGCGTCGGTGACCTGCTGGGAGCGGTTGCCCTTGGCGAGCATGACCATGGAGCCGCCCGCCGCCTGGAACTGGTCGACGTAGGAGTCCATGCGGCCGGCCGTGGTGGGGCCGAAGGAGCCGGAGGCGTAGCCCTCGGGGGTCTTGGCCGGGCCCGCGTAGTAGACCGGGTGGTCCTTGAGGTACTGCGGCATGCCCTCGCCCGCGTCCAGGCGCTCCTTGATCTTGGCGTGGGCGATGTCGCGCGCGACGACCAGCGTCCCCGTCAGCGACAGCCGGGTCTTCACCGGGTGCTTGCTGAGCTCGCTCCTGACCTCGCTCATCGGCTGGTTGAGGTCGATCCGGACGACGGCGTCGTCCAGGTGTTCGTCGGTGGTCTCCGGGAGGTACTTGGCCGGGTCGGTCTCCAGCTGCTCCAGGAAGACGCCCTCCGCCGTGATCTTGCCCAGGGCCTGGCGGTCGGCCGAGCAGGAGACGGCCATGGCGACCGGCAGCGAGGCGCCGTGCCGGGGCAGCCGGATGACGCGGACGTCGTGGCAGAAGTACTTGCCGCCGAACTGGGCGCCGATGCCGATCTTCTGCGTCAGCTCCTGTACCCGCGCCTCCAGTTCCAGGTCGCGGAAGCCGTGGCCGGTGGGGGAGCCCTCGGTGGGGAGGCTGTCCAGGTAGTGGGCCGAGGCGTACTTCGCCGTCTTCAGGGCGAACTCGGCGCTGGTGCCGCCCACCACGATCGCCAGGTGGTACGGCGGGCAGGCCGCCGTCCCCAGCGAGCGGATCTTCTGCTCCAGGAAGGCCATCATCGACGACTCGTTGAGGATCGCCTTGGTCTCCTGGTAGAGGTACGACTTGTTGGCGCTGCCGCCGCCCTTCGCCATGAACAAGAACTTGTAGGCGTCGCCGTCGGTCGCGTACAGCTCGACCTGCGCCGGGAGGTTGCTGCCGGTGTTCTTCTCGTCCCACATGGTCAGCGGGGCCATCTGCGAGTAGCGCAGGTTGAGCTTGGTGTAGGCGTCGTAGATGCCGCGGGAGAGCGCCGCCTCGTCGCCGCCCTCGGTGAGGACGTTCTGGCCGCGCTTGCCCATCACGATCGCGGTGCCGGTGTCCTGGCACATCGGCAGCACGCCGCCGGCCGCGATGTTGGCGTTCTTCAGCAGGTCCAGGGCGACGAAGCGGTCGTTGGGGCTGGCCTCGGGGTCGTCCAGGATGCGGCGCAGCTGGGCCAGGTGCGCCGGGCGCAGCATGTGCGAGATGTCGTGCATCGCCTCGGCCGCGAGCAGGCGCAGCGCCTCGGGCTCGACCTGCAGGAAGCGCCGTCCGTTCGCCTCGAAGGTGGAGACGCCCTCGCTGGTGAGCAGCCGGTACGGGGTGGGGTCCGCGCCGAGCGGCAGCAGGTCGGTGTAGGCGAAGTCCGGCATCGTGGGTCCTCATTCTTCGGCGATCGGAGCTCGGCGGCGGGCTCCGAGCTCCGGCAGCCGTGGCGGAGCCTCCCCTAGGGTACTGATCAGGGTTGCCGGGGCTGTCATGGAGGGTGGCCGGGTGACTATCCTCACCCTGTGGACAACTCACCCGTGCCGAAGCCCGCGCCGACGCCCGTTCCGGATCCGTTGAAGAAGCCCCACGCCGACCCGGCGGAAGCCGATCTGCGTGCTTCCGACGCCGACCGTGAGCGCGTCGCCGAGGCTCTGCGTGAGGCGTACGCCGAGGGGCGGCTGACCGCGGAGGAGCACGGCGAGCGGGTGGACGCGGTGTACGCCGCGAAGACCCTGGGTGAGCTGGTGCCGCTGACCCGGGACCTGCCCTCGCACCATGCCACGCAGCAGTCGATGCCCACAGCGGCCGCCGTTCCCGGCGCCGTCGCGCAGCCGGGGCTGCGGCCGGGGCAGTCCCCGCTGCCGTCCCGTTCCGAGCCCGAGTCCATGGTGGCGATCTTCGGCGGGGCCGAGCGCAAAGGACGTTTCCGGGCCGGGCGGATGCTCAAGGCCGTCGCCGTCTTCGGCGGGGTGGAGATCGACCTGACCGAGGCGGTGTTCGACGCTCCGGAGCTGGTGATCCACTGCACCGCGGTGTTCGGCGGCGTGGAGATCAAGGTCCCGGATCACGTCACCCTGCGCGGTGGCGGCGCCGGGATCTTCGGCGGATTCGACGTGAAGCAGCAGGAGAGCCCCGATCCGCACGGTCCGGTGGTCACCATCAAGGGTGCCGCGGTGTTCGGCGGGGTCGAGGCGAAGCGTCGCAAGCCGAGCAAGCTCGCAGCAAAAGCACGGGAGAAGGCGCGCAGGTTCCTGGACGCCGGCGAGGGCTGACGAACCCTTGGTCGGATTGTGTGCGCAATGCATGAATCGGTCGGTGGCGGGGTAGTTCTGGCCTCACACCGCAATGCCCAGCCTGGCCGAGCCGAGACTCGCAGAGCAGCTCGCACAGCAGGCAGGGCGACCGAGCATTCGCCACTGTCGTCAGGAGTGCGTCGTGCTTCATCCGATACAGGCCCGTATGGACGACTCCCGTGCGCACGTCGCACACGTCCCGGCACAACGCGGACCGGCGGATGACAGTCCATGGCATTCCAACGCGGCCTGCCGCCGCGACGAGGCAGGCCTGTTCTTCGCCCCGTCGAAGGAGCCGACGGCGGCCCGGCTGGCGCGCGAGGAGCAGGCGAAGCGGGTCTGTGCCCGCTGCCCGGTGCTGCTGGAGTGCCGGGAGCACGCGCTGCTGCAGCCCGAGCCGTACGGCGTCTGGGGCGGTCTGACCGCCGCCGAGCGCCGGGTGGTGCTGGCCCGGCGCCGCCGCCGGGAGCAGGAGCTCCGGGAGGCGGCGCGGGTCGGCAGCCAGATCGCGGCCGCGGGCTGAGCTTCCGTCAGTTCCGGCCCAGTACCTACTGGGTGGCGGGCCTAGCGGGCACGATCGAAGTCGATCGCGCTGTAGGCGCGCAGCTTGGACAGCTTGTGGGTGCTGTCGATCTGCCGGATCGTGCCGCTCTTGGACCGCATCACCAGTGAACTGGTGGTCGCCGTCTCCGACTTGTAGTGCACGCCGCGCAGCAGCTCGCCGTCGGTGATGCCGGTGGCGACGAAGAACACGTTCTCGCCGCTGACCAGGTCGTCGGTGTGCAGTACCCGGCCCAGGTCGTGCCCGGCGTCCAGCGCCTTGCGGCGCTCCGCCTCGTCCTTGGGCCACAGCCGGCCCTGGATCACACCGCCGAGGCACTTTATGGCGCAGGCCGCGATGATGCCCTCGGGCGTCCCGCCGATGCCCAGCAGCAGGTCGACGCCGGTGCCTTCGCGTACGGCCATGACGGCGCCGGCCACGTCGCCGTCCGAGATGAACTTGATCCGGGCGCCGGTGGCCCGGATCTCCGCCGCCAGCTGCTCGTGGCGCGGACGGTCCAGCAGCACCACGGTGACGTCCTCGGGCGCGGAGCCCTTGGCCCTGGCCACCGCGCGTACGTTGTGCTCGACCGGGGCGGTGATGTCGACGAGTCCGGCCGCGTCCGGGCCCGCGACCAGCTTGTCCATGTAGAAGACGGCGCTGGGGTCGAACATGGTGCCCCGGTCGGCGACGGCGAGCACCGCGACCGCGTTGGACATGCCCTTGGCGGTGAGGGTGGTGCCGTCCACCGGGTCGACGGCGACGTCGCACTCCGCACCGGTGCCGTCGCCGATCCGCTCGCCGTTGTAGAGCATGGGCGCGTCGTCCTTCTCGCCCTCGCCGATGACGACGACGCCGTTCATCGAGACGGTCTGGACGAGGGTGCGCATGGCGCGTACGGCCGCGCCGTCGGCGCCGTTCTTGTCGCCGCGGCCGACCCAGCGGCCTGCCGCCATCGCGGCGGCTTCGGTCACTCGGACGAGTTCCAGGGCGAGGTTGCGGTCGGGTGCCTCCGGGGAGACCTCCAGCGAGGAAGGAAGGTGATGGTTCTGGGACTGACGTTCGGTCATCGGTTGCGTACCTCTCTGTACGACGACGGCCGGATGAGGGTGCCTTGAGCCTATCCGTGACCTGCGCAGGTGTCTGTGGCCTGGGGCACCTCCCGCCTCAGGGGCGCGGCTCGGGGGCCCGGATTGCGGCGGTTCGGCACCCCGGTGCGGACGGCCCCGCGGGGCATGGGCCACCATGGAGGCGTGGCAACAGAGAGCGCGCCGGCGCAGACCGGGACAGCACTGACCAAGACCCAGAAGCGGCCGGGCATGGCCGGGAAGTCCGTGCGCGACATGATCCTGTCGCTGCTCGCGGTGATGGCGGCGGGCTTCGTGATCTACTACTTCATTCCGCACAGCGGCGGCAGCGGGGTGCACCCGGTCGAGTACCAGGCCGCCCTGACCTCGGCCCAGCGCGCGGCCCCGTACCAGGTGCTGGCGCCGGCCGGCCTGCCGGCCGGATGGAACGCCACGGCCGTCGAGTACGACGGCGCCGACCCGCAGAACTCCCAGTGGACCCTCGGCTTCATCGACCCGGCCAAGCAGTATGTCGCGGTGCGCCAGAGCAACGGCCCGGCCACCGCGTTCCTCGCGGACGCGACGACCAACGGCGTGAAGCAGACCCCGACCAGCACCGTCGACGGCAAGGTCTGGAGCCACTACCAGGGCGACCGCTACCGGGCCCTGGTGCTGGAGACCGGCAAGGTGACCACGGTGGTGACCGGTACCGAGTCCTTCGCGAACCTGGAGAAGTTCGCGGCGACGCTCAAGTAGTCCCTGGATGTGCGAATGTCCCGGCCGTCACCATGGCCGGGACATTCGCATCTGTGCGTCAGGGTCAGACCGTGGTGACGGCCTCGTCGAAGGCCAGCCGCGGGTTGCGCGGGTACCAGGCGTCGGCGCCCGGCTTGCCGATGTTGATGACGGCCAGCACGGAGTGGTCGCCGTCCGGGAAGAAGTCCTTGTTGATGCCCGCGGCGTCGAAGCCGGTCATCGGGCCCGCGGCCAGGCCGGCGGCGCGGATGCCGACGACGAAGTAGCCGACCTGCAGGGCGGCGTTGAAGGAGCTGGAGGCCTCACGGGCCGGGCGCTCAGCGAAGAAGAGGTCCTTGGCCTGCGGGAAGACCGGGAACTGGGTCGGCAGCTCCTCGTGGAACTCATGGTCGGCGGCGACGATGGCGACCAGCGGGGCGGTGCCGGTCTTGGCCTTGTTGCCGTCGGCCATGTGGCCGACCAGGCGCTCGCGGGCCTCGGTCGAGCGGACCAGGACGATGCGCAGCGGCTGCTGGTTGAACGCGGTCGGGCCGAACTTGACCAGGTCGTAGATCGCCTGGATCTGCTCGTCGCTGACCGGCTCGTCGGTGAAGGTGTTCGCGGTGCGGGCCTCACGGAACAGCAGATCCTGGGCGGCGGCGTCGAGTACCAGAGCGTCAGACATGATTCACCTTTTGAATGTGTACCTGTGTGTGGACGGACGGCAGGGTCGCCGCTGTCAGGTGTCTCAACATAGGTGAAGGTTCAACTATTTCCCAAGGCGATTCCGGGGCAGGTGATGTGGATCACTCCAAGGCCGGCCGCCGTCACTCCTCGGCGGACTCCTCCTCGCCCTCCGCCAGGGCAGCGTCCAGCCGGGCCCTGGCGCCGTCCAGCCAACGCTCGCACACCTTCGCCAGCTGCTCCCCGCGCTCCCACAGGGCCAGCGACTCCTCCAGCGACGTCCCTCCGGTCTCCAGCGTCCGGACGACCTCCAGCAGGGCGTCCCGGGCCTGCTCGTAGCCCAGGGTGTCGTCCACCGCTGCCTCACCCGCCGACTTCTTTGCCATGACCCCAGCGTAGGGGCCTGCTCTGACAATTCGGCCCTACGTCCGCGGAGGCTCAGTCCTGATCCACCGTCACCGCATCCACCGTCACCGCGAAGCCGCCCTCCGCGACCCGGGCCCGCAGCCGCTCGCCGGGGGTGACCTGCGCCGGGTCGCGCACCACCACGCCGTCCTCCCGCTGCAGCACCGCGTACCCGCGCTGCAGGGTCGCCGCGGGGGAGAGGGCGACCACCCGGGCCAGGGTGTGCTCCAGCTCGGAGGCGGCCCGGGCCAGCCGGTGGTCCAGGGTCCGCCGGGAGCGCTCCAGCAGGGCGCCGAGCTCGGCGGCCCGCTCGTCCACCATCCGGTACGGCGCGGCCAGCACCGGCCTGCTGCGCACCGAGGCGAGCCCGGTGGTCTCCCGATCAAGCCGGGCCTGGACGCCGTACCTGGCGCGGTCGCGCAGCCCGTGCACCCGGGCGAGCTCCTCCCGGACGTCGGGGACGACCCGTTTGGCGGCGTCGGTGGGGGTGGAGGCGCGCAGGTCGGCGACGTAGTCCAGCAGCGGCTGGTCCGGTTCGTGGCCGATGGCGCTGACCACCGGCGTACGGGCCGCCGCGACGGCGCGGACCAGCTGCTCGTCGGAGAACGGCAGCAGGTCCTCCACGCTGCCGCCGCCCCGGGCGACGATGATCACGTCCACGTCCGGGTGGTCGTCCAGCTCCTTGACGGCCGCGATCACCTCCGGGACCGCGTGCACCCCCTGCACCGGGACGTTGCGGACCTCGAAGCGGACGGCCGGCCAGCGGCGGCGCGCGTTCTGCAGCACGTCGCGCTCGGCGGCGGACGCGCGCCCGGTCACCAGGCCGATGCACTGCGGCAGGAACGGCAGCGGCTTCTTGCGCTCGGCGGCGAACAGCCCCTCCGCGCCCAGCGTGCGCTTCAGCAGCTCCAGCCGCGCCAGCAGGTCCCCCAGGCCGACCAGCCGGATCTCGGCGGCGCGCAGCGACAGCGTGCCGCGCGGCCCGTACCACTCGGGCTTGGCGTGCACGACGATCCGCGACCCCTCGGTCACCAGCTCCGCGACCGGTTCGAAGACGGCGCGGTAGCAGGTCACCGAGAGCGAGACGTCCTCTGAAGGGTCACGGAGCGTCAGAAACACCACGCCGGCGCCGGGGCGCCGGCTCAGCTGGGTGATCTGCCCCTCCACCCAGACCGCGCCGAGACGGCTGATCCAGCCGCCGATGAGCTGGGACACCTTCGCCACCGGGATGGGGGTGTCCGCCGAAGTGTCCAAGGCCATGCGTCGAGACTATCGGCAGGGTCCGACAGCGCCGAGAGCCACGACCGGTCGGCCCGGGGAGCCGCCGTCCCCTGCCGGTAGGCTGGGGACCATGCCTGCTACCGCATCCCGCCGTGTCCTGCTCGCCGCCCCGCGCGGTTACTGCGCCGGTGTCGACCGTGCCGTCATCGCCGTGGAGAAGGCTCTGGAGCAGTACGGGGCCCCCATCTACGTCCGCAACGAGATCGTCCACAACAAGTACGTCGTGCAGACGCTGGAGAAGAAGGGCGTCATCTTCGTCGGCGCCACCGAGGAGGTCCCCGAGGGCAACATCGTGGTCTTCTCGGCCCACGGCGTGGCCCCCGAGGTCCACGACGAGGCCCAGCGCGGCAAGCTGGCCACCATCGACGCGACCTGCCCGCTGGTCACCAAGGTGCACAAGGAGGCCCTCCGCTACGCGGAGGAGGACTACGACATCCTGCTGATCGGCCACGAGGGCCACGAGGAGGTCATCGGGACGATGGGCGAGGCGCCCGAGCGGACCCACCTGGTGGACGGTCCGGGTGATGTCGACAAGGTGCAGGTCAGGGACGAGTCCAAGGTGGTGTGGCTGTCGCAGACCACCCTCTCGGTGGACGAGGCGATGGCCACCGTCGGCGCGCTGAAGACCCGCTTCCCGCTGCTGACCAGCCCCCCCAGCGACGACATCTGCTACGCCACCCAGAACCGGCAGGTCGTGATCAAGCAGATCGCGGCCGACTCGGACCTGGTCATCGTGGTCGGCTCACGCAACTCCTCCAACTCGGTGCGGCTGGTCGAGGTCTCCCTGGAGGCCGGAGCCAGGGCCGCCCATCTGGTCGACTTCGCCGACGAGATCGAGGAGGCCTGGCTGGAGGGCGTCACCACGATCGGCGTCACCAGCGGCGCCTCCGTCCCGGAGATCCTGGTCGACGGCGTGCTGGAGTGGCTGGCCGCGCGGGGCTTCGGTGACGTCGAGGTGGTCCGCACCGCGGACGAGCACATTCAGTTCTCGTTGCCCAAGGAACTGCGCCGGGACCTGCGCGCCGAGGCTGCGGGGAAGTAGTAGAGGGGAAGCAGTAGCGGGGAAGTAGTACACCTGTACGAAGCACGTCCTGCCGGTACATGAGGCGGCCCGGCGGGGTAGGTCCTACGTTGGCGTTATTCGGTTCAACGACGAACAGGGGATTCTCGACGTGAACGTCTTCGGCGTGGACATCGGCGGTTCGGGCATCAAGGGTGCGCCCGCCGACCTGGATCGGGGCGCACTCGCCCAGGAACGGCACAAGGTGCTCACCCCGCAGCCGTCCGAGCCGAAGGCGGTGGTCGGGGCGGTCCAGGAAGTGGTCCGCCACTTCGACTGGCGCGGCCCGGTCGGCCTGACCTTCCCCGGCGTGGTGGTGGACGGGCACACCCGTACCGCCGCCAATGTCGACAAGGGCTGGATCGACCTGGACGCCAGGGCGCTGTTCTCCGAGGCGCTCGGGCTGCCGGTGGCCCTGGTCAACGACGCCGACGCGGCGGGGCTGGCCGAGGTCGCCTACGGCGCGGGCAAGGACCGCAAGGGCGTGGTGCTGCTGCTCACCCTGGGCACCGGGATCGGCAGCGCGCTGTTCATCAACGGTGAGCTGGTGCCCAACACCGAGCTGGGCCATCTGGAACTGCACGGCAAGGACGCGGAGAAGCACGCTTCCTCGGCGGCCAAGGAGGAGCACGACTGGAGCTGGGCGCAGTGGGCCGAGCGGCTGGACGACTACTTCGGCATGGTGGAGCAGCTGTTCTCACCGCAGCTGATCATCATCGGCGGCGGGGTGAGCCGCAAGGCCGACAAGTTCCTGCCGCTGCTCAAGCCGCTGCGCGCGGAGATCGTGCCCGCGCAGCTGCAGAACGATGCGGGCATCGTGGGCGCGGCGATGGCTGCGGCGAAGCTGGGCTAGGCATCTCTGGGACCTTTGGCTGCGGACCGTAGTTGGCTGGTCGCGCAGTTCCCCGCGCCCCTAGCACGCTGCAACTGACCCACTGTGGGCAAGTTGCACTATCCAGGGGCGCGGGGAACTGCGCGACCAGCCAGGCAGACGCCACGGCCGAAAACAGACAGAAACCCCTCAGCCCCGACGCCGAGCCCGAGTCAGGGCGATGTGGCGAGCCAAAGCGATCACCGCAGACAGCGCCGTGCCCGTGAACAGCCACCCCGCCTGCAACGCCAGCCCCGTGGCCAGACTGACGATCCGTCCGACGAGGCCGCCGCCAGGCCCTCCCCCCAGCACGAGCAGGGTGATCGCGAAGGCGATCGGCCCGCTGATCGGGGCGACGGCCAGGTCCGCGGGGCGCAGCCGCACCGCGACCTGGAAGCAGGCGGCGACATAGGCGAGCCCCATCACGATGCCGGAGCCGCCGAACAGCCAGAAGTCCAGAGTGCCGCCCAGAAAGGTCGCCCCGAGGGTGACCACGGCGCCACCCACCGCGGTGAGTCGATGTGGGGTCCTCGGCCCCGTACTCGCCCCCGCCCCCGCCCGCTGGGCCGGCCGCGCGGCCGGTCGCCGGGCGCCGCCCCCGCGCTGCTCGGGGGTGCGCGGCCCTGGGCCGGCATCAGGGTCGTGGGAGCGTGCCGGTCCGGGCACGGCTGCGGCCCGCCCGGGCACTGCGGCGGCCCCGGGGCGGTCGGTGGTGCGTGCGTCAGACATGCGTCGGTACTCCACGGGTCCAACGTACGGTCGGATGAACGCCACTCCCGGTGACGGACACGCCGGTGCCGCGTCTCCGTCACCCACTGTGCCTAACGTCCCCCCGAACGTCCGTAGACTGGGGCACCGACCCCTTGTCCTTCTCGTCGCCTCCGGGCTGCCTCCTCCACCAGGATCTCGCCACATGTCGCTTTCGATCGGAATCGTGGGCCTGCCGAACGTCGGCAAGTCCACGCTCTTCAACGCCCTGACCAAGAACGACGTGCTGGCGGCCAACTACCCGTTCGCGACGATCGAGCCCAATGTCGGCGTCGTCGGCGTCCCGGACCCGCGCCTCGCGGTACTGGCGAAGATCTTCGGATCGCAGCGCATCCTCCCGGCGACGGTGGACTTCGTGGACATCGCCGGCATCGTCCG
The DNA here is from genome assembly GCF_041261405.1 of Streptacidiphilus sp. EB103A. NCBI lineage: Bacteria > Bacillati > Actinomycetota > Actinomycetes > Kitasatosporales > Streptomycetaceae > Streptacidiphilus > Streptacidiphilus sp. EB103A. The sequence continues at coordinate 52,144 of NZ_JBGCAQ010000028.1, read as the reverse complement.
CGGCGCCAGCGTCGGTGAGGGCCTGGGCAACAAGTTCCTGGCGAACATCCGCGAGTCCGACGCGATCTGCCAGGTCATCCGCGCCTTCGAGGACCCGGACGTGGTCCACGTCGACGGCAAGGTCTCGCCCAAGGACGACATCGAGACCATCAACACCGAGCTGATCCTGGCGGACCTCCAGTCCATCGAGAAGGTGCTGCCGCGCCTGCAGAAGGAGTCCCGCCTCAAGAAGGAGTCGGCGACCCTGCTCAAGGCCGCCGAGGCGGCCCAGGCGGTGCTGAACTCCGGCAAGACCCTCTTCGAGTCCGGCTTCGACCGCGACTCGGTCCGCGAGCTGCACCTGCTCACCGTCAAGCCCTTCCTCTACGTCTTCAACGTGGACGAGGACGAGCTGACGGACGAGGACTTCAAGGAGGCCCAGCGCGCCCTGGTGGCCCCCGCCGAGGCCATCTTCCTCAACGCCAAGATCGAGTCCGAGCTGATCGGCATGGACGAGGACGAGGCCCTGGAACTGCTCCAGTCCATGGGCCAGGAGGAAGCCGGCATGGCCACCCTCGGCCGCGTCGGCTTCGAGACCCTGGGCCTGCAGACCTACCTCACCGCAGGCCCCAAGGAGGTCCGCGCCTGGACCATCAAGAAGGGCGCCACCGCCCCTGAGGCCGCCGGCGTCATCCACACCGACTTCCAGAAGGGCTTCATCAAGGCCGAGATCGTCTCCTACGACGACCTGGTCGCATGCGGCTCCATCCCCGAGGCCCGCGCCAAGGGCAAGTCCCGCATCGAGGGCAAGGACTACGTCATGCAGGACGGCGACGTGGTCGAGTTCCGCTTCAACGTCTGAACGGTCACCTGGGATCGCTCTGAATCCAGCATGGGATAGGCCGAGGATACGGATGTCCGGGGGATTTGAACGCGATCTGGGTGCTGGATTTTCTGCCGTTCCGTCATGAGCGTCGTCGCAGGTCAGCCGAAGCGCCGGGCCGACTTGTCGGTACACGTTCCAACTGCAGTGCTGGATATGTGCTGGATCTCCGTGAGGCGCGGTCCGCCCTGATTCCGCTGGTCGGTGCATGCGTCGTGGGGGTCGTGCCGCGCGGAATGTGGGGAGCGTCGCCAGTCGGTCTGTGGGGCCCGTGTGGTGACGGGGCGACGGAGCGGGTGCGAGGTTCCCGCCCTCGTATCCATGCTGAGATATACTTCAGTGAAGTATGATTCAGTATGTTTGGCTGGAGACGGCGTGACCAGGAAGCCTGCGCATGTGTTCGACCGAGCCCAGGAGTGGGGCGGCCTTGCTGCCTTCGTCGCGCGTGAGCAGCCTCCGGCCACCTTGGGTGTGGTCAGCGGTCGGCGGCGGCAGGGGAAGAGCTTCCTCCTTGAGGCGCTGGCCCGGGAGACGGGGGGCCTGTACTTCGGCGCGACCGAGGCCACTGAGGCCGAATCGCTGCGCCTGTTCGCGGACGCGCTTGTTCGTCACACCCGGGCAGTGATCGAGCATCCCTTCCGCGACTGGAACGATGCGGTCTCCTACCTGTTCCAGCAGTACCGCGATCATCCGACCGCCGTCGTCATCGACGAGTTCCCCTTCCTGGCCAGGACGTCACCTGCGCTGCCGTCGATCATCCAGCGCGAGCTGGGGCCCGGCGGCAGCGGGCGCGCAAGCCAGGCCCGACTGCTGCTCTGCGGGTCCGCGATGTCCGTGATGGGTGGGATGTTGTCCGGCCAGTCACCGCTGCGCGGAAGGGCTGGACTCGAAATGGTCGTCCAGCCCTTCTCCTACCGCGAGGCCGCGCTGTTCTGGGGCATCGAGGATCCACGACTCGCGCTGCTCGTGCACATGGTGGTCGGCGGAACTCCGGCCTATCGTGAGGAATTCGTCAGCGGTGACGCTCCCTCGAGCCTCGCGGACTTCGACGCCTGGGTCCTGCGGACTGTGCTCAATCGCCAGAGCCCGCTGTTCCGCGAAGCCCGCTATCTCCTGGCGGAGGAGTCCGACATCAGGGACCCGGCCATCTACCACTCCGTCCTGGCCGCGATCGCCACCGGGAACACCGCCAACGGCGCGATCGCGAGCTATACCGGCCGCAAGTCGGACCAGATCGCGCACCCGCTCAACGTGCTCGAGGGCTGCGCCCTCATCGCCAAGGAGCCCGACCTCTTCCGCGCCGGCCGCTCCCACTACCGGATCGTGGAGCCGCTCATCACCTTCTACGAGGCGATCATGCGACGCCGCTGGACGGAACTCGAGCGCGGCAGGAGCGAGGCTGTCTGGGAGGCCACCTGGCCGACCTTCACCAAACAGGTGGCCGGACCGCACTTCGAAGCCGTCTGCCGTGACTTCGCCGCAGAGGCGGAGGGCGACCTGTTCGGAGACCTGCCCGCCGAAGTCGGATCCGGTGTGGTCAATGACCCGGCCGCGCGCAGTCAGATCGAGATCGACGTGGTCGTACTCGCGGCCCAGGACTCGAACGCACCACGCAGAATCCTGTCCCTCGGCGAGGCCAAGTGGGGCGAGGTGATCGGGCACAGTCATGTGCAACGGCTCGAACGCGCCCGCGAGTTGCTCGCAAGCAAGGGCTACGACACCCGGGAAACCGTGCTGGCCTGCTACTCCGGGGCGGGATTCACCCAGGAACTATGGGCTGAACGCCGCCGGGACCTCGTCCTGATCGGCCTGGATCAGCTCTATGCACACAAAGGCTGATGGGGCTTTTTCGCGGCAGGAAACTCCGATGTCCCTCCTCGGCCCCCGCGTCGGATCGGTGCCGGGATCTGTGGCCCGGTATAAGGGGGTCACGTGTCGTAGACGGTGGATCGGTGTCCGACGTGGACGACCCATACCACCAGTTCCCCGTTGTCGATCGTGTAAATGACGCGGTAATCGCCGACTCGGACGCGACGACGGTCGGGCTGGGACACGAGAGCTGTGGTGTTGAACCCGAACGGGTCGCTCTCCAGTTCTGTCAGCTTGGCCAGGATACGGAGAGCCATGTCCCGGGGGATCTTGCGAAGTTCGGCCTGAGCCTCGGGCCGGAAGACGGTGCGGTAATCACTCACTGCGCGCCAGCGTCTCCCTCATGACATCCTCGATCGGGACACCGGCGGCCGGATTCGCCATGCGCTCGTCGATGATCCGGTTGATCTCGCGCTCTTCCCATTCCTGGTACTTGCGCAGTACCTCGATCGACACGACGGCAGCGACCTGCTTGCCGCGGCGTGTGATGACCGTAGGTACGTCGTCGTGGTCGGCCCGCTCCACGACCTCGGCCAGGTGTGCGCGGACATCGCGGATGGACTCTATGGGCATCTGGCTCATGGGCTTAAGTGTACCGGGTGTCCCATGTGTACACAAGATGTATCCTTCCCTGGCTCGGGCGGGGAGGTGGCAGGATGCGCGGACTTGATGAGAGGGGCCGGGCCGCACTGGGGGTCCGCGACCTCTTCGAAAGCCTCGATGGCGGTCAACTGGCCGAAGCCAGATCGGCTCCGCGCGGGCGTTGTGCGATGCGCTGGCCATCAGTCCAGTTGCTGGACGAGCGCCCGCCGTCCCTCGTTGGCCGCCATTCAGAGCCACTGCGGCTCGGGCACCCGCCGCGGTGCTCCGGGGCGAATGCATGTGCGTGACCCGGGTCGAGCAGCCTGACGGTCTGCGTCCCGCTTGATACCATGGTGATACCATGATGCTATGGCGATGACACTGCGACTTCCCGAAGACGATGACAAGCTGCTGACCGAGCGCGCACGGGCCGAGGGTCGCAGCAAGCAGGAGTTGGCCACTGAGGCGATCCACATCTTCGTGACCCGGCGAACCGAACTGTTGGGCGACATTCTGGATCAGATCATGTCGGAGGATGCCGAACTTCTGGAGCGTCTGGCGTGATCTACCTGGAGTTGGCGGAGCTGCTGCTGATCGTGGAGCGCGTCACCGGCTCCCGTCACACGGTGCGCGACTTCGGCCTCCTGCAGTCCGCGCTGTACCGCCCCCGGACCGACGTATTCGGCGTCGAGGCATACCCGACGCTCATGGAGAAGGCTGCCGCCCTGTTGCATTCCTCGGCGCGCAATTACGCCCTCGTGGACGGTAATAAGCGCGCCGCTTGGGTCGCCGTGCGGGCCATGCTGCGGCTGAACGGTGTCAGCCTGACCGCTCCGGTGGACGACGCTGAGGTGTTCGTCAATGCCGTGGCCACGGGTGAGCTAGAGGTCCCCGAGATCGTCAAGCAGCTACAGCTCTGGGTTTCCTGACCCACGACCGACGGCGGCCCTTCGTCGACCGTGCTGGATGTTCCGCTTCGATGTATGGAAAGCTCGTGCCATGGGTTGAAGAGGCCACTCCCGGTCGGGAGTGGCCTTTCGTCAGGACAGAGCCGGGCAGCACGACGGGGAGAGGGTCAGCGCTGCTCCCACTGCTCCTTGGTGATCTCGTACCGCACGCCCCCGTGCTCGGAACCCTCGACCATCTCCATCTCCATGTCGGAAGGAGTGGGGATGGTGTGCGCGAGCCTCATGGCGAGCTTCTCCATGACGTTGCGCGAGCCGCGGTTCACGGCCATCGTCTCGGCCCAGACCATGCGCACTCCGAGCCCGGTGAACCCCTTGTGCAGCAGAGCCTGCGAGCCTTCGGTGGCATAACCCCTGCCCCAGGACGCCTGTCGCAGCCGTTAGCCGAGTTCGGGCTCGTCCCGCGGGCCGTCCGGCTCGGGGCGCAGGCAGAACCAGCCGATGAACGCGCCGCCGTCCCGCTCCTGCGCGGCGAACAGGCCAAAATCGCCGTGCCACTTCTCGTAACCGGCGATGACGGACGGCAGGTGGCGTTCGCGGACGATCTCCGGGGCGGTCGCCTCGCCCCCGGTCAGGTATCGCATCACCGCTGGGTCGCTGTCCAGCTCGATCAGCAGGTCCGCGTCGTCGGCCGTGAAGCGGCGCAGGGTCAGGCGCTCGGTCTCCAGGTAGGTGTCCACGGAGCGGATCATGCCCGAGGCGGGCCGGGCCGTTCCACGGCTTTTCCCGGCGGGGCCGCGGTTGCCGCCGGCCTGGATGGCCGTCGGGGCTGGGGAGGAGGACCCTGGAAGGTGGCGGCGAGCGTTCGTTCCGGTCCGGCCCGGCCGCTCTCATTCCGTGAAGGAGGAACCCATGCCGACCGTGGAGGCCCCGGATGGGGCCGGCGAGCGCGTCGAGAACGAGGACGAGGACGAGGCTCCGGTGGAGGGCCAGACGTCCGAGCAGACCCTGCACGCGCAGGACGAGTCCCGGGCCGAGGGCGAGCCGTACGAGGCTGAGGAATGACCAGCCGAGGAGGCCAGGTTTCAGATGCCGACACTCGAAGAACAGATTGACGTTGCGGTCCCGGCTCACACGGCCTGGCTGCAACTGCACCGCGTCGATGAGTTTCCGCGGTTCGTCGGCGGCGTGCTGCACTCGCACGCGGACGACACGCACCATGCCCGCCTCGACATCAAGGCCGGCGGGAACGAGCAGAGCCTCGACATCGAGATGGACGATCGCGACCAGGACCGGCGCATGGTCCTGCAGTCGGTCGACGGACCGCACCTCAAGGGGGAGTTCACGCTCCTCCCGCTGGACCCGGAGCACACGAGGTTGCAGATCCGGCTCGAGTACGACCCCGAGCTCGTGAGGCAGCACTTCCACGGCTCCAAGGGATTCGCGCTCGTCAACGCGATCCAGCGGACGGTCGAGGAAGACCTCAAGCAGTTCAAGGGGCTTGTCGAGGGCGGAACGAAGGGTTAGCCGTCTCCCCAGCTCCTGGCCAAGGCCGAGCGCGACGAGGTCGACGAGGCCGAGTTCGTCCAGACTGTGCGCACGTCGCTGCCCTACGCCTGCCGCACGGTCACCACCCCGCCGCCCTCGGAGGCCGCGCGGGGCCAGCTGCTGCGCGCGCTGGCCAGCGATGGCATCCGCGGTTCGCTGGAGCGCCGCTTCGGTGTGCGCCTGGCCTTCATGAACTGCCGAGTTCCGCGACTGCTGACGCCAAGGGCGAGCGGTTTCTGGTCAAGATTTGGTAATGGTTTTCATCCTTAGGTCATATGAGGTGGTGGTGAAAACCGTTTCCATCTAGCGTTGCTCCTAGCCCGCAGACCTGTCCTGCCTGCCCTGCTCAAGGAGATTCGCACCATGAAGGCCATACCGTCCCGCACCGTCAGCCGCAGGGCGCTCCGGTTCGTGCTCGGTGCCGCAGGCGTCGTGGCACTCGCGGCCACCAGCGCCTGCGCCACCAGTTCCCCGGCCGCGTCCACTGCCCCGGCCTCCGGCAGCAGCGGTGCGGGCAGCGGCACGGTGATCCAGGTGGTGGCGGCGGAGAACTTCTGGGGCAGCATCGCCGGCCAGCTCGGCGGCAGCCACGTCCAGGTGCACAGCATCATCACGAACCCGGACACCGACCCGCACTCCTACGAGCCCACCGCCGCCGACGCGCGGACGGTGACCACCGCGCAGTTCACGATCGTCAACGGCATCGGCTACGACGCCTGGGCGGACAAGCTGCTGTCCACCAACCCCGGCAGCGGACGCACCGAGCTGAAGGTCGGCGACCTGGTCGGGATCAAGCCCGGCGGCAACCCGCACCGCTGGTACTCACCGGAGAACGTGCACCAGGTCATCGAGGCGATCACCGTCGGCTACAAGAAGATCGACCCGGCCGACGCCGCCTACTTCGACCAGCAGAAGACCGCGTTCGAGACCCGGACGCTGGCTCCGTACAACCAGGTGATCAGCGACATCAAGGCCAAGTACGCAGGCACCCCGATCGGTGCGTCCGAGTCGATTGTCACCCCGCTGGCCGAGGGCCTGGGACTGAAGATGCTCACCCCGGAGAGCTTCCTGGACGCGATGAGCGAGGGCACCGACCCCACCGCCGCTGACAAGGCAGCCATCGACCAGCAGATCAGGACCAAGCAGATCAAGGTCTACGTCTACAACAGCCAGAACTCCACCCCGGACGTGGTCGCCCAGGTGAACCTGGCCAAGTCCGAGGGCATCCCGGTGGCCACCGTCACCGAGACGCTCGCCCCGGTCGGCGACACCTTCCAGCAGTGGCAGGTCGCCGAACTGCAGGGCATCGAAGCCGCCCTCGCCAAGGCCACCGGGAAGTAGGACCGATGAACCCGATCACCGGAGCCCCTGCCAAAACCGCCGCCCCGGCAGCGCAGCCCGTGCTGGAACTGCGCGGCGCGGCCGCGCACGTCGGCGGACGGACCCTGTGGTCGGGCGTCGACCTCACGGTCCGCGCGGGGGAGTTCGTCGCGGTGCTGGGCCCCAACGGGGTCGGCAAGTCCACCATGGTCAAGGTCCTGCTCGGGCTGCTGCCCGCGGCAGCCGGCGAGGTCCGGGTGCTGGGCGGTCGGCCGGGCCAGACAGCCGGGGCCCGGATCGGCTACCTGCCCCAGCGGCGCAGCTTCGACCCGAGTCTGCGGATCCGCGGTCTGGACGTGGTCCGGCTCGGTCTGGACGGCGACCGCTGGGGAGTGCCGCTGCCGTTCGGCAGCGCCCGCCGCCGCGACCGGGAGCGCGTCGCGGAGGTCGTCGAGCTGGTCGGCGCGAGCACGTACGCGCGCCGTCCGATCGGGCAGTGCTCCGGGGGCGAGCAGCAGCGGCTGCTGATCGCCCAGGCGCTGGTGCGCCGTCCCGAAGTGCTGCTGCTGGACGAGCCGTTGGACAGCCTGGACCTGCCCAACCAGAGCGCCGTGGCGGCGCTGATCGGACGGATTTGCCATGAGCAGGGCGTGGCGGTGGTCATGGTCGCCCATGACGTGAACCCGATCCTGCACCACCTGGACCGGGTGGTGTACCTGGCCGAGGGTGGCGCTGTGGCCGGCACCCCGGCCGAGGTCATCACCTCCGAGACCCTCACCCGGCTCTACCGCACCCCCGTCGAGGTACTGCGCACCGGCGACGGCCGCCTGGTCGTCGTCGGACAGCCCGAAGCCCCCTCCACGCACGGGGGCCACCATGCTGCTCGCTGACGCCGCGACCCCGTTCTCGTGGAACCTGCTGACGGACTTCCAGCAGATGTGGTCCTACCCGTTCATGGTCAACGCCTTCCGCGCCGGCGCGATCGTGGCCGTGGTCGCCGCGGTGGCGGGCTGGTTCATGGTGCTGCGCCGGCAGACCTTCGCCGGACATTCCCTGTCGGTGGTCGCCTTCCCCGGCGCGGCCTTCGCGACCCTGGTCGGGATCAGCCTGAGCCTCGGCTACTTCGGGTTCTGCGTGGCGGCCGCCCTGGCCATCGCCGCGCTGCGACGCGACGGACAACCCGGCGGCGCGGGGGAGTCGGCCGCCACCGGTGTGGTCCAGGCGTTCCTGCTGGCCTGCGGCTACCTCTTCATGGCCCTCTACAAGGGCCTGCTGGAGGGCCCGCAGGCGCTGCTGTTCGGCAGCTTCCTGGGCATCACCACCGGCCAGGTGCTGACCCTGGGCATCGTGGCCGTGGCCGTCCTCGCGGTGCTGGCGGTGATCGGGCGTCCGCTGCTGTTCGCCTCGGTCGACCCGCAGGTCGCCGCCGGACGCGGAGTTCGGGTGCGGCTGCTCTCGACGCTGTTCCTGGTGCTGCTCGGCGCGGCAACCGCCGAGGCCGCCCAGATCACCGGCGCGCTGCTGGTGTTCGCGCTGATGGTGCTCCCTGCCGCCACCGCCCAGCAGCTCACCGCCCGACCGGGCCCGAGCCTGCTGCTGAGCGTGGTGATCGGCCTGGCGGTGACCTGGCTCGGGCTGGTCGCCGCCTTCTACTGGCCGTACCCGCTGGGGTTCTTCGTCAGCACCTTCGCCTTCGCCGCCTTCCTCGCCGCCCACGCCGTGCGCGCACTGGCGGGCGTCCGTGCCCGCTCCGGCCGCCCCGTCCTGCTGGGAGGCGCCGCATGAACCAGCTCGCCGTCTCGGCCTGGTCCCAGCCCTTCTTCCACCACGCCGTGCTCGCCGGAACGTTCATCGCGCTGGCGGCCGGGCTGGTGGGCTACTTCCTGGTGCTGCGCGCCCAGGTCTTCACCGGCGACGCGCTCAGCCACGTCGCCTTCACCGGCGCCATGGCCGCCCTGGCCGGCGGCTACGACCTGCGCCTCGGCCTGTTCGTCGGCTGCATCGGCGCCGGACTGCTGCTGGCCGGGATCGGACGGGCCGGACGCGCCGACGACGTGGTCATCGGCAGCGCCTTCGCCTGGACCCTGGGCCTGGGCTCCTTCTTCCTCACGCTCTACACCACCTCCCGCAGCGGGGCGACGGGCGGCGCGGGCACCACCGTCCTCTTCGGCTCGATCTTCGGCCTGAACAGCAGTCAGACCCTGGTCGCGGTCCTGGTCGCCGCCGCGATCAGCGCCGTGGTGCTGCTGATCGCCCGGCCGCTGCTGTTCGCCACCCTGGACGAGGCCGTCGCCGCCGCGCGCGGCGTCCCGGTCCGCGTGCTGGGGTTCGGGTTCCTGGCCCTGGTCGGCGCCTGCGCCGGGGAGGCCACCCAGGCGGTCGGTTCACTGCTGCTGCTCGGCCTGCTCGCCGCCCCCGCGGGGGCCGCGGTCCGGCTGACGGACCGGCCCTTCCTGGGGCTGGCCCTGTCCGCGGGGCTCGCCGTGGGCGAGATGTGGGCGGGTCTCGCTACCAGCGCGCTGATACCCGGCCTGCCGCCGAGCTTCGCCGTCATGGCCGCCGCCACCGCCGCCTTCGGCGCCGCCCTCCTGGTCCGACCCATGGCTCGGGTAGGGCGAACTCTCGTTCGTAGTCGCTCAGTTGGCCTGGAGCCGCACGCTGCACACCAGTCACTGTGATTTCAGCGGATTCAGTCACCATTCGGGCAAACGTTGGATACCGTGACGCCTGCCGGTAGGCCGACACGAACTCTTCACAACACCTCGGCCGACCGCCACCGCATGCGCGGAATCAGTCGAAGGGGACTGCGAATGACGGCCGACGAGCCGAACATCGACTCTCAGGTGCCAAGCCCACGCCCCTCGATGCGAATACCGCCGTATCTGGGGCCGGTGGTTGACGGTTCGTCGGGTCCGGCTGCGATTCCCGGTGCGATGCCCGCCGAGACAGCGCCCGCCGATACCGCGCCCGCTGAGACCGTGCCCGCGGAGCAGGGTGCCGGGGGCGGGGACTCGTCCGCGTCGGAGACCACGGCGGTGCTTCCGGTGGTGTCCGTACCCGAGGCGGCGTCCCAGGCGGTCCCGCCGGGCCCCGACGGACCGGGCGTGGCGGCGACCGGTGCCGAGCTCGTCCTCAGGCCGGTCCACCGCCCCGTGCGTCGGGCCGTGGTGCCGTCCGCCCTGCCCCGACTGCGTGACCCGCGCCGGGTGATGACCCTGGTCCTCAGTACCGCCGCGGTCTTCTCACTGGCCACGGCCGTCTTCGTCATCTACGAGGCGACCCGGGGCGACACCGGGACCAGGCCGGCAGCCGGGGCACTGCCGACACCGGCCCCGACGGACGCCACGACGCCCTCCGCCACGGCTTCGGAGGTGAGTCCCTCGGCCGTGCCCTCGTCCGCAGCGGCCCAGCCGGTCACCGTCACCAGTCGATCCGCGTCGACCGGCAACCCCACCGCGCTCACCCGCTCGGGGGGCGGGGCCTCCTACGCCCCGACCACCCCTGCGAGCACACGCGCCGCCACACCGACTCCCACGCCGACCGCTGCCACGGGCGGAACGGGACTGACTGCGGGGACCACCTACTCGATCGAGTCGGTCGACGCACCCGGCCAGTACTGGTTCGTCCAGCACTATCTGGTGTACCTGGGGTCGGCCCAGGCCCAGCGGGGGCCCGGCCCCGGGCCCGGGGCCTGGAACGAGACGGCGTTCAGGCTGGTGGCCGGACTGGCCGATCCGAGCTGTTTCTCCTTCCTCGCGGCCGACGGTGACTACCTGCGGCACCAGAACTTCCGTCTCAAGCAGGCGCCCGACGACGGCTCCCCGCTGTTTCAGCACGACGCGACCTTCTGCCCGCGCGCGGGGTCCGCCACGGGCTCCTTCGCCTTCGAGTCGGTCAACTACCCGGGCTACTACCTGCACCACCGCGGCGACGAACTGTGGCTGGACCAGGACGACGGTTCTTCGTCCTTCCGCTCCGACGCCTCCTTCTGGGCGACCAGCCCGGTCCTCTGACGCCAGGGGGTCTCAGCTGTCCTTGGTGGCGTTCGCCGCGAGGCGGTCGAGGATGTGCTCGAAGCGGTCCAGGTCCTCGTCGGCGAGGCCGGCGCGGAGGCGGTGGTTGAAGTCGAGGGCGACCTCGCGGAGGCGGAGGAAGAGCTCTTCGCCGGCGGGGGTGAGTTCGACCGCGTGGACGCGCCGGTTCTCGGGGTTGCGGGCGCGGGTGACCAGGCCGGACTTCTCCATGCCGTTGAGGTGGTGGGTGAGCGTGGCGCCCTGGATGCCCATGGTGGCGGCGAGCTCGCGCTGGTTGCCGGTCTGACGGCTCTTGACCGCGATCAGCACCTGCCAGATCGCCATGGAGCCCCCGGCGGCGGCCATCTCCTCGTCGAAGGCGCGGCTGATCGCCTTTGCGGCAGCCGCGAGCCGCAGGCCGACGGGAGGGCGGAAGGGGACCGGCGGATTGGTCATGGGGTCGATTTTAGCATTGACTTCTAAGCGTTCGATATCTAATGATGAGATATCGAAGGGATCGGGGGAGAAGAGACGAAGAGACGGGGTATCGCGATGACCAGTACCAGTACCGACTCGACCTACCGGCCGCTCGCCGGAGCGGTCGCGCTGGTCGCCGGGGCGAGCAGAGGCATCGGCGCGGCCACCGCGCTGGCGTTCGCGCGGGCCGGGGCCGCCGTCGTGCTCGGGGCCCGGGACGGGGACGGGGTCGAGGCGGTGGCCAAGGAGATCCGCGCCGCGGGCGGCCAGGCGCTGGCCGTGCGCACGGACGTCGGCGACGCCGGGTCGAGCGCGAACCTGGTGCGGCAGGCGATGGACGCGTACGGGAGGCTCGACGCCGCCTTCAACAACGCCACCGACGGCCCGCGTCCGGCGCCGCTCGCCGAGATCGACCCGGACGACTTCGACCGTGGGATCAGGACCAACATCCGCGGCACGTTCCTGGGCATGAAGTACCAGATCCCGGCCATGCTCGCGTCGGGCGGCGGCGCGGTGGTCAACATGGCGTCGACGGCCGGTACGCACGGCGTCTCCGGGCTGGCCGCGTACAGCGCGGGCAAGGCCGGGATCATCGGGCTGACCAAGGTCGCCGCCCTCGACTACGCGGACCAGGGCGTCCGCGTCAACGTGGTCGCGCCGGGCCCGATCCTGACCCACCACCTTGAGGCGGCCGGCCCCGAGGCCCGCCGTGGTGCGGCGATGGCGGTGCCGATGGGCCGCGCCGGCCACGTCGACGAGGTGGCGGCGACGGTGGTCTGGCTCTGCTCCGCGCAGGCCTCGTTCATCACCGGCGCCTTGATCCCGATCGACGGCGGCCAACTCGCGGGCAACAAGATCCGGCGGCCGATGGGCAGTTGACCCCGATCGCGGTACGCACGCCTGCGCCCGCCCGGAGGGTTCTCCGGGCGGGCGGGACGGACGGGAGTGATCAGCGACAGGCGTGATCAGGAGGGGTCGGTCGGGGGCGTTTCGCCGAACTGCTTCTTGGCCTGGTCCTGGACCATGTCGACCTGGCTGGTGAACTTGTCGCCGGTCTTCTGGTCGACCATGTCGCCGGCCTTGTCGACGGCCTGACTGGCCTGGGCCTCGTGGCCCTTGAGCGCACCCTTGATCTTGTCGAGCACGGACATGACGGTCCTCCTCACGGGTTACTGACCTCACCAGCATCAGCGCCCCGCACGCAGTCCGCATCTTCAACGCCTCCCGCACCGCGGCGCCGGGGATATTGCCGTGCCCTCCGGCCGGTCCGTCGCTAACCTCGATCCGGAGGTGAGCGATGCCCACAGCGCGTTTCAAGGACCTGTGCCTGGACGCCAACGACGCCCCGGCGCTGGCGGACTGGTGGTGCACGGCGATGGGGTACCGGCGCCGTGACGACGGTCCCGACGGCGGGGGCTCCATCCCGATCGAGGACCCGTCCGGCGCCGGGCCGCTGATCTGGGTCAATCCGGTGCCCGAGGCCAAGTCGCTGAAGAATCGGATGCATCTGGACGTCGTCGGCAGCACCGAGGAGCTGGTCGCCCTCGGCGCCACCCTGGTCCGTCCGATCGGCGGCGACATCGAGTGGGACGTCCTGGCGGATCCCGAGGGCAACGAGTTCTGCTGCTTCGCCCCGGGGGACTGAGCCGGCGTCAGCCATGCAGTGTCAGCCATAGAGTTCTGCCCCATGAGTGAGATGCGGATCGTCGTCGGCGGGGCGTTGCTGCACCGGGGCCGGGTGCTCGCCGCCAGGCGCAGCGCGCCGGCCGAGACCGTCGGGCGCTGGGAGTTCCCGGGCGGCAAGGCCGAGCCGGGGGAGACTCCGCCGCAGGCGCTGGTGCGTGAGCTGCGGGAGGAGCTCGGGGTCGAGGCCAGGGCGCTGGAGCGGATTCCCGGCGCCTGGCCGGTCCGGGCCGGCCTGGAGCTGCACATCTGGACGGCCGAGCTGCTGTCCGGCACCGCCGCCCCGCTGCAGGGCCACTCCGAGGTCCGCTGGCTCTCCGCCGCCGAGCTGCACCAGGTCGACTGGCTGGACCAGGACCGCTTCGCCCTCCCCGAGGTGGCCCGCAGGCTGTCGTCAGCGGTATGACCCGAACGGCGGGGTACGTAAAGGTTTGAAAGGGTATGCCCGTATTTGGCCACCGTCGACGAGTGGCCCACGAGCCTACCCGGACGGGGACTACGTGAGGGAGCCACGCCGCAGGCCCAGCAGCGCAGCCGCCCATGCCCGGCTGCGCCGCGGCGCCGTCGCCGCACGGGCGGAGGCCCCGCACACGCCCCCTCGGTCAACCCGTACGGACCAGCCGGCCACCCCCACTCAGCAGCGCGCCCGTCCGGCCGCCCCGTACCCCGTCGCCGACGACCCCGCGGTCCCGAACGGCCCGCGCGGCGGCGGGGTGCTGGACGTGGTCCGGGTCGCCATCGTGATGATGGACACCTCCGGCCGGTTCGTCCTGTGGAGCCCCGCCGCCGAGGAACTGCTCGGCTGGCCCAGCGAGACCCTGGTCGGCCGCGGCCTGGAGGCCCTGCTGGGTGACGACCCCGAACTGCTGCGGCGCGGCCGGGAGGTGATCGCGGCGGTGCTGCGCGACGGCGGCTGGCGCGGCCCGGCCCTGCTCCGCAACCGGGACGACGAGGAGGTGGCCCTGGACGCCCGGCTGTCGCTGCTGGTGGACGGGGACGGCGTCCCCTTCGTCCTGGTACGGCTCGCCGACGCGGCCAAACTCGGCGCGGTCGAGCGCGACCTCGCCCTGCAGGACGCCCTGTTCGAGCAGTCGCCGCTGGGCATCGCGGTGTTCGACCGGCAGCTGCGCTATGTCCGCGTCAACGAGACCCTGGCCAGGATGAACGGTCTGCCGATCGCCGACCACCTGGGCCGGACGGCCGGCGAGACCCTGCCGGAACGCGCCGCCGACGAGGTCAGCGCGATCCAGCGGCAGGTGCTGGCCACCGGCGAGCCGGTGGTCGACCTGACCGTGGCCGGGCCCGACCCGCGCAAGCCCGGTTTCCGCTCCATCTCCTACTCCCGGCTGCACGACCGCACCGGGCGGGTGCTGGGCGTCACCGGAATGATCATGGATGTCACCGACCGCTACCGCGCCGTCGCCAAGCTGGAGCACGCCCGGCGCCGCCTCGCCCTGCTCAATGAGCTGGGCACCAGGATCGGCGACCTGCTGGATCCGGTCCGAATCGCCCAGGAGCTGGCCTCCGCCCTGGTCCCGGCGCTGGCCGACTACTCCGGAGTGGTGCTGCTCCAGGCCGTCGCCGACGGTGACGACCTGCCGCACCACCCGCACACCCGGCTGACCCCGCTGGTCATGAGCGGCACCGCGGCCGCCGAGCCCAGCCCGCTCGCCGACACCATGATGACGCCCGGAGCCCCCATCACCATGACCGAGGGCTCGCTGTTCGCCCGGGTGCTGCGCAGCGGTATCGCCGAGCAGCTGGAAGCCCCGGCGCTGCTGGAGGAGGCCACCACCCCCGACGACCCCCGGCTGCGGGCCAGCTACGAACTGGGCGTGCACTCGATACTGACGGTGCCGCTGCGGGCCCGCGGCATCGTGCTGGGCCTGCTGGTGCTCAGCCGGGCGGGCCGGCGCGAGGGCTTCGACCGCGACGAGCTGGCCTTCGCCGGGGAGTTGGCCGACCGCGCGGGTTCCTCCATCGACAACGCCCGGCTCTACGCCCGCGAGCGCGCGGCCGCGCTGATGCTGCAGCGCAGCCTGCTGCCGCAGTCCGTGCCGCAGCTGCCCGGAGTGGAGATCGCCCACCGGTACGTCCCCGGCAGCATCGGCACCGAGGTCGGCGGCGACTGGTTCGACGTGATCCTGCTGCCGCAGGGGAGGGTCGCCCTGGTCGTCGGCGACGTGATGGGCCACGGCCTGCGCGCGGCGGCGACGATGGGCCGGCTGCGCACCGCCGTCCGCACCCTGGCCGGCCTGGACCTGCCGCCCGCGACGCTGCTCCAGCACGTCCACGACCTCGCTGACGACCTGGCCCAGGGGCCGGAGGAGGCCCTCATCGCGACCTGCGTCTACGCCGTGTACGACCCCGCGAGCCGGCGGCTGGTGCTGGCCAAGGCCGGGCACACCCCGCCGCTGCTGATCCCGGTCGGCGAGTCGGCGCAGGTCCTGGACCTGCCGTCGGGAACGCCGCTGGGCGTCGGCGGGGTGCCCTTCGCCTCGGTGGAGCTGACCGTCGCCGAGGGGACGCTGCTGGTGCTCTACACCGACGGGCTGGTCGAGTCGCGCACCGAGGACATCGACGTGGGGACCTCGCGGTTGAGCGCGGTCCTGGAGGGCAGCGACGCCTCGGTCGAAGAGCTGTGCGACCGGGTCATCGGCACCCTGCAGCGCGAGCAGGAACCGGACGACGTGGCGCTGCTGCTGGCCCGGCTCGGCAGCAGCGGCCCGCTGGTCGGCGGCGGTTCCGACCCGTCGGTGCTGAGCCTCGCCTGGACCCTCGCCGCCGAGCCCACCGCGGCCTCCCGGGCCCGTCGGCTGGTCCGGGCCACTCTGATCGACTGGGGCCTGCTGCCCCTGCTGGACACCGCGCAGCTGCTGGTCAGCGAGCTGGTCACCAATTCCGTCCGGTACACGGAGGCACCGATCGGGCTGCGGCTCAGTCGTGGCCGGACGCTGCTGGTGGAGGTCTCCGACCCGTCGCCCGACCCGCCGCTGGAACGGGACTCGGCCGGCACCGACGAGGGCGGGCGCGGGCTGCAACTGGTGCACCGGCTCGCGGACCGCTGGGGCACCCGGTCCGAGGGGAGCGGCAAGGTCGTCTGGTTCGAGCAGGCAGTACCCCCTGACCCTCCCGTTCATGGTGGCTGAGGCGTAGGGTTCCGTTCCTCTGCGGGTCTCGTCTGTCGGTGATGGGTCCTGTAGTCGGAGCTGGGCCGACTGGGACAGATTTGGCAATTCCTTACCTCGATTTGATGTTGTGTACTCCTGGGACGTGTGCCGCTGCCCCGGGATGATGAATACTCGGACCAGCGACATCCAGGTGCCGAAGGCTGGAGGAGTCGGGCAGTTGAGCGATTTGCCGACACGCAATGCACCTCTGGGCAGCGGAACGGGCCCAGGGTCCGCCGAACACGACCGGAGGGGCGGCATCCCGCGCCCGGCCGCCGGTGACGGTCCGTCCGACCATCCCCAGGAGCTGCAGCACCCGGACCCGCAGCACCAGGACCGCCCGCAGCACCCGGACCCCGACGGCATCGGCTCTGGAGCCATGGACCCCGCACCCTTCACGCCCCCCGCCGCCCCCGCCGGCTCCTCCGTCGGCTTCGACGCCGAGGCGATCGAGAACTGGGGCCATGGCGAGCCGGGCTCGATCTACGACTACATACGGGTCGCCGCCTTCGCGATCGGCCCGGACGGCCTGATCAGCCAGTGGAGCGACCGCGCCGCCGAGTTCTTCGGCATCCCGGCCGAGGAGGCCGTCGGTCACGACCCGGTCACCAGCTTCGCGCCGCGCGAGCTGTGGCGGCGCGGCCGGGAGCGGATGGCCGAGATCCTGGCCGGCCAGGAGTGGGTCGGCACCGCCCCGTACCGGGACAGCGAGGGCAACGAGAGCATCGCCGAGCTGTACCTGATGCCCGCGCAGGGCGAGGACGGCCGCAACGGCGCCGTGTGCATGGCCGTCGACCTGCGCAGACTCCGCCGGATCGAGACCGACCTGGCCGCCTCCGAGGCGGTCTTCGGGCAGGCGCCCACCGGATTCGTGCTGTTCGACCGTGACTTCACCGTCCAGCGGGTCAACGACAGCTTCGCCGAAGGGCTCGGGACGGCCCCCGCCGACCTGCACGGACTCTCCGTCAAGGACCTGCTGCCGCGGCCCGAGGCGGAGCGGCTGGAGCAGGCGCTGCGTACGGTGATGGAGTCCGGCGAGCCCGTCGTCGACCTGCGCTTCAACGGCGCCGTGCCGACCCGTCCCGGCCGCCGCCGCTGGTCCATCTCGCTCTACCGGCTGCTCAGCGCCGGCAACCGGCCGATGGGCGTGGCCGGACAGGTCGTCGATGTCACGGGCCGTCAGCGGGCCGAGCGCGAGGCCGCCAGCGTGCGCCGCAGCCTGGCCCTGCTGAACGAGGCCGGTGCGCACATCGGCTCCACGCTGGACCTGGAGACCACCGCCCGCGAGCTGCTGGACGTCACCGTCCCCGGCTTCTGCGACGTCGCCGCCGTCGACCTCTACCAGGGCGTTCTCGCCGCCGACACCGACCTGGGCCTCGGCCACCTGGGCCGGCCCGACGGCGCCGGCGAGCTGCGCCGGGTCGCCTCCGCCAGCACCGTCTCGCACTTCTCGGTGCTGCACCCAGAACCGGAGCACCGGGGGCCGCGGGCCGAGATCGGCGGCACCTTCTGCTACCCGCCCGGCTCCGCCTACGCCAAGGCGCTGCGCACCGGACGCAGCGTCACCCTCACCGGTCCCGGCAACCCGGACCCCGACCCGATGATCGCCAGCACCGTGATCGTCCCCATGGTCGCCCGCGACATCGTGCTCGGCCTGGTCCAGCTGTCCCGGGCCAAGGGCAGCGAGCCCTTCGACCCCCGCGACGTCGCCATCGCCAACGAGCTGGTGGCCCGCGCCGCCGTCTGCATCGACAACGCCAGGCTCTACCGCCGCGAGCACGAACGCGCCCTGATCCTGCAGCGCAGCCTGCTGCCCCCGGGCAGCCCGGCCGCCTCGGGCCTGGAGATCGCCTGCCGCTACCGCCCCGGCAGCAGCGGCACCGAGGTCGGCGGCGACTGGTTCGACGTCATCCAGCTGCCCGGCAACCGCACCGCCCTGGTCATCGGCGACGTCATGGGCCGCGGCCTGCGCGCCGCCGTCGCCATGGGCCAACTCCGCACCGCGGTACGCACGCTGGCCATGCTGGACCTGGACCCGGCCGAGGTGCTCACCGCCCTGGACGAGATCGCCCGCGGCCTCGGCGACGGCGACGAGCCGGAGCCCGACGACTCCGACCGGGTCGAGCTCTACCTCGCCACCTGCGTCTACGCCGTCTACGACGCGGTCACCCGCCGATGTACGTTCGCCAACGCCGGGCACCTCCCGCCGGTGCTGCGGGTCCCCGGCGAGGAAGCGCTGATGCTGGACGTGCCGCCGGGACTGCCCCTGGGCGTCGGCGGCGAACCGTTCGAGGAGGTCACCGTCGAGCTCCCGGACGGCGCCCTGCTCGGGCTCTACACCGACGGACTGGTCGAATCCCGCAAGCACCAGCTGGAAGAGGGCCTGTCCGCGCTGCGGGACACCCTCTCCGGGCCGCCCCGCGAGCTGGAGAACCTCTGCGACCACCTGCTCACCGCACTGGACCCGCACCACGGCGAGGACGACATCGCCCTGCTGATGGCCCGGGTGCACGCCATGCCGGACGACGCGGTCGGCGACTGGACCCTCCCCTCCGAGCCCACCTCGGTCGCCCGGGCCCGCGAGCTCGCCTGCGCCTGGCTGCTCGCCCGCGGCCTGGACGACCTGATCGACACCGTGGAACTCCTGGTCAGCGAACTCGCCACGAACGCGCTGCGGCACGGCCGCGGGGACATCCGGCTCCGGCTGCTCCGCGACCGCACCCTGGTCTGCGAGGTCTGGGACAACGGCTACGCCCAGCCCCGCCAGCGCCGCGCCCGCGACACCGACGAGGGCGGCCGCGGCCTCCAGCTGGTCAGCCTCCTCGCCGATCGCTGGGGCTCACGCCGCACCCCCATGGGCAAAACCGTCTGGTTCGAACTCAACCTGCCCAGATAGCCCCGACAGGGGCGCGGGGAACTGCGCGGCCAGCCCCCCGCCGAGGTAGAGCCCCTCATCGACCCTAGTTGCCGCGGCGGAGGATCTTCGACCCCAGCCACACCAACGGATCGTACTTCCGATCCACGGCCCGCTCCTTCAACGGAATCAGCGCATTGTCCGTGATCTTGATGTGCTCCGGGCACACCTCCGTGCAGCACTTGGTGATGTTGCACATCCCCAGCCCGTGCTCCTCCTGCGCCGACCGCTTCCGGTCCAGCCCACCCTCAGCGGCAGCGTCCAGCGGATGCATGTCCAGCTCTGCCACTCGCATGAGAAACCGCGGACCGGAGAAGGCCGTCTTGTTCTCCTCGTGGTCGCGGACCACATGGCAGGTGTTCTGGCAGAGGAAGCACTCGATGCACTTGCGGAACTCCTGCGACCGGTTCACATCCTCCTGCTGCATCCGGTACTCGCCCGGCTTCAGCTCCGCCGGCGGGACAAAGGACGGCACCTCCCGCGCCTTGGTGTAGTTGAAGGACACGTCCGTCACCAGGTCCCGCAGCACCGGGAAGGTCCGCATCGGAGTGATGGTGACCGGCTCGTCCGCCGGCAGCGTGGACATCCGGGTCATGCACAGCAGCCGGGGCCGTCCGTTGACCTCGGCGCTGCAGGACCCGCACTTGCCGGCCTTGCAGTTCCAGCGGACCGCGAGGTCGGGGGCCTGGGTGGCCTGGAGCCGGTGCACGATGTCCAGCACCACCTCGCCCTCGTTGACCTCCACCTGGTACGGCTCCAGGCCGCCGCCCGAGGAATCGCCGCGCCACACGCGGAAGTTGGCCTGGTAGCTCACTGCTCGGCTCCGTCCGTCACGTCGGCGTCCGCGTCCTGTCCAGCACTGCGTTGTTCCGGGATCTGGACCGACGGCAGTTCGCCCTCGGTCAGGTACTTCTTCAGCTCCGAGGTCTCGAACAGCGCCAGCAGGTCCGGCCTGATCGGCGGGTTGTCCTGGTGCACCAGGGCGATCTGCCCGTCCGAGCCGCCCTTCTCCGCCAGCGAGCAGATCAGGTTGACCTTGCGCCAGGCGCTGTCCATCTCCGGGTGGTCCTCACGGGTGTGGCCGCCCCGGCTCTCGGTGCGTTCCAGGGCCGCCCGGGCGACGCACTCGGAGACCAGCAGCATGTTGCGCAGGTCCAGCGCCAGGTGCCAGCCGGGGTTGAACTGCCGATGGCCCTCGACGACCGCCCGCTCGGCCCGCTCCCGCAGCCCGACCAGCCGCTGCAGGGCCTCCGCCACCTCCGCCTCCCGGCGGATGATGCCGACCAGGTCGTTCATGGTCTGCTGGAGCTCCTGGTGCACGGTGTACGGGTTCTCCGACGGGCCGTCGGTCACCGCTCCCTCGAACGGGTTGAGCGCCTCGGCGGCCGCCGCGGTGATCTGCTCCTCGTCCAGCTCGGGCCGTTCCGCCAGCGCCGCCGCGTACAGCGAGGCGTGCAGCCCGGCCCGGCGGCCGAAGACCAGCAGGTCGGAGAGCGAGTTGCCGCCCAGCCGGTTCGAGCCGTGCATCCCGCCGGCCACCTCGCCGGCCGCGTAGAGCCCTGGCACCGACGCGGCCGCCGTGTCCGGGTCGACCTCGACCCCGCCCATGACGTAGTGGCAGGTCGGCCCGACCTCCATCGGCTCGGCGGTGATGTCGACGTCCGCCAGCTCCTTGAACTGGTGGTGCATCGACGGCAGCCGGCGGCGGATCTCCTCGGCCGGGAGCCGGGTGGAGACGTCCAGGTAGACCCCGCCGTGCGGGGTGCCGCGACCGGCCTTGACCTCGGAGTTGATGGCGCGGGCCACCTCGTCCCTGGGCAGCAGTTCCGGGGGGCGGCGGTTGTTGGCCTGGTCGGCGTACCAGCGGTCGCCCTCGGCCTCGGTCTCCGCGTACTTCTCCCGGAAGACGTCGGGGATGTAGTCGAACATGAAGCGCTTGCCCTCGCTGTTGCGCAGCACCCCGCCGTCGCCCCGGACCGACTCGGTGACCAGGATGCCCTTCACCGACGGCGGCCAGACCATCCCGGTGGGATGGAACTGGACGAACTCCATGTTCACCAGGGTCGCCCCGGCCAGCAGCGCGAGCGCATGGCCGTCCCCGGTGTACTCCCAGGAGTTGGAGGTCACCTTGAAGGACTTGCCGATGCCGCCGGTGGCCAGGACCACCGCCGGCGCCTCGACGGTGAAGAAGCGGCCGGACTCGCGCTGGTAGCCGAAGATCCCGCTGACCCGGTCCTCGCCGCGGGCGCTGCGGCCCTTCAGAACCCTGGTGACGGTGTACTCCTGGAAGACCCGGATCCGGGCCTCGTAGTCGCCGTACTCCTTGAAGTCCTCCTGCTGCAGCGAGACCACCTTCTGCTGCAGGGTGCGGATCAGCTCAAGCCCGGTCCGGTCGCCGACATGCGCCAGCCGGGGGTACTCGTGCCCGCCGAAGTTGCGCTGGGAGATCCGGCCGTCCTTGGTGCGGTCGAACAGCGCGCCCCAGGTCTCCAGCTCCCAGACCCGGTCCGGGGCCTCCTGGGCGTGCAGCTCGGCCATCCGCCAGTGGTTCAGGAACTTTCCGCCGCGCATGGTGTCGCGGAAGTGCGTCTGCCAGTTGTCGTCGGAGTTGACGTTGCCCATGCTGGCGGCGATGCCGCCCTCGGCCATCACGGTGTGGGCCTTGCCGAACAGCGACTTGCAGATGATCGCCGTCCGCATCCCCTGCTCGCGGGCCTCGATCGCGGCACGGAGCCCGGCGCCCCCGGCTCCGACCACGACCACGTCGTACGTGTGGCGCTCCACCTCGGTCATTTTTCTGGGTATCCCTTAGAAGAGGCGCGGGTCGGTGAAGGCACCGCTGGCGAGCAGGTAGACATACAGGTCGGCGACCCCGACGCTGATCAGCGAGGCCCAGGCGAGCTGCATGTGACGGGCGTTCAGCTTCCCCACCAGGTTCCACATCCGGTAGCGGACCGGGTGCTTGGAGAAGTGCCGCAGCCGGCCGCCGACGATGTGCCGGCAGGAGTGGCAGGAGAGGGTGTACGCCCAGATCAGCCCGATGTTGGCGAGCAGCACCAGGGTGCCGATCCCGGCGTGCCCCCACTGCCCGGCCGGGTTGCGCCAGGCCAGCACCGCGTCGTAGCTGAGGATGCCGGCGACCACGATGGCGAAGTAGAAGAAGTAACGGTGGATGTTCTGCAGGATCAGCGGGAAGCGGGTCTCGCCGCTGTACGAGGCGTGCGGTTCGGCGACCGCGCAGGCGGGCGGTGAGGACCAGAACGCGCGGTAGTAGGCCTTGCGGTAGTAGTAGCAGGTCAGCCGGAAGCCCAGCGGGAAGATCAGCACGATCAGCGCGGGGGAGAGCTGCCACCAGCTGCCGAACAGCGCCCAGTCGGCGCCGGATTTCATGGCCGGGCAGTTGGCGGCCAGGCAGGGCGAGTAGAAGGGCGACACATAGGGGGCCGCATAGGCGGTGTGCAGCCCGAAGAAGGCCCGCCAGGTGGAGTAGCCGATGAAGACCAGCAGGCCGAAGCCGGTGAGGGCGGGGGAGGCCCACCACCGGTCGGTGCGCAGATGGCGGGCGGCGATGGCGGCCCGCCCGGGGGAGTGCACCCCCCGTCCCGCCGCCGGTGCCGGGCCTGACGGTGCTGCTGCGCTCTGCGGTTCTCCCGGCTGCTGCGGGGGCCGGATCTCGGTGGTCACGCGGGTTTCTTCCTCCAGTATGTCGGGCGGCGGGAGCCCGGTTCAGCGGTGGCGGCAGCCGATGCCCTCGTCGTCGGCGTCGCGCCACATCGCCGGGTCGTACGGCGTGTCGGAAATCTCGATCACGCCGGGCCGCGGAATGCGCGGCGACCCCGGTGCGGCTTCGGCGCCGTCGGCGACGGCCGCGGCCAGCAGGGCGAGGCTCTCGCGCAGGTGCACCAGGTCGGTGCGGACCCGGCGCACGTCGAGTCCGCCGCCGAGTCGCAGCCGGGAGTCGCTGAGAGCCCGGTCGAGTTCCTCCAGGCAGCGGCTGGCCTCGGCCAGCGCTCCGGCGGTTGTCGACGGCATGGCTGGGGGCATCGCAGAGCCACCTCCGCACTTCACTGTTTGATGCTCGCCATTTTTGATCAAGGCTCAGCCTGATCAAGGTTTCTGATGTCTCGTCAGTCAGTTGTGCGCAAGCGAGTGTGGCTCCGATCACGGGCCGCTGGGAAGACCTTGAACGCGATTGACCCGGGAATGGCGGGAATTCCTGATCGCGGGCCTCCGCCGCACGCCCGGCGCGCACTGCGACCGCTGCCCCGAACGGGTGACCGTTCGTCTCCCCGTAGCCGTGTCGGAGGGGCTGACCGCGGCGTTTGCTCTTCAGTAGGGGGGCGGAACGTCAGAAAAGCCATGAGATGTGCCTATATGCACACGCGCGGAGGTCCCAGTGCCCCAGCCCCACCCCCGCCCGTACGGGACCCTCGCCGTCGTCGGCGCCGCCGCCCTGGGCGTCGTCCTCGCAGCCTGCTCCGGCGGCGGCCCCGCGCCCAAGGCCTCGGACCTGTCCTCCGCCGACCGCGCCAAGGTGACTGCCGGAGGCACCCTGCGCTGGGCCCTGGACGCCGCGCCGACCACCCTGAACACCTTCCAGGCCGACGCCACCCCGGACACCTCCCTGCTGGCCGAGGCCGTCCTGCCGACCCTGTTCACCCTGGACCAGCACGCCGACGCCACCCCCGACCCGGACTACCTCACCGGCGTCGAGCAGACCTCCCAGCAGCCGCAGACCATCGTCTACCACCTCAACCCCCAGGCGGTCTGGAGCGACGGCAAGCCGCTCTCGGCGGCCGACTTCGCCGCCCAGTGGCAGGCCCTGAACGGCCGGAGCTCGGCCTACTGGACCGCCCGCACCGACGGCTACGACAGCATCGCCTCGGTCGGCCAGGGCGCCGGACCGCATGACGTCAAGGTGGTCTTCGCCAAGCCGTACGCGGCCTGGAAGGGCCTGTTCACCCCGCTCTACCCGGCCGCGGCGACCGGCACCGCCGACGCCTTCAACGACGGCTCGCACGCCCGGCTCGCCGCCGACGCCGGCCCCTTCACGCTCAGCGGCCTGAAGGACCTGAAGCAGTTGCAGGGCGGCCCCGTCACCGCCGTCCGCAACCCGCACTGGTGGGGCGCCCCGGCGAAACTCGACGCCATCGCCTTCACCCCGGCGGCCCCGGACACCCGCCTGGCCGCCCTGCGCGCCGGAAAACTGGACATCGCCGACCTCAGCCGCGCGGTCGAGGACGGCACCCCGGTCGGCCAGGCCGCGTCGGTCCCGGGCACGGTCCTGCACCGAGCGTCGGCCCCCGCCTTCCTGCAGCTCACCCTGAACGGCGGCAGCGGTCCGCTGGCCGACGCCGACCTGCGCCGGGCCGTCGCCCAGGCCGTCGACCGCGCGGCGATCGCCGACGCCGTCCTCAAGCCGCTCGGCCTGCCCGTCCTGCCGCTCGGCAACCACCTGGTCATGGCCGACCAGCACGGCTACGAGGACGACAGCTCCGCGCTGGCCCCCGGCGCCGACAACGCCACCCGCCACCTGGACGCGGCCGGCTGGCACCTCGGCCCGGCGCCGGCCGGCGACGCGGCACATGGCGCGCCCGCCGCCGCACCCGTTCGTACCAAGGACGGCCACCCGCTCGCCCTCACCCTGCTCACCCGCACCGGCTCCGCCGAGGACGCCCAGGTGGCCCGGCTGCTCACGGACCAGCTGGCCAAGGTCGGCGTCCCGCTGCGCACCGTGACCGTCGCCGGCGACTCCTTCTTCGCCGACCATGTCGCCGCGGGCTCCTTCGACCTGGCGCTGTTCTCCTGGCCGGCCGCCCGCTTCCCGGTCGCCGACGAGCTGCCGCTGTACGCGAAGCCCTCGGTCCAGGCCGACGGGTCGCTGAACAACGGTCAGAACCTCTCCGCCACCGGGACGGACGAGGTGGACCGGCTGCTGGCGAAGGCCGTCGCTGCCCTGGACCCCGGCACGGCCGCCGCGCTGACCACCGAGGCGGACACCCGGATCTGGCAGGAGGCCCCCTCGCTGCCGCTGTTCCAGCGGCCCGAGCTGGTCGCGGTCGGCTCCGCCGTCGCCAACGCGGGCGCCTTCGGCTTCACCGCGCCCCGTTTCCAGGACCTTGGCTTCACCCACCGCTGAGGCTGAGCTCCTGTGTGCGAAATGCAGGGCGATCCGTAGTTGTGACCCGCATCGCGGGGGCGCGGGCGGTGTGAACGCGCGCGGCCCCGTACCATAGAGGTAAGCCGTGGCATGTGGTGCCCGGCAGGTGGACCGGCGGCAGGTGGCGCGAACGACTCGGGAGGGTCGGCGCAATGACGGCGGTTACCACGCCCCACGACCCGGGAGATTCACCCCCGTATGCCCACGCGTAATGACATCCGAAACGTCGCCATCGTCGCCCACGTCGACCACGGCAAGACCACGCTGGTCGATGCCATGCTGAAGCAGGCGGGCGCCTTCGCCGCTCACCAGCACCTGGACGAGCGCATGATGGACTCCAACGACCTGGAGCGCGAGAAGGGCATCACCATTCTCGCGAAGAACACCGCGGTCAAGTACCACCCCAAGGGTGGCGGCGACGTGGTGACCATCAACATCATCGACACCCCCGGCCACGCCGACTTCGGTGGCGAGGTCGAGCGCGGCCTGTCCATGGTCGACGCGGTCGTCCTGCTGGTCGACGCCTCCGAGGGTCCGCTGCCGCAGACCCGCTTCGTGCTGCGCAAGGCCCTGACCGCGAACCTGCCGGTCATCCTGTGCATCAACAAGACGGACCGCCCGGACTCCCGGATCGACGAGGTCATCAACGAGACCTACGACCTGTTCCTGGACCTGGACGCGACCGAGGAGCAGATCGAGTTCCCGATCGTCTACGCCTGCGCCCGTGACGGCGTGGCCTCGCTGACCAAGCCGGAGAACGGCACCGTCCCGGCGGACAGCGACAACCTGGAGCCGTTCTTCTCCACCATCCTGGCGTCGGTCCCGGCCCCGACCTACACCGAGGGCGCCCCGCTCCAGGCCCACGTCACCAACCTGGACGCGGACAACTTCCTCGGCCGTATCGCGCTCTGCCGGGTCGAGGAGGGCGAGCTCCGCAAGGGCCAGCAGGTCGCCTGGATCCAGCGGGACGGGACGATCAAGCAGGTCAAGATCACCGAGCTGCTGATGACCGAGGCGCTCACCCGCAAGCCGGCCGAGCTGGCCGGCCCCGGCGACATCTGCGCCATCGCCGGCATCCCGGACATCATGATCGGCGAGACCCTGGCCGACCTGGAGAACCCGGTCGCGCTGCCGCTGATCACGGTGGACGAGCCGGCCATCTCGATGACCATCGGCACCAACACCTCGCCGCTGGTCGGCAAGGGCGGCAAGGGCCACAAGGTCACCGCCCGGATGGTGAAGGACCGCCTGGACCGGGAGCTGATCGGCAACGTCTCGCTCCGGGTCCTGCCGACCGAGCGCCCCGACGCCTGGGAGGTCCAGGGCCGTGGCGAGCTGGCGCTGGCGATCCTGGTGGAGACCATGCGCCGGGAGCTCTTCGAGCTGACCGTCGGCAAGCCGCAGGTGGTCACCAAGACCATCAACGGCAAGCTGCACGAGCCGGTCGAGCGGATGACCATCGACGCCCCCGAGGAGTACCTGGGCGCGATCACGCAGCTCATGGCGGTCCGCAAGGGCCGCATGGAGACCATGACGAACCACGGCTCCGGCTGGGTCCGAATGGAGTTCATCGTCCCGGCCCGGGGCCTGATCGGCTTCCGCACCCAGTTCCTCACCGACACCCGCGGCACCGGTATCGCGCACAGCATCTTCGAGGGCCACGAGCCGTGGTTCGGTGAGATCCGGATGCGCAACAACGGCTCGCTGGTCGCCGACCGGGCCGGCGTGGTGACGCCGTTCGCGATGATGGGCCTGCAGGAGCGCGGCGTGATCTTCCTGGAGCCCACCACCGAGGTGTACGAGGGCATGATCGTCGGCGAGAACTCCCGCGCCGACGACATGGACGTCAACATCACCAAGGAGAAGAAGCTCACCAACATGCGCTCCTCCTCCTCCGACACCACCGAGAACCTGGTGCCGCCGCGCAAGCTCTCGCTGGAGCAGTCGCTGGAGTTCTGCCGCGAGGACGAGTGCATCGAGGTCACCCCGGAGACCGTGCGCATCCGCAAGGTCATCCTGGACGCGCAGACCCGTGGCCGCCAGCGTGGTCGCCTCAAGGCCTGAGGCCCCCGCAGTACCCCGCGGTACCCGGCCGCTGCCCCGCCCTCCTCCAGGGCGGGGCAGCGGCTTTTGCATGCCTTCCGTTCATCACACTGAGTAGTTGCCCTCCGGGCGAGTGTCAGTCCCGGATGGTACGGATATCGGTGACAGGATTCCTGTGGACAGGAAAAGGTGTCCGTTTGATGGCTCCTTGCACCCACCTGGACACGCCCAGGTTGCGAGATATGAGTCACAGGCGTGTGATCAAATCGAAATCCCATTTGGTCATAGGCATCTCTGACGGTGACAGATAGTAGGAATTGTGCCGCTCGGGTCACCGGTTTCCGGGCGCAGGGAACGACTGGACAGCACGTCTGAGGAGGCACGTCCATGCGTGGAGCCACGCGAGTCACATTCGCGGCCGGGGCGATCGCGATCGCCCTTGCGGCCACCGCCTGCAGCAGCAGCAAGAGCACCAGCAGCTCCTCGGGCAGCAATGCCAGCGGCGTGGTGACCGCGTGGTGGGGTGACCCGCAGAACCCGCTGATCCCCACGGACACCAACGAGGTGAACGGCGGCGCCGTCCTCAACATGATCTTCGCCGGGCTGCAGAGCTACGACCCGAAGACGGGCAAGGCCCAGCTGGCGAACGCCTCGTCGATCACCACGACCGACCAGCAGAACTTCACCATCAAGCTGAAGCCGGGCTGGAAGTTCAGCGACGGCACCGCGGTGACCGCCCACTCCTACGTGGACGCCTGGAACTACGGCGCCTACCTGCCGAACGCGCAGAACAACACGGACCCGTTCTTCACGTCGATCCAGGGCTATGCCGACGTCCACCCGGCGAGCGGCTCGGCGAAGGCCAAGACGATGTCCGGCCTCAAGGTCGTCGACGACAACACCTTCACCGTCGCGCTGACGCAGAAGTTCTCGCTGTGGCCCGACACCCTGGGCTACTCGGCCTTCTATCCGCTGCCCAAGGCCTTCTTCAGCAATCAGACGGCGTGGGAGGCCAAGCCGATCGGCAACGGCCCCTACGTGATCAACTCCTGGAACAAGGGCTCCGGCATGCAGCTGCGCCCGAGCTCGACCTACACCGGCGACTTCAAGCCGAAGAACGGCGGCATCAACCTCAAGGTCTACACCGATGCGAACGCCGCCTACGCCGACCTGCAGGCCGGCAACCTGGACATCGACAACGGCCTGTCCACCAGCGCCCTGAAGACCGCCCAGTCCGACCTCAGCGGCCGCTTCATCAACCAGCCGGCCGGCATCCTGCAGACCATTTCCTTCCCGCTCTACAACGCGGGCTGGAGCACCGCCAACGCCAAGCTGGTCCGGCAGGGCATCTCGATGGCCATCGACCGGGCAACGATCACCAAGGTGATCTTCAACAGCACCCGTACCCCGGCCACCGACTGGACCTCCCCGGTCCTCGGCGCGGAGGGCGGCTTCAGCTCCACGCTCTGCGGCGACGTCTGCACGTACAACCCCACCAAGGCCAAGCAGCTGATCCAGCAGGGTGGCGGCATCCCCGGTGGCCAGCTGACCATCAGCTACAACGCCGACAGCTCGCACAAGGAGTGGGTCGACGCGGTCTGCAACAGCATCAACAACGCGCTGGGCAACACCAGCGCCTGCGTTGGCAAGCCGGTCGGCACGTTCGCGTCCTTCCGCAACCAGATCCAGAACAAGCAGGAGACCTCCGCCTTCCGCAGTGGCTGGCAGATGGACTACCCGCTGATCCAGGACTTCCTGCAGCCGCTGTACTTCACCAACGCGGCGTCGAACGACTCGCACTACAGCAGCTCGCAGTTCGACAGCCTGGTCAACCAGGCCAACGCGGCGTCCGACAAGGCCACGGCCGTCTCCGACTTCAAGTCGGCCGAGAAGCTGCTGGTCACCGACCTGCCGGCGATCCCGCTGTGGTACCAGAACGGCCTTGTCGGCTGGTCCTCGAAGGTCTCCAACGTGGCGCTGGACCCGTTCAGCGTGCCGGTCTACACCAACATCACCGTCAACAAGTAAGTCGTCCGTCCGCCGGCAGCCGACCGCCGTGCGATCGGGCGGCGGCCGGGAGCCCACAAGGCTCCCGGCCGCCGTCGCGACGAATCCCTGGAGGTTTCATGGGGCGCTACGTCATCCGACGACTGCTCCAGATGATCCCGGTCTTCATCGGGACCACGTTCATCATCTTCGCGATGGTGCACGCGCTCGGTGACCCGGTTGCCGCACTCTTCGGCGACAAGTCACCAGACCCTGCTGTCGCCGCGCAGATCCGGCAGCAGCTCGGCCTGAACGATCCGCTCATCGTGCAGTACGGCAACTACATGAAGGGGATCTTCACCGGGAACCTCGGGAACGCCTTCAACGGGCAGCCGGTCACCGAGCTGCTCAAGTCGGCCTATCCGACGACGCTCAAGCTCACGCTGGTCGCCTTCACCTTCGAGGTCGTCCTCGGCATCACCCTCGGTGTGATCAGCGGCATGCGCCGTGGACGGTTCGCGGACACCGGCGTCATGGTGATGACGCTGATCGTCATCTCGATCCCGACCTTCGTCATCGGCTATGTGCTGCAGTACCTCTTCGGTGTGAAGTGGGGCCTCGTCAGCGCCACCGTCGCCACGGGCGCGCCGATCGGCGACCTGATCCTTCCCGGTTTCGTGCTCGCCTCGGTCTCGCTCGCCTACGTGGCCCGGCTGACCCGCACGACGATCGCAGAGAACACCAAGGCCGACTACGTGCGCACCGCGGTCGCCAAGGGTCTGCCGCGCCGCCGGGTCATCACGCACCACCTGCTCCGCAACTCGCTGATCCCGGTGATCACCTTCCTCGGCACCGACCTCGGCGCCCTCATGGGGGGCGCGCTGGTGACCGAACGCATCTTCAACATCCAGGGCGTGGGATACCAGCTCTACCAGGGCATCGTCCGCCAGAACACGCCGACCGTCGTCGGCTTCGTGACCGTCCTGGTCATCGTCTTCCTCCTCGCCAACCTGCTCGTCGACCTGCTCTACGCAGTCCTGGACCCGAGGATCCGTTATGCCTGACCAGCAGCCGAACAAGCCGAACGGCGTCCCCGACGACGAGAACACCGAGCTGTCCAGCGCCTTCCCGCAGACGCCCACCCTGGGCGCGCTGGAAGCCGGCGGCCTGCTCGAGAACGAGGACCTCCACCATGCGGCGGCTCCGCCCGCCGAGACGGTGGCCCTGACCGACCGTGAGGTGCCGCGCAGCCTCTGGCAGGACGCGTGGCGCGAGCTGCGCCGGAACCCGATCTTCCTGGTCTCGGGCGTCCTGATCGTCTTCCTGGTGATCGTCGCAGCCTGGCCGAGCCTCTTCGACTCGACCAGTCCGCTGAAGTGCAACCTGGCCGACTCGCAGCAGGGGCCGACCTCCGGTCACCCCTTCGGCTTCGACACCCAGGGCTGCGACGTCTACGCCCGCACCGTCTACGGAGCCCGCGCCTCCATCACCGTCGGCGTCTTCGCCACCCTCGGCACCGCCTTGCTGGGCACGATCCTGGGCGGCCTGGCCGGCTTCTTCGGCGGCTGGATCGATGCCGTCGTCTCGCGGATCGCGGACATCTTCTTCGGCATCCCGATTCTGCTCGGCGGCCTGGTCTTCCTGTCGGTCATCCCGAGCGCGTCGATCTGGATCGTGGTCGGCTTCATCGTGGTCCTCGGCTGGCCGCAGATCGCCCGTATCGCCCGCGGTGCGGTGATCACCGCACGGCAGCAGGACTATGTGACGGCGGCTCGCGCGCTCGGCGCCGGCAACGCGCGTCTGATGCTGCGCCACATCCTGCCGAACGCGCTCGCCCCGATCATCGTGGTGGCCACCATCGCGCTGGGCACGTACATCTCTCTGGAGGCCACCCTCTCCTACCTGGGTGTGGGGCTGAAGCCGCCGACGGTCTCCTGGGGCATCGACATCTCGAGCGCCGCGGACACCTTCCGCAACGCACCGCACATGCTGCTGTTCCCGGCCGGGGCGCTCTGCATCACCATCCTGGCGTTCATCATGCTCGGCGACGCGGTCCGCGACGCTCTCGACCCCAAGCTGCGCTGAGAGAGGCGAACCGTGGGTATTCAGACATCCGAAATCACCGCCGTCGTCGGACGGGGCCGCACCGCCGACTCCGAGGACGCCCCGCTGCTCCAGGTGCGCGACCTGCACGTGGAGTTCCGCACCCGCGACGGCCTGGCCAAGGCCGTCAACGGCGTGAACTACAGCGTGCGCGCCGGCGAGACCCTCGCGATCCTGGGCGAGTCCGGCTCCGGCAAGTCGGTCTCCTCACAGGCCGTCATGGGCATCCTGGACAGCCCGCCCGGTTTTGTCACCGGCGGAGAGATCGTTTTCAAGGGCCAGGATCTGCTCAAGCTCTCCAACGAGCAGCGCCGCAGGATCCGCGGCACGCAGATGGCCATGGTCTTCCAGGACGCGCTGTCCTCGCTGAACCCGGTGCACACCGTCGGAACGCAGTTGGGCGAGATGTACCGCGTGCACGCCGGCACGTCGAAGAAGGACGCCAAGCTCAAGGCCGTCGAGCTGATGGAGCGGGTCGGCATCCCCGGGGCGAAGGAGCGGGTCAACCAGTACCCGCACCAGTTCTCCGGCGGTATGCGCCAGCGCGTCATGATCGCCATGGCGCTGGCCCTGGAGCCCGACCTGATCATCGCCGACGAGCCCACCACCGCCCTGGACGTCACCGTCCAGGCCCAGGTGATGGAGCTGCTGGCGGACCTCCAGCGCGAGTACAACATGGGTCTGATCCTGATCACCCACGACCTCGGCGTGGTCGCCGACGTGGCCGACAAGATCGCGGTGATGTACGCGGGACGGATCGTGGAGACCGCGCCGGTGCACGAGCTCTACGCACGCCCGGCCCACCCGTACACCCGCGGCCTGCTGGACTCGATCCCGCGTCTGGACCAGAAGGGCCAGGAGCTCTACGCGATCAAGGGCCTGCCGCCGAACCTGCTGCGCATCCCGCCCGGCTGCGCCTTCAACCCGCGCTGCCCGAGGGCGCAGGACATCTGCCGCTCCGAGGTTCCGCCGCTGCACGCGGTCACCGAGCAGGACGGGCGGGCACTGCCCGGCCGGGGCAGCGCCTGCCACTTCTGGAAGGAGACCCTCCATGGCTAGCCACGCTTCCAGGACGGACCCGTCGGCTCTGCCCACGGAGGATGCGATCGAGGCCGCCGTCGAGCGGCCGGTCCAGCGCGGTGAGCCGATCCTGCAGGTCCGCGATCTGGAGAAGTACTTCCCGCTGACCCAGGGAATCCTGATCAAGAAGCAGATCGGTGCGGTCAAGGCCGTCGACGGCGTCTCCTTCGATCTGTACCAGGGCGAGACCCTGGGCATCGTCGGCGAGTCGGGCTGCGGCAAGTCGACGCTCGCCAAGGTGCTGATGAACCTGGAGCGGGCCACGGCCGGCCAGGTGCTCTACAAGGGCGAGGACATCTCCAAGGCGTCCGGCAGGGCGCTGAAGACCATCCGCCGCAACATCCAGATGGTCTTCCAGGACCCGTACACCTCGCTGAACCCCCGGATGACGGTGGGCGACATCATCGGCGAGCCGTTCGAGATCCACCCCGAGGTGGCCCCCAAGGGCGACCGTCGCAAGGCGGTGCAGGACCTGCTGGACGTGGTCGGGCTCAACCCCGAGTACATCAACCGCTACCCGCACCAGTTCTCGGGCGGTCAGCGCCAGCGCATCGGCATCGCCCGCGGCCTGGCCCTCAAGCCCGAGATCATCATCGCGGACGAGCCGGTCTCGGCGCTGGACGTCTCGGTGCAGGCCCAGGTGATCAACCTGCTGGAGCAGCTGCAGGAGGACTTCAACCTCTCCTACATGTTCATCGCCCACGACCTCTCGATCGTGCGTCACATCTCCGACCGGGTCGGCGTGATGTACCTCGGCAAGATGGTGGAGATCGGCAGCGACGAGGAGATCTACGAGCACCCGACCCACCCGTACACCCAGGCGCTGCTGTCGGCGGTGCCGGTGCCGGACCCGTCCGGGCGCGAGGGCCGCGAGCGGATCATCCTCTCCGGCGACATCCCCTCGCCGGCCAACCCGCCGTCGGGCTGCCGCTTCCGCACCCGCTGCTGGAAGGCCCAGGAGAAGTGCACGACCGACGTGCCGCTGCTGGCCGTCCCCGAGGTCTTCCGCGGACAGGACACCCCGGCGGCGCACGCCTCGGCCTGCCACTTCGCCGAGGACGTGGACGTGGTCGGCGCGGGCTGACATCCGGTACGGCCGAGGCCCGCACCCCACGTGCTCGGGGTGCGGGCCTCGGCCGTGAGCCGGACGATCGGATCAGCCGGTGAAGCCGATGTTCTCGTAGACGACCTCGTTCTGGTCCTGGGGGGCGCCCAGGTTGGCGAGGGTCTTCTTGGCGCCGTAGATGTCGGCGCGCTGGTAGAGCGGGAAGACGCCCGCGTCCTGCCAGATGGCCTTGTCGGCGGCGTTGGCGTCGGCGATGGCCTGGGTGTGGTCGGTGTCGGCGATGCTCTTGTTCATCAGGGAGTCGACGTTGGGGTCGCTGGTCCAGGCGAAGTTCTGGAAGTTGTTGCTGCCCACCGGCGACTGGTAGATGGAGTAGTTGGACGAGACCGGCCAGGCGTTGCCCAGCCAGGAGAACGCAGTCAGGTCGAACTTGCCCGGCTGGACGTACTTGTCGAAGAAGTCGTTCGACGGCACGGCGCTGATGTCCAGCTTGACGCCCACGGCCGCGAACATGGCCTGCAGCAGCACGCTCTCGTTCTTGGAGACCGCGGTGCCGTCCGGGTAGACGAAGGTCAGCTCGAGCGTCTTGCCGTCCTTCTGACGGTACTGGCCGTTCAGCTTCCAGCCGGCCGCGTCCAGGGCGGCCTTGGCGGCGGTGGGGTTGTAGACGCCGAGCGTGCCGGCGTTGTCCTGGTACCCCTCCTGGTTGTTCATGAAGAAGTGGTTGTTGAGCAGCAGGGCCGGCCAGCCCAGGCCCTTGAGGTCCGAGTTGGCGATGGCGGTGCGGTCGATCGACTGGAACAGCGCCTGGCGGACCTTGACATCGGTGAGCAGTGGCGACTTGGAGTTGAAGGTGACGTGGCGGAACTGCGGGCCGGCGGCCTCGCGGATCTCGCCGTCCGCGCGGCCCTTGGCCTGCTTCACGCCGGCCGCGCTGGGGCCGATGTTCAGGTAGTCGACCTCGCCGTTGGCGTAGGCGCCGTCGGCGGCGTCGGTGGTCATCGCCCGGAACACGATCTTGTCCAGGATGGCCGCGTCGCCCCACCAGTTGGGGTCACGCGCGACAGTGACGGTGTTGGTGGTGGCGTTCATCGACTCGATCTTGAACGGACCCGCGGTGACCGGGATCTTGTTCAGGAAGCCGGTGTTGAACGCGGCCGGGGTGCTCTGGGCGCTCGCCGGGTACAGCGGCGTGAAGAGCGAGGTCCAGTCGCCGAAGTTCTGGGCGAAGGTCACCACGACCTGCTGCGGGGTGGTGCCGGCGACCACGCTGGAGATGTTGGCGTAACCGGTCGAGCTGCCGATCTGGTACTTGGTGTTCTTGCCGTTCAGGGCCTGCCACTGAGCGGCGAAGTCCTTCCAGCTGATCGCGGTGCCGTCGGACCACTTGGCCTTCGGGTTGATGTTGTAGGTGACCGTCTGCTTGCCGGCCACCGTGGTCACCGTGGGCTCGCCGGTGAGGTAGTTGAGGTTGGGCGTGACCTTCTGGGTCGCCGGGTCCACCCGGAAGATGATCGGCTCGACGGCCTCGATCACGGCGTCGGTGGAGTACTCGGCACCGTTGATCTGGTTGTAGTTCCACTGCGTGGAGTACTGGTCGATGGCCCAGGTGAGGGTGCCGCCCTGCTTGAGGGCTGACCGCGGCTGAGCATTGATCTTGATGGTGTTCGCAGCCAGCGAGGTCGCGGAAGGCTTGGCCGCCGTGCTGCCCTTGCTGCTGCTGCAGGCAGAGAGGCCGAGGCTGGCCACGGCCATAGTCGCCACCAGCGCGACCGGGATCCTGGTGTGCTTCAAGGAAGTCTCCTCACGAGAGCGGGCGTTGTCAGTAGGTACTGCGTCTGCGGGTAGTGCGCCTTGCATCCACCGGCCGTGGTCCGACGGGGCGTCAGACCACGGCCAGGGCCTCCGCGAAGTGGCAGGCCGCGGTGTGGTCGGGGGCCAGCGAGTGCAGCTGCGGGTCCTCGGACTGGCAGCGCTGCTGATCGCCGGCGTCGAGCTGGAGGTACTTGGGGCAGCGGTTGCGGAAGCGGCAGCCGCTGGGCACATTGGCCGGGCTCGGCAGGTCGCCGGTCAGCAGGATGCGCTCGCGGGCGCGCTCCTTCCGCGGGTCCGGCAGCGGCACGGCGGAGAGCAGCGCCTGGGTGTAGGGGTGCGAGGGCTCGTGGAAGACGCTGCTGGTCTCGCCGAGCTCCACGATCCGGCCCAGGTACATCACCGCGATCCGGTCGGCGATGTGGCGTACCACCGAGAGGTCGTGGGCGACGAAGAGGTAGCTCAGCCCCATCCGGGACTTGAGCTCGTCCAGCAGGTTGAGCACGCCCGCCTGGATGGAGACGTCCAGGGCGGAGACCGGCTCGTCCAGCACGACCAGCTTGGGTTCCAGGGCGAGTGCCCTGGCGATGCTGATGCGCTGGCGCTGGCCGCCGGAGAACTCCTGCGGGAAGCGGTCGGCGTGGTCGGGGTTGAGGCCGACCAGCTCCAGCAGCTCGGGGATGCGGGCGTCGGTCCTGGCGCGGTCCCAGCCGTGGGTCTTCAGCGGCTCGGCGAGGATGTCGCCGATCGGCATCCGGGCGTCCAGCGAGGCCATCGGGTCCTGGAAGACGATCTGCATGTCCCGGCGCAGGTCCTTGCGGGCCTTGTTGCCCTTGAGGGTGCGGACGTCCTTGCCGAAGACGGTGACGCTGCCTGCCTGACCCCCGGTCAGGTCCATGATCTCCAGCAGGGTGGTGGTCTTGCCGCAGCCGGACTCGCCGACCAGGCCCAGGGTCTCACCCTCCTTGATCTCCAGGGTGATCCCGTCCACGGCCTTGACGTTGCCCACCTTGCGCTTGAACACCGCGCCCTTGAGCAGCGGGAAGTGCTTGACCAGGTTGTCCACCTCGAGGACGGACGTACGCTCGTCGCGCGGCAGCCGCTCGATCGCGTTGGCCTCGGGGATCGGCGGGACCGGGTAGATGGTCGCCGGGTCGAGCAGACCCTCGCCGCCGCCCTCGACCAGCTCGCCGGAGCGGTGGCAGGCGGAGGGGTGGTTGGCGCCGCGGGCGGTCACCAGCTCCGGCTCCTGCTCGCGGCAGATGTCGATCGCGATCGGGCAGCGGGCCTCGAAGGGGCAGCCCCTGGGCAGCGCGACCATGGACGGCGGGGTGCCGTCGATGGGGGTCAGCGCCTTGCGCTCGTCGATGTCCACCCGGGGGATGGAGCCCAGCAGTCCGATGGTGTAGGGCATCCGCGGGCGGTAGTAGACCTCCTCCACCGGGCCGTTCTCGACCGGGCGCCCCGCGTACATCACCATGACCCGGTCGGCGAAGCCGGCGATGACGCCCAAGTCGTGAGTGATCATCACAATGGCGGCGCCGGTGACCTCCTGGGCCTTCTTCAGCACCTCCAGCACCTGGGCCTGGATGGTGACGTCCAGGGCGGTGGTGGGCTCGTCGGCAATGATGATCTTGGGGTCGTTGGCGATGGCCATGGCGATCATCGCGCGCTGGCGCATACCGCCGGAGAACTCGTGCGGGAAGGCGTCCACCCGCTGGTGCGGGTCCGGGATGCCGACCAGGTCGAGCAGTTCGATGGCCCGGGTGCGGGCCTTCACCTTGTCCATGTCCTGGTGGACCTGGACGGCCTCGATGATCTGGGTTCCGATGGAGTACACCGGGGTCAGCGCCGACAGCGGGTCCTGGAACACCATGGCGATGTCCTTGCCGCGGATCTTCGACATCTTGGCGTCGTTGAGACCCAGCAGCTCACGGCCGTCCATCCGGATCGAGCCGCGGACGTCGGCGCTGTCGGGCAGCAGCCCGAGCACGGCCATCGAGCTGACGGACTTTCCGGAGCCGGACTCGCCGACGATGCCGAGCACCTCGCCGGGCCGGACGGAGTAGGACACCCCGCGTACGGCCTTGACCGGACCCGCCTCGCTGGGGAAGGAGACATGCAGGTCGGTGACCTCCAGCAGCGGCGGGACGCCGCCGTGGCGGTCGGCCGCCGGCTCCTTGCTCGTCTCGATCACGGGGGTGAGTCCTTCCTCGGTGGTGCTGTCCTGAGAGGTGCGTTCCGGTGTGCTCATGCCTGGCTCAGCACCTCGGTCGATCCGACGCGCTGGCCGGGGACCCCGTCCGCCTCGTCGCCCTTGTTCCTGCCCTTCTCCTTGATCGCCTTGGCCTGGGCCTTGGCGTTGGAGGAGTTGGGGTCGTAGGCGTCCCGCAGGCCGTCGCCGATGAAGGCGATGGCGAGCCCGAAGAGGACCAGGAAGCCGGCCGGGAACCAGAACAGCCACTGGTAGGTGGTGGCGGCGTCGGTGCCGTCGGCGATGACCGTGCCGAGCGAGACGTCCGGGGGCTGGATGCCGAAGCCGAAGTAGGAGAGCGAGCTCTCACCGATGACCGCGAGGCTGACCTGGATGGTGCCGTCGATGATCAGCAGCGAGGCCATGCTGGGAAGGATGTGCCGGAAGATGATCCTGATGTCGGACACGCCCATGTACTTGGCGGCCTTGACGAATTCACGGTCCTTCAGCGTCAGCGTCATGCTCCGGACGATCCGTGCCGTGATCATCCAGCTGAACAGGGCGAGCAGGACGACGAAGATCAGCCAGGTGGACTTGGCGAAGGCGGGGGAGAGCACCGCGATGATCAGGAAGCTGGGGAGCACCAGCAGCATGTCGACGAACCACATGATGACGCGGTCGGTCCAGCCGCCGAAGTAGCCGGCCGCGGCGCCCAGGGTGGCGGCGAGGCCGGTGGTGATCAGGCCCACCAGGATGCCGATGATCAGCGACTTCTGCAGGCCCCGGGTGGTCAGCGCGAACATGTCGGTACCGGACTGGTCGGTGCCGAACCAGTGGCTGGCGGTGGGGCCCTCCAGGAAGGAGGTGAAGTCGTGGTCGCTGTAGCTCCACTTGTCCACCAGCGGACCCAGGTAGGCGAAGGCGAACAGCAGGACCACGATGCCGATGCCGACCAGGGCGAGTCTGTTCCGGGCGAAGCGGCGCAGGGTCAGCCGGCCGCGGCCGGAGCGGCGCGGCGGCAGCAGCGCCGGGGTGGCGTCCGCCTCGGGTTCGTGCTCGATGTTCTGCTGGATGCTCATCTCTCTTCACTCTCCTGATCGTGCGGTCACTGCTGCGGTTCCGATGGGCCCCGAGGGGTGTTGGGGCTCAGCTGAAGCGCACCCGCGGATCGAGCGCGGAGTAGATCAGATCGGACAGGAGGCCGGCCACCAGGACGACCGCGGCGGTGAACAGACTGACCGCGGCGACGGAGTTGACGTCCTGGGTGGTGATCGAGTCCACCAGCCACTCGCCCATGCCGTGCCAGCCGAAGATCTTCTCGGTGAAGGTGGCCCCGGTGAACAGCAGAACGATGTTGTAGACCAGCAGCGGCACGATCGGCAGGATCGCGGTGCGCAGACCGTGCTTCATCAGCGCGGTGCGGCGGCGCAGGCCCTTGGCCCGCGCGGTCCGCAGGAAGTCGCTGCCCAGCACGTCCAGCATGGTGTTGCGCTGGTAGCGGCTGTACTGGGCGATCTGGAACAGCGACAGGGCGATGGTCGGCAGGACCAGGTGCTGGAGCCGACTGATCATCACCGGCCAGAAGCCGCTCAGCGTGGGGTCGTACTCACCGATGTACTGGATGAGCGTGCCGCCCGCCGACTGGTTGATGTTCACCGCGAACATCTCCAGGGCGATGGCCACCACGAACACCGGCATCGCCAGCAGGAAGAAGGAGGCCAGCGTGGTCCATCGGTCGAAGAACCGGTACTGCTTGATGGCTCCGTAGGCGCCCACCAGCACACCGCCGATGGAGCCGATGAAGGTGGCGATGACCAGAAGTCGGGTGCTGACGCCGACCCGGCGGCCGAAGTCGGCGGTGACCGAGCCGCCCTTGATGTCGAGACCCAGGTTTCCGTGCGCGACCCCGTCGACCCAGCGGGCATACCGGACGACCACGGGGGTCTCCGGGTTCAGGTTGTAGGTCTCCAGCGTGGCGTCGATCTGGGCCATCGTCGGGCGCGGCTTCTGCTGCTCGAAATTCGCACGCGGGTTGAGGCTCAGGGCCGCCAGGAAGTAGGCCACTGATGTGGCCACGATGACCAGAATCAGGTAGTTGGCCAATCGGCGCAGCATGTAGCGACCCAACGCTGTTCATCTCCTTCGTGCGTTTCCCGCGCTCGACCCCGCCGTCCTGCGCACCTGTGCGGATGGGCAGGTCGCGCACGGGCAGGAAATCTTTCGGGATCAGTGAGTCCGGGACTAACATCCGCCGCTGTTCAACGGCTTGAGGACTCATCCTGATGGGACGAGATGG
Organism: Streptacidiphilus sp. EB103A; assembly: GCF_041261405.1. Classification (NCBI taxonomy): domain Bacteria; kingdom Bacillati; phylum Actinomycetota; class Actinomycetes; order Kitasatosporales; family Streptomycetaceae; genus Streptacidiphilus; species Streptacidiphilus sp. EB103A. Next base: position 12,061 of record NZ_JBGCAQ010000028.1, on the reverse strand, counting down.
TCATGTCGACAGAGCGCTGATCAAAGATTGGTAACGCTCTAAACGTCGGTAATAGATGCTCTGGTCTACAGGTATTACAGTGCCACCACTGGGGCGGGTGACATGCAGTTTTGCTGAGAGCGACAGTTGCAGCAGAGTTGTCCGGAATGCGGACGGGAAATGCCCACCAAGCTAACTTTCGCCCCGATATTATCTATATGCTGATATGAGTCTCAAAGCGGACATACAGGTCAAAGCTAAGCGGTAGTTGAAGCATGGATTTCATTGCCGCAGACCAATTCGACGGGCTCGGTCGCGAGAGTTCTTCCACCGCACAGGCTCCGTGTAACCCACTTGTCACAATGGAATAGTGCCGCCGACATAGCAGTGAAGTGGCCGGTACCTGAGGGTCAGGTACCGGCCACTCCGGGGCTGCGGGAAATGTCGGTTACAGAGAGATTGTCCGGTCGCCGTTCGGCTTGCTGATCAGCTGGGCCAGCGCGGTCGCGATGTCCTGGGTGGTGACCAGGGAGCCCTGCTTGGTCTTCAGGCCGTCGAAGGTGCCGCCGATCGCGCTCTGCAGTTTGCCCAGGTCGAAGACCGGCACGACCTTGCCGCTCGGGTCCGGCTGCAGGCTGAGGGACGAACTGAAGGCGGTCTTGCCGAACAGCAGGGAGACGCCCTTCACGGTCACCGTGAACTTGTGCTTCCCGGCCCACGCGCCGATCGAGTCGGCGGCGGACCTCAACTGGGCCGCCGAGGCCTTCGGTTGGGTCGTGGTCACCGGGATGGTCACCGGCTTGTCCGGGAGCCCGGCGGCGCGGTCCCGGTAGGCCTGCTCCACCAGCGCCATCGCGGCCTCGATGTTCGGGCTCTGGCCGGACTGCGGTGCGGTGATCTGGGTGCTGCCGTCGGAGCCGAAGTGGACGCTGCCCTCCTTGGCGCCGGCCCCGCTGCCGGAGGCGAGCTGCTGGAGCGCGGACCGCAGCTTGTCCTCGTCGATCTTCACGACCGGTGCGACCGGGTGCTCGCCACCGAACAGCGAGGGCAGCACCGAGGCCGGGTTGTAGCTGTGGTGCGCGATTCCCTGCACGGTGGCGGTGGTGTCGATGGTCAGCCCGGCCACCGAGGGGTTGAGCTTCACCTGCTTGGAGCCGACGACGAGCGTCAACGACTTGGCGGCGAGGACGCCGACGGTGCCGTCCAGGGTGTGCACCGCGACGTCCCGGGTGTCCCCGCCGATGTTCTGGCCGAGGACGGTGGTGCCCTTGGGGACGTCCGACTGATTGAGCATCAGGCCGGCGCCGTAGGCCACGCCCACCGCCATGACGAGCAGGCCCACGGAGGTGACCAGCAGCTTTCGGCTGCGCCGGGCGGCGGAGGGGCGCTTCTTGGTGGACGGCGGTGCCGCTGGGGCGCTCTCCTCGGTGGGCTTGCGGGGCGGGGCGCCGACACCGCCGGTGCCACCGGCGAAGCCGTCGCCGACCGGCGGCGTCGCGGTCTGGCGCGCCGACTGCTTCTGCTGCCCTCCGCCGGGGGGCGCCTCCGGCACGGTGGCGGGCTCGCGGAACAGCGGGAGAGCGGCGGTGGCCTCCGGATCCTGCTGCTGGGGCGGCCGGTTGCGCTGCCGGGTGTCGGGGGCGCCGACGGCAAGTCCGCCGTTGAGCCCGACCGGACGGCCGGAGTTCTGCGGGCCGGTCGTCAGCGGGCCGGTCGTCAGCGGGCCCGGCGTCAGGGGGCCCGGCGTCAGGGGGCCGGTCGTCAGGGGGCCCGGCGGTGGCGCCGGTTGGGTGTAGGACTGCTGCTGGTACGGGCTGCCCTGGTACGGCTGCTCGTACAGGGCCTGCTGCGGGTAGTCGGCCTGGCCGAAGGCAGGCGGCTGCTCGAAGCCGGACTGCTGCTGTTCGTAGGGGGACTGCTGGAAGCCGGGCCGCTGCTGTTCGTACGGGGACTGCTGGTAGCCGGACGGCTCGTACCCGGGCTGCGGAATGGCCTGGGTCTCCTCCTCCGCGGCCACGTACCCGGGCTGCTCGAAGACCGGCTGCTCGAAGCCCGGCAGCTGGTACGAGGTCGTTGGGGCGGCGGTCGTCGGGGCGGCGGTCGCCGGGGGAGCGGCCTGCAGCGGGGGCGCCGGGGTGGGTTCGGCGGCCCCCGGCTGGGACTTCTTGCGCGGGGCGAACCAGGTGCTGGGCGCCTCCGGCTGGTCACCCGGCGCCGGGGTCCCCGCTCCGTCCTGGGTACGCCATTCCGGCGGAAGGTCGGGCATCGGCGCGGTGGTCGCACCGCGGTCCTCCATCACGCCCAGCACGGGTGAACTGCCGCTCCCCGACCGGTGCCGGGGTGCGTTCGCCCCGTTTGCCCCGTTCGCCTCCGCCGAGGTGTCGCCGTCCGCGGCGGGGTCCTTGCCGGCGCTGGGCACCGTGCTGCGCACGACCACCGGCGGGATGGGCCGGGAGCCGGGGATGTTGATCCGGATGCGCGTGGTGAGCGTCGTCTCGGTGCGGGGTTCCTCGGGAGGAACCTCGTCCGGGTCCGCGCCGGGAGGACCGGCCGGCTGTCCGGCCGGCTGCCCGGCCCGGGAGAAGGCGGGGTCGCTGGAGAGGCCGTACGGGGGAGTGCCCGACGGATAGGCATCCGGACCAGGACGGGGCGGGGTCGACGGATTGTCAGATTCTCGGCTCACTGCGTCTGCTCCGGTTCGCTCCGCGGCCTGTGGGGACGGGGTGCGGTTGTGGATCGTCGGTCTTGCGCCGTGTGCGCGCCGGCGGACAGGTCGTCAGGAATCCAGCTCTGGATCGACCGTCGGCTTCCGCCTTGGGGGCCTGCCGCCGTCGGGCCCCTTCGCCCCGGCGGCAACACTCCCCCCGTGTGTTGGTCCACCACCTTACTGGGCGGCAGGTGACTCTGACACGCTGACCGATTATCAGGTTTTGTGGCGAGTTGACCGTATCTGCTCAATGGCTCTGGGCGTCCCGCACGGCCCGTAGCGTGGCCCGCGAAGGGAGCGTGGCGCAGATCACAGCGAGGGCCATCCCTCCCAGCAGAAAAACGTATGACCCGGTGCTAGCGGCCAGCAGGAAATCGCCCTCGGGCCGGGGGGTATTGGCCAGCAGCAGTATCGCGAACCAGCCGACGGCCGGCAGCGCCGCTCCGAGCCGGGTGCCGGTCAGCGCCCGTCCGCCGTGGAAGAGCGCGAACGAGGCGCCGAGCGCCAGCAGCAGTCCGCCCGGGAACCACAGCGCCTGGACGAAGCACCCGGCCAGGCCGACGGCCACCCCCAGCACGGTGAGCAGCACATAGGCGGTGATCCGCGCCCCCCGCCCCAGCGGCACGGCGGGGTCCGGTGCGGAATGGGGCGAGGAGGAGCGCGGCGCGGGCACGGTCGCGCGGGCGCGGTCCTGGGGGCGGCTCATCGGGTCGGATTCCTCACGGCGTCGGACGGGGCGGACGGGACGGCGATCCCGGTGACCCCCGCGATCCCGGCGAAGAGGTCCTCCTCACGGCCGGACGCGCCGGGCGGTCCGGCCTCGCCGTACACCAGCCGGTATGCCTCCATGGTCGGCACCGGCTGGCCGAGGTCGTTGGAGAGGGAGAAGAAGGGGCCGTCCACCGCAATCTGGGTGGCATGGGCGCGCATCGCCTCGATCTTGCGGTCCGCGTAGGCGCTGCCGTCCACCGTCGCGGTGACCTGCTCGTCCGGGACCACGCCGGGAACGTCCGCGGGGCCGGCGACGCCGGGGAAGGGGAACTCCCGGCCCTGGGAGCGCAGCGACGCGAAGAAGTCCTCGATCACCGAGAGCGGCACGCAGTTCCAGTAGACCTTGTCGATCCGGTGGGCCGGGCCCAGTTCGGGGTGGAACTCCGGGTCGGCCGCCAGCTCATGGGCCCGCATCGCGGTGCGGTGCGCCTGGATGTGGTCGGGGTGGCCGTAGCCGCCGTTCTCGTCGTAGGTGGCCAGCACCTGCGGCCTGGTCTCGCGGATGACCGCCACCAGGTGGCCCGCCGCCTCGTCCAGGTCGGCCTGCCAGAAGCAGTCGGGGCGCTTGTTGCTCTCCACGCCCATCATCCCCGAGTCGCGGTAGCGGCCCGCGCCGCCCAGGAAGCGGTGGTCGGTCACTCCGAGCGCCCGCATCGCCGCGGCCAGCTCGCCGATGCGGTGCTGCCCCAGGGTGTCGTCCCGGTCGGCCGCGAGGTGCTGCAGATCGTCGCCGATCACCTCGCCCTCCTCGCCGAGGGTGCAGGTGACCAGGGTCACCAGGGCGCCCTCGGCGGCATAGCGGGCCATGGTGGCGCCGTTGCCGATGCTCTCGTCGTCCGGATGGGCATGGACGAGCAGGAGTCGGCGCGCCGCCGAGGGGGAGGCAGGAGGGACGGTCGGGTCGGTCATGGAGTCAGCGTAAGGGCAGGCGCCGACAGCGGCCCCGACGGAGCCCCGGAGGCCGGCTGACGGCCGGTCAGGGCCGGCCGGGGTCGGTCGAAGACGGATCTTCTCAGAGTCGGATGCCGGAGATCATCCCGGCGACATTGGTGCTCAGCGTGTGGATCGGCTGCGCGATGGACGTGGACGCGAGGTAGAAGCCCAGCAGGGCGCAGACCACGGCGTGCACGAGCTTCAGTCCGGAGCGCCGGACCAGCAGGATGACAATGACCAGCATCAGGACGGCGGCGGAAATCGGCAGAACCATCGCGACTCACCTCTCAGCAGCGGCACGGCGGGGACTGCCGAACCGGTCGGGGGCGGGTGTGCAGCGCAGCTTCTGTGCGGCGCAGCTTGTTGATACCCAGAGAGTGACCGAAAGGTCACTTTCCGTCATCATGCATATGCCGGAGCATCGGTGCACGACAGGGGCGCACGCGTCGCGGGCGTGCCGTCCCCGCCGGGCGTCCGAACGGGCGAGCGAAAGCCAGGTCGGGTTTGACCCTCCTGGGGGACGATCTACGTCCCGGCCTGCGGCTCTAAGGTCGGAACATGACCACTCAGGACACGACGCCGGAGAACTCCTTCCCCCGCCAGTACTCGCGGACCCTGCGCTTCACCCTCGGGGCGCCGCGGTCGTTCACCGTCTCCCCGGACGGGCGCAGGGTCGCCTTCCTGCGCTCCGCCGGTGCGGCCGAACGGGCGAACCTGCTCCAAGTAGTGGATCTTCCGGAGGGCAGTACTCCGTTCGAGCGCATCGTCGCCGACCCGTCCGCTCTGCTCGGCAGCGGGGAGGAGCAGCTGAGCCCGGAGGAACGGGCCCGACGCGAACGCAGCCGCGAGGGCTCGGCGGGCGTCGTCGGCTATGCCACCGACGCCGCGGTGACCATGGCCGCCTTCGCCCTGTCCGGACGCCTGTTCACCGCGGACCTTAGGTCAGGAGGCGCAGCTGAACTGCCGGCCCATGGCTCGGTGCTCGATCCGCGTCCTTCGCCGGACGGCTCCCAGATCGCCTACGCCACCGTCGCCGGCGAGCTCCGAGCGATCGGCGCCGACGGCAGCGGGGACCGGGCGCTCGCCGGACCCTCCGGCGCCGAGGACGGCGAGGTGGCCTGGGGCCAGGCCGAGTTCATCGCGCAGGAGGAGATGGACCGCAGCCGGGGCTTCTGGTGGTCGCCCGACAGCGACCGGCTGCTGGCGGCCCGGGTCGACTCCACCCCGGTCCAGCGCTGGTGGATCGCCGACCCGGCCAACCCGGACCGCCCGGCGAGCGAGATCGCCTACCCGAAGGCCGGCAGTCCCAACGCCGAGGTCACCCTGGCCGTACTGAGCCTGGACGGCGGCCGGACCGAGGTCGTCTGGGACCGCGAGGCCTACCCCTACCTGGCCCGGGTGCACTGGTCGGCCGGCGGTCCGCCGCTTCTCCTGGTCCAGGCCCGGGACCAGCGCAGCCAGCTCACCCTCGGCGTCGACCCGGAGACCGGTGCGACCACGGTGCTGCTGGAGGAGCAGGACCCGGCCTGGCTGGAGCTCTTCTCGGGTGTCCCGGCCTGGACCCCGGACGGACGGCTGGTCCGGATCTCGGACCAGGGCGGAGCCCGCTCCCTGATCGTCGGCGACACCCGGCTCACCGGCCCTGAGCTGCAGGTACGGGCGGTCCTCGACCTCGGCTCGGAGGATGTGCTGATCACCGCCTCGGCCGGGGAGGCCGCCGCCGACCCCGAGATCGGCGAGGTGCACCTCTACGCCGTCGGCACCGGAAGCACCGGCAGCGGCGTCACCCGGGTCAGCACCCAGCCCGGCCACCACGCGGCGGTCCGCGCCGAGGGGGTCACCGTGCTCGCGTCCGCCGCCCTGGACCGCCCGGGAACGGTGGTCCGGATCCTCAGTGACGGCGTCCCGGTCCACACCGTGGAGTCCCGGGCCGACACCCCGGTGATCACCGCCCGTCCGGTGCTCACGCTGGCCGGCAAGAGCCGCATCCCGGCCGCCGTGCTGCTCCCCACCGGCTACGACCGCGAGCGGGACGGCCTGCTGCCGGTCCTGATGAACCCCTACGGCGGACCGCACGGGCAGATGGTGGTCGCCGCCCAGAACCCCCACCTCACCTCGCAGTGGTTCGCCGACCAGGGCTTCGCGGTGGTGGTCGCGGACGGCCGCGGCACCCCGGGGCGCAGCCCGGCCTGGGAGAAGGCCGTCGCCTTCGACTTCGCCGGCGCCACCCTGGACGACCAGGTGGAGGCCCTGCAGGCACTCGCCGAGGAGCACCCGCTGGACCTCACCAGGGTCGGCATCCGGGGCTGGTCCTACGGCGGCTATCTGGCCGCGCTTGCCGTGCTGCGCCGTCCCGACGTCTTCCACGCCGCCGTCGCCGGGGCTCCGGTGACCGAATGGGAGCTCTACGACACCCACTACACCGAGCGCTACCTCGGCCACCCCGCCGAGCGCCCCGAGGTGTACGCGGCCAACTCGCTGACCGCCGACGCCCCGAGGCTGACCCGTCCGCTGCAGCTGATCCACGGCCTCGCCGACGACAACGTGGTGGTCGCGCACACCCTGCGGCTCTCCTCGGCGCTGCTCGCCGCCGGGCGCCCGCACGAACTGCTGCCGCTGTCCGGGGTGACCCATATGACCCCGCAGGAGGAGGTGGCGGAGAACCTGCTGTTGCTCCAGGTGGCCTTCCTGAAGCGCTCGCTGGCCCGGTAGGACCCGCTGGGACCCGTGCGGGAACCGCAATCCCGGCATGACATCCGTCATGCCGGGTTCGGGACCGGCGGCACTGCCGTCGCGCCGACCGCTCCGCCAGTCTTGAGGCTGACAGGAAGAGCCGACGTCGCAGGTCGACGAGGGAGCAGGCGAAGCGATGAGCACGTCCACAGAGCAGGTCACGGGGGCGGCCCGAAGGGGTCGGGGCTCCGGGGAGGTCGCGGCCTTCCGCAAGGTCAGCAAGCACTTCGGCACGGTGAGGGCCGTCCACGACATCAGCCTCACCCTGCACCCCGGCGAGACCGTCGCCTTCCTCGGCCCCAACGGGGCCGGCAAGTCCACCAGCATCGACCTGCTGCTGGGCCTGCGCGAACCCACCTCGGGCAGCGTCACCCTGTTCGGCGGCAGCCCGCGCCAGGCGATCCTGGACGGCCGGGTCGGCGTGATGCTGCAGAGCGGCGGCCTGATGCCGGACGTGACGGTCCGTGAGCTGATCAGGTTCGCCGGCGACATCCACCCCCGCGGCTACGACGTGGACGACGTGCTGCGGACGGCCGGCATCACCGAGCTCGCCGACCGCATGGTCGACAAGCTGTCCGGCGGCCAGGAGCAGCGGGTCCGCTTCGCGCTGGCCACGGCCGGCGACAGCGACCTGATCGTCCTGGACGAGCCCACCACCGGGATGGACGTCTCCGCCCGGCAGGCCTTCTGGGCCGTGATGCGGGCCCAGGCCGACGCCGGACGCACCGTGCTGTTCGCCACCCACTACCTGGAGGAGGCGGACACCGTCGCCGACCGGGTGCTGGTGGTGCACAGGGGCCGGCTGATCGCCGACGGCACCGCCGCCGAGATCAAGGCCCGCGCCGGGCTGCGCAAGATCTCCTTCGACCTCCGTCCGGCGGACGGCGCGGACCTCTCGCTGCTGAACGCCATTCCCGGGGTGACCTCGCTGGACGTCAGCGGGCACACGGTCCGGATCAACAGCGCCGACGCCGACGCGGCCGTCGCCGCGATCTACCGGGCCGGCTTCTACCCGCGCGGCCTGGAGGTCACCGGCGTGGGCCTGGAGCAGGCCTTCATCACCATCACCGGCGAGCAGGATGCCGCAGACCAAGACGCCGCAGACCTCTCCGAGGAGACAGCGCGATGACCACGTTGATCAAGCTGGAGATCCTCCGGGTGCTCCGCAACCGTCGCTACCTGATCTTCACCATCGTCATGCCGGTCGGCCTGTACCTGCTGATGGTCAGCGCCTACAGCGGGGTGGACACCCTCGGCGGGGTCTCCGTCAAGGCGTACTTCATGGTCACCATGGCGACCCTGGGCACCGTTTCGGCCTCGATGAACACCAATGCCACCCGGATCGCGCTGGAGCGCAAGAGCGGCTGGGCCCGCCAGCTGCGGCTGACCGCGCTGCCCGGGTACGGCTATGTGGTGGCGAAGATCGCCGCCACCGCAGCCTCCACCCTGCCGGCGATCGTGGTCACCTTCGCGGTCGGCCGTGCCGAGGGAGTGAGCCTGTCCGCGAGCACCTGGCTGCTGCTCGGTCTGGTGCTGTGGGTCGGCGGCTTCGTCTTCGCCGCCCTGGGCGTGGCCCTCGGCTACTCGGCCGGGCCCGACTCGCTGCAGCCGATCGTGATGATCGTCTACATGGCGCTGCTGATGCTCGGCGGCACCTACTTCCAGTTCACCGGCTCCATGGCCGCCTTCGCGAAGTGGACCCCGATGGCGCTGTACAACCAGCTCGGCCGGGTGGCCCAGGCCGGGGGCCCGGTGAGCGGCGGGGAGCTCGCGGCGATCCTCGCCTACGCGGCCGCCTTCGCCGCCCTGGCATCCTTCCTCTACCGCAGGGACCGCAGGGAGGCCTGACGGCCGGTCAGTGATTTCGTCGGAGGAGGAGGGAGGGCCATGAAGGACCCGGTCACGCCGCACATCGGACAACCGCCCGAGAACCGCCGCCAGGCGTTCGTCAAGCTCTGCTGGATCAGTCTGTGGATGATCTACCTGGCCTATCCGGTCAGTGACCTGCTCGGGGGTCCGCACGGGGCCGCCGCCCGGATCGCGGGCTGGATCCTGCTGGCGCTCTTCCTCGGCTGCTACGCCGTCCTGGTGCTGCGCCGGACGGTCGCCGGAGGCGGCTGCTGGAGCCCCGTCCGCGGGTGGCTGCTCGGGGCGATGCTGCTGATCTCGCTGGCGACCTGTTTCACCCTCGGCGACAACTGGCTGGCGCTCTACACCTACACCGCGGTCAGCGCCGGATTGATCCTCCCGCAGCGCTTCGCCATGTACGGAGTGGGCGTGGTCACCGGATGCGTTGCGGTCACCGGCCTGGCGCTGCACAGCTACGGCGCCGTACTGATCCCGATCACCCTCTCCGCCTTCCTCGGCGGCTCCGCGATGACCGGACTGCAGCGGCTGGTCCGCACCATGCAGGAGCTGCGCGAGGCCCGGCAGGCCGTCGCCGCCCTGGCCGCCTCCGACGAGCGGCTGCGGATGGCCAGGGACCTGCACGACCTGCTCGGCCACTCGCTCTCGCTGGTCACCCTGAAGTCGGAGCTGACCTCGCGCTTCATGGACCAGGAGCGCTACGCGGAGGCCCGCGCCCAGGTGGACGACATCGAGAGGGTGAGCCGGCAGGCGCTGGTCGACGTGCGCGAGGCGATCGGCGGCTACCGCAGGCCCAAGCTCGCCGTCGAGGTCGCCGCGGCCCGCACCGCGCTCACCGCCGCCGACATCTACGCCGACACGGACCCGGCGATCGCCGACCCGCACCCCGGGCTCGGCCCGGACGAGGAGGGCGCGCTCGGCTGGGCCTTGCGCGAGGCGGTCACCAATGTGGTCCGCCACAGCGGCGCCGGACACTGCACCGTCCGGCTGTCGGAGCACATGGAGCCGAACGGGTCCCGTTCGCTCTGCCTGGAGGTCGCCGACGACGGCGGCGGGGCGAAGAAGGCCGGGCACGGCAACGGGCTGACCGGGCTGGCCGAGCGCCTGGAGCTCGCCGACGGCCGGCTGGAGGCCGGGCCCGGCGAACACGGCCGCGGTTTCGCTGTGCGCGCCTCGGTGCCGTTGCGCGCGGTAACAGGCCCCGTCGAGGAGGTGGTGCCCGGTACCGTGCAGCAGTGATCAGAATTCTCCTCGCCGAGGACCAGGGCATGGTCCGCGAAGCCCTTGCCGCGCTGCTGGGCCTGGAGGGCGACATCGAGGTCGTCGCTCAGGTGGCGCGCGGGGACGAGGTGGTCGCCTCCGCCGTGGCCAACGACGTGGAGGTGGCGATCCTGGACATCGAGATGCCGGGCCTGACCGGCATCGAGGCCGCCGCGCTGCTGCGGCGCAGGCGCCCTGCGACCAAGATCGTGATCGTCACCACCTTCGGCCGCCCCGGCTATCTGCGCCGGGCGATGGAGGCCGGCGCGGACGCCTTCCTGGTGAAGGACGCACCGGCGTCCCAGCTGGCCGAGGCGGTCCGCCGGGTGCTGCGCGGGGAGCGGGTCATCGACCCGACGCTGGCCGCGGCCGCGCTGGCCGAGGGCGCCAACCCGCTCACCTCCCGCGAGCGCGACGTGCTGGCAGCCGCGGCCGACGGCTCCGCCAACGCCGAGGTCGCCCAGCGGCTGCACCTCTCCGAGGGCACCGTCCGCAACTACCTCTCCGCCGCGATCCAGAAGACCGGAGCCCGCAACCGCGCCGAGGCCGTCCGGATCGCCCGGGAGAAGGGCTGGCTCTGAGAGGCAGTCAGTTCAGCCGGTATCGGGCCGCCCGGGCCTCCTGCCGGACCCGCTTGGCCGACTCCGGATCGAAGGCGTCCAGGATCTCCGCGTAGGCGTCCATCTCCGCCGCTCCCGCCAGGAACGACCCCGTCTTGACCAGCAGTTCCGCCCGCTCCAGGCGGAGCTGGGCCGGATGCCGGGGCAGCAGCAGCGACAGCTCGGTGGCCCAGAGCTGGGTCCGGGCGTGCTCGGGCCGCGCTGCGGCCCAGGCGCGGATGTTGCCCAGCACGCGCAGCACTATGTCCAGCGGCTCGGCCGGGCGCAGCAGCGCCTCGTCCAGCGGGTAGCCGCCCTCCTCGGCGATCTCCTCGGCCTCCTCGCGGGTGAGCACCCGGCCGCCGTGGAAGGGGTCCGCCAGCACGTACTCGCCGTCCGGGTCGCCGATGCCGACGACGAAGTGGCCCGGCAGGGCGACCCCGTAGACGGGCAGGTCGAGCGTGCGGGCGACGGTGATCCAGACGATCGAGACGGTGATCGGCAGCCCGCGCCCGCGGCGCAGCACCTGGTGCAGCAGCGAGGACTCCAGCCGCTTGTAGACCCCGGGGCCGCCGCGCAGGTCCGCGGAGCCGGCCAGGGCCCCGGCCAGCAGCGCCGCGGTCTCCGCCGGCGACGGCTGGTCCACGGCGCGGAAGGCGGTGGCGGTCAGCGCGCCCAGCCGGTCCAGCGCGCGCCGGGCCGGGGCCAGACATGCCTCGATCCCGCCGTCGGCGGGATCGAGATCCGTCTCGAAGCCCATCAGCAGGCACAGCAGAGCGAGATCCGGCGTCTCGCCTCGCGCCTCGGCGGCGAACCGCTCTCTGCTGTCCTCGGTCATCCCGGGGGATTCTATGCGGCGGCGGTGTGCCTGAGGGCATATCAGGCGCTGTGCCCCGGGTTTCGTGGGGTCGCTGCCCGAGGGGACTGCGGCGTGGGGGTTCGGGGGGTCGCTCCCCGAGGGATTGCAGCATGCGGCGGCGGTGTGCCTGAGGGCATATCAGGCGCTGTGCCCCGGGTTTCGTGGGGTCGCTGCCCGAGGGGACCGCGGCGTGGGGGTTCGGGGGGTCGCTCCCCGAGGGATTGCAGCATGCGGCGGTGGTGTGCCTGAGGGCATGTCAGGCGCTGTGCCCCGGGTTTCGTGGGGTCGCTGCCCGAGGGGACTGCGGTGTGGGGGTTCGGGGGGTCGCTCCCCGAGGGATTGCAGCATGCGGCG
>NZ_JBGCAQ010000027.1:0-132419 GCF_041261405.1 Streptacidiphilus sp. EB103A | reverse complement strand
AACGGTCTGATCACCAAGGACGTCTACACCGCAGCCCTCGCCCAGGACAAGGGACAGTTCCTCCCGGACGGGATGATGCCCGCCACCGGCCCGGCGACCGTCGAGACCACGGCCAAGCTCTCCGGGGTCGACGTCAGCAAGGTCAATGTGGCCGACACCTACACCAACAAGTACGTCATCGCGGCGAACAAGCTGGAGGGCTTCACGGTCAGCGGCTGACCCCCACCACGTGACCGGTGCCGGGTCCAGCCCTGGACAGCCTGGACCCGGCACCGGTCGCCACCTCTCCGACCGCCGCCCGGCATCTCGAGCCCGGGCGGCGGTCGGTGCACGCGGTCAGGGCGCGCGATCGGTGCACGCGATCGCCGCGTTCTGCGCGTTCTGCTCGTTCTGCTCAGCGGTCGGGGGCTGGGCAAATCCTCCCTGACCAGTAACAATCGGTCCACGAACGCGGCAACGGTGCCGGTCGAGAACCAAGTGGTGAGAGACCATGTTCCCAAGGAGACCCAGACGGGGCCCAGGCCGCAGGCTGTCCACCCGGATCCTGGCCAGCCAGGTCGCCATCCTGGCCGTGACCAGCGTGATCGGCTTCGTCCTGTTCGCCTGGGCACAGCGGGCCCAGCTCGACAACGAGTACGAGCAGCGCGCGCTGTCCATCGCCCAGGTCGCCGCCTCGGACCCGCAGATCGTCGCCGGCATGACCGTCCCGGGCAGCGGATCCCTGGTGCAGGCCGCCGCCGAGCGGATCGCCCACTCCTCCCGGGCCTCCTACGTCGTGGTCATCGACCTGAACGGCGTCCGGCACTCCCACCCGTACCCCGAACTCATCGGGCAGCGGGTCAGCGAACCGATCGTGGTGCTCGACGGGCAGGGGCACACCGGCATCGACCCCGGCGCCACCGGACGGTCGGCCAACGGCAAGGCACCGCTCTTCGGCCCCTCGGGCAGCATCATCGGCGAGGTCTCGGTCGGCATCCCGGAGCACCACGTCGCGGGTCAGCTGTGGCGGGAGCTGCCCACCTTCGCGCTGTACGCGGGCATCGCCCTCGGCGTCGGCTGCGCCGCCTCGTACGCCCTGGCCCGGCGGCTCAAGCGGTCCACCTTCGGTCTGGAGCTGGAGGAGATCGCCGGCCTGCTGCAGGACCGGGAGGCCATGCTGCACGGGATCAGGGAGGGCGTGATCGCCTTCGACCCGCGCGGCAACATCACCGTGGTCAACGACGAGGCCCGGCGGCTGCTGCAGATCGACACGGCGCTCGGCCTGAAGCCCGCAGACGTCTTCCCGGAGGGCCGCCTGCGCGACGCCCTGGACGGCACCCTCACCGGCACCGACCTCACCGTGCTCACCGACCGCTACTGCCTGGTCGTCAACCGGATGCCGGTGGGCCTGCGCGGGCACCAGCTCGGGGCCGTGGTGACCGTGCGCGACCGCACCGAGATGGTCGGGCTGCTGCGCGAGCTGGACTCGGTGCGCGGGCTCACCGACGCGCTGCGCGCCCAGCAGCACGAGTTCGCCAACCGGATGCACATCCTGGCCGGGCTGCTGGACCTGGGCGAGCACGAGGCGGCCTTCGAGTTCGCGGTGGAGTCGGCCGGGGCCGAACCCGCGCTGACCGAGTCGGTGCGGCAGCGCATCGGCAGCCCGCTGATGGTCGGGCTGATCGTGGCGAAGTCCACCGTCGCCGCGGAGCGCGGGGTACGGATCACCCTCACCGAGGACTCCCAGCTCGGCGACCAGCCGACGCATCTGCGCGGGCTGCTCACCATCGTCGGCAACCTGCTGGACAACGCGGTGGACGCGGCGGTGTCCGGGACCGCCGCGCCCGGCGGCGCACAGGTCCGGCTCTCGCTGGTGGAGACGGAGTCGGCGATCACGCTCCAGGTCGCCGACTCGGGTCCGGGGGTGCCGCCCGAGGCCGTCGAGTCGATCTTTGAGGACGGCTGGTCCACCCGGCCGGACCGGGGCACGGCACGGCGCGGCCTCGGACTGGCCCTGGTGCACCGACTGGTGCGGCACCACGGCGGGACGATCACCGTGGGCAAGGAGGTCGGTGCGGTGTTCACCGTGACGCTTCCGCTGTCCGGCAGCACCCCGGCCGGCGCCGCCGACAGCGCTCCCAGCGTCCCCGCCGCCCGGACCACCCCGCTCCAACTCGCTGCGTCGGGAGGCGATCGCTGGTGATCGGCGTGCTGGTGGTGGACGACGACTTCCGGGTCAGCGGCATCCATGCCCGCTATGTGGAGCGCACCGAGGGTTTTGAGGTCGTCGGGCAGGCCTCGACGGTCGAGACGGCCGTCCGGGCGGCCCGCGAACTGCGGCCCGAGCTGCTGCTGCTGGACATCCATCTGCCCGACGGCAGCGGCCTGGACGTGCTGCACCGGCTGACCGGCGAGTCGGGCGGCGCCCGGCCCGACGCCGTGGTGATCACCGGGGCCCGGGACGTGGCCACGGTGCGTTCGGCGATGAAGCTCGGCGCGGTGGGCTATCTGGTCAAGCCGTTCGGATTCGCCGAGTTCAGCGAGCGGCTGACGGCCTTTCGGGAACTGCACCACCGCGTCCACGCGCTGGGACCGGCCACCGAGACCGACCAGGCCCAGGTCGACGCCCTGTTCAGCGTCGCCCGCCCGGTACCGGCGCCGCAGCAGCCGGCCAAGGGGCTCTCCGCCCCCACCCTCGCGCTGGTCCGTGAGGCGCTGCGGGAGCGCGACCTGTCGGCGGCGGAGGTGGCCGAGGTGACCGGGATCTCCCGGCCGACCGCGCAGCGCTATCTCTCCTACCTGGTCCGCGACGGCCGGGCCCGGCTGGAGTTCCGTTACGGGGCGGCCGGCCGCCCCGAGCACCGCTACAGCACGACGGCCTGACGCCGGCAGCGTCCGGAGCACAGCAGGCACACAGGGCGCAACAAACACGGGTAGTACGGACACCGACGGATACGCGGCGTTCACGCGAGGGGCAAGGGTTATCCCGCTTATGCGAGGGACAGGGCCCTCCTAGCGTGAGACCCGACCGCTTCCGGCGCTGCAGTGACCAAATCCCCACCGGGCCAAGGGAACTGCGCGCTCATCTCGTCGTCCCAGGAGGACACCCGTGAAGATGCCCCTCCGCGCCGCCATCGGACTGCTGGCCGCCCCCCTGCCCATCATCGCCCTGGCCGTCGCCCCCGCAGCCCACGCGTCGGTCCAGCCGAACGTCGCCCTGCGCAGCGACGTCCTGCCCGTGATCGCCCACGCCACCCGCACCGGCCAGGTCGCGGCGAACAAGGGCATATCCGTCACGGTCAGCCTCGCCCAGCGCGACCCGGCCGGTCTGCAGACTTTCCTGAAGCAGGTCACCGACTCCAAGTCGAGCCAGTACAAGCACTATCTGACGGTCAAGCAGTTCGCGGACCGCTTCGGCGCCTCGAACGCCTCCATCAGCCAGGTCACCGCCTACCTGCGGGCGCAGGGCCTGACCGTGGGCGCGGTCACCGGGAACCACCTGACCCTGCAGGCCAGCGGCACCGCCGCGCAGATCCAGAAGGCCTTCGGCACCACCCTGGCGACCTACCACGACGCCTCCACCAAGCGGGACTTCTACGCCAACGCGTCGGCCCCGGTGCTCCCCGCCGCGATCGCCTCCGCCGTCACCGACATCTCGGGCCTCTCCGACTACTCGAAGTACCAGCACTACAGCACCAAGAAGGTGGTCCCGCAGGCCACGTCGAAGGCGGTCAGCGGCCTCACCCCGACCAAGGCCCGCTCGGCGTACAACGTCACCTCGGCCATCAGCGCCGGCTACACCGGCTCCGGCGTGACCGTGGGCCTGCTGGAGTTCTCCGGCTTCCAGCAGTCCAACATCACCACCTACGACAACTACTTCTCGCTGAGCCCGTCCACCCCGGTGGTCCGCAGCGCGGGCGGCGGCACCACCGACCTGTCCGGCCAGGACGAGGTCGAGCTGGACATCGAGGTGGTCCAGGCGCTGGCGCCGAAGGCCGCGATCAAGGTCTACGAGGCGCCCAACAGCGACGCCGGCGAGGTCGCCGTCTACGCGGCCCTGGTCAGCGACGACGTCCCGGTCGTCTCCATCAGCTGGGGCATCTACGAGTCCGGTGAGACCGCCAGCAACCGGGTGGCGCTCGACACCGACTTCCAGGAGGCCGCCGCCCAGGGGCAGTCGGTCTACGCCGCCTCCGGCGACAGCGGCTCCGACGACGCGGGCACCGGCGGCACCTCCGTCGACTTCCCGGCCTCCGACGGCTATGTCACCGGCACCGGCGGCACCACCCTCACCCTCACCTCGGCCGGGGCCTGGAGCAAGGAGACCGCCTGGTCCGGCAGCGGCGGCGGCATCTCCTCGTACTTCAAGACGCCGTCCTTCCAGAGCTCGGTGAACACCGGCACCTACCGTGACGTCCCGGACGTGGCGGCCGACGCCAACCCGAGCAGCGGCTGGGCGATCTACACCCAGGGCGCCTGGTACGAGTTCGGCGGCACCAGCGCCGCCGCGCCCAACTGGGCCGCGTTCACCGCGATCTACGACAGCGAGGCAGCGGCCAAGTCCAAGTCGGTCCTGGGCTACGCCAACTCCTCCATCTACACCCTGGCCTCCTCGTCCAGCTACAGCACCGCCTTCCACGACGTGAAGAGCGGCAGCAACGGCGCGTACAGCGCCGGCACCGGCTACGACAAGGTGACCGGCTGGGGCAGCTACAACGGCGCGGGCTTCCTCTCCGCCGAGCTGGGCTGACGCCCTGGAGGGACGCGACGGCGGGGCCCGGTTTTCCGGGTCCCGCCGTCGCGCTTCGTTCCGGGTGCGGACCGTAGTGGGCTGGTCGCGCAGTTCCCCGCGCCCCTGGGGGTCTGCAACTGGCCCAGTTGCTACCAGCTAGGGGCGCGGGGAACTGCGCGACGAGCCCACTACGGTCCGCACCCGAAAATCCGCTACGCGGCGTCGCGCAACCCTTCGGACCACTTCTCCTCGACCCGCCCGTAGCGCCAGATCAGCAGGGCGGCGACCCAGGTGGCGACGAAGAGGCCGACGATCAGGAACCCGACGTTGTTGAGGTCCAACCCGGCGACCCAGCCGATGGGCCCGCCGCTGACGCCCAGCTCCTCGGAGACCAGCGAGGCGATCTCGATGCCGCCGATGATCACGGCGACCACGACGCTCAGGCCGGTGATGGTGATGTTGTAGTAGACCTTGCGGACCGGCTTGGAGAAGGCCCAGTCGTAGGCGAAGTTCATGAACGAGCCGTCGATGGTGTCCAGCAGCGACATCCCGGCCGCGAAGAGGACCGGCAGCACCAGGATCGCGTACCAGGGCAGGGCGAACGCCGAGGCGCCGCCGGCCAGCACCAGCAGCGAGACCTCGGTCGCGGTGTCGAAGCCGAGGCCGAAGAGCAGCCCGACCAGGTACATCTGCCAGGGCTTGGTGACGGTGCGCATGATCGGGGCGAGGATGCGGTTCATCAGGCCGCGCTTGGCGAGATGCTCCTCCAGCTCGACCTCGCTGTAGGCGCCGGTGCGCATCTGCCGGAAGACCTTGATGATCCCCCACAGCACCACCGCGTTCAGCACCGCGATGATCATCAGAAAGGTACCGGAGACGGTGGTGCCGATCAGGCTGGTCCAGTGCTGCAGCCCGCTCGACCTGTTCTCGACCTGGCCGGCCAGGGCCCGTACTCCCAGGGACAGCAGCGCGCACAGGCCGAAGACCACCGAGGAGTGGCCGAGCGAGAACCAGAAGCCCACCGAGAGCGGCCGCTGGCCGTCGGCCATCAGCTTGCGGGTGGTGTTGTCGATCGCGGCGATGTGGTCGGCGTCGAAGGCGTGCCGCATGCCCAGGGTGTAGGCGGTGACGCCCATCCCGGCGCCGAAGAGCTGGGTGCCGACGGTGTAGTGGGCGGGGGCCACGACGGCCAGCAGCGTGAACCAGCCGATGAGGTGCAGCCCGAGGACGAAGGCGGCCATACCGCCCATCCGGACCCACTCCCGCGGGGTCAGCGACCCGCGGATCCGCGCCAGCGCTCCAGCGCGCACATCTGTACCAGCCACGGCACACCCCTCCTGGTCGGTGACGACTCGACCACGTTAGGGGCTGCGGATGTGTAGTTGCAACTAATGTGCAATAGCGAGATGGGTGCGACTACGGCTTCGGGGGCGTCTTCGGCTGCGGCTGTGCCTCCGGCTCCTCGACGAAGTCGACCTTCCCGAGGGAGCGATTCATCGCCTTGAGGATCCACCAGGTGCCGATGCCCAGGGCGGCGAAGACGACGAAGCCCAGGATTCCCGGGGTGACCTTGTTGTCGTCCAGGGCCAGCAGGACGGTGGCGGTGCTGTGGGCGGCTGCGAGGGAACTCATGCCCCCATGGTCCCCCCACGGCGTTTCCGCGGGGGGACCGGGGTGGCCTCGGGTGTGTCAGGCCAGGACGGTCAGACCTGGACCACGTTGGCGGTGATCCCGGCGAACAGGTCGTCCTCCGGCAGCGAGGTGTCCACCAGCGAACGGGCCAGCTCGTAGTCCTCGGTCGGCCAGACCTCCCGCTGGATCTCCAGCGGGATGCGGAACCACGGCCCGTCCGGGTCGATCTGGGTCGCGTGGGCCAGCAGCGCCCGGTCCCGGACCTCGAAGTACTCGCCGCAGGGCACCTTGGTGGTGATCTCCCGGGGCTTGCGGTCGCTCTCGTCCCAGCGCGCGATCCACTCCGCGTAGGGGGACTCCAGGCCGCGCTCCTTCATGGCCGCGTCCAGGGCCTTGATGCGTTCCAGCGAGATGCCCTGGTTGTAGTAGAGCTTCAGCGGCTGCCACGGCTCCCCGGCGTCCGGGAAGGCGTCCGGGTCGCCGGCAGCCTCGAAGGCCGCCATGGAGATCCGGTGGGTCATGATGTGGTCCGGGTGCGGGTAGCCGCCGTTCTCGTCGTACGTGGTCACCACATGCGGCCGGAACGAGCGGATCAGCCGCACCAGCGGCTCCGTCGCCACGTCCAGCGGCTGCAGCGCGAAGCAGCCCTCCGGCAGCGGCGGCAGCGGGTCGCCCTCGGGCAGCCCCGAGTCGACGAAGCCCAGCCAGGCCTGCTCGACCCCGAGGATCTCACGCGCGGCGTCCATCTCCTTCGCCCGCACCTCGTGGATGTTCTCCTCGATCCAGGGGTCGCCCTGGAGCTTGGGATTGAGGATGGACCCGCGCTCACCCCCGGTACACGTCGCCACCAGTACGTCGACGCCGCGCGCCACGTACGAGGCCATGGTCGCGGCGCCCTTGCTGGACTCGTCGTCCGGGTGCGCGTGTACCGCCATCAGTCGCAGCTGCTCAGTCAACGCCCCAAAGCCCTTCGTCGTTATTGCGTCCTCCTATAGTGAACGATCGGAGACGGCGGACATTCCGCGTTTCCTGGCCGGGCAGTGCAATGGAGGCGAAAGTCCGATGGAGACTCCGACCAAGGTCGCAGCCGGGACCCCGCTTCCGGCCGGGCGCTACGGCGTCGACCCGGAGCAGCGGGAACGGCGGATGCGGCGGGTCTACTACGGCTGCGTCGCGCTGGCGATCGCGGTGGTGGCGCTGGTCGGCTACGGCTACCTCGGCAAGGACTCGTTCAGCGGCCAGGTGGTGTCCTTCCAGGTGGACTCCGCCGCCCAGGTGCAGATTCACCTGGAAGTGTCCAAGCCGGGCGGCACCGCGGGCAGCTGCACGGTGCGCTCGCGCGACGTCAACGGCAACGAGGTGGGCCGGGTGACCGTGCCGGTGCCCGCCGCGCCGAGCACGTACGACACCGTGGTCACGCTGCGCACCTCCGCCCGCGGTACCACGGGCGAGCTGGTCAGCTGTTCCTGAGCCGTCTTTGGGTTGGAGTCCTCCCGGTCGGCGGCGGAAATTGTTAGGCTTCTGGTTTCGCCCCTTCCGGGGTAGATGTACCTACCCACCACCCGGAAGCGGGCGTTGTCTGTTATCCAAGCCGGACCACACATGTACCTACGAGGAGCACCCGTGACCCAGACCAGCGAGAACGTGACCTGGCTCACCCAGGATGCGTACGACCAGCTGCGCGCCGAGCTGGAGCACCTGTCGGGTCCTGCACGCGCCGAGATCACCCAGAAGATCGAGGCGGCCCGCGAGGAGGGCGATCTCAAGGAGAACGCCGGGTACCACGCGGCCCGCGAGGAGCAGGGCAAGATGGAGCTGCGGATCCGCCAGCTCAACCAGCTCCTGGAGCGCGCCCAGGTCGGGGCGGCCCCGGCCGACAACGGGGTGGTCGGCCCCGGCATGGTCGTCGTGATCGCCTGGGACGGCGACGAGGACGACACCACCACCTTCCTGCTGGGCTCCCGCGAGGCGTCCTCCGACGATCTGGAGACTTACTCCCCGCAGTCGCCGCTGGGGCGCGCGATCGACGGGCGCAAGGTCGGCGAGACGGCGACGTACGAGCTGCCCAACGGGCGCAAGACCAGCGTGAAGATCCTTTCCGCGAAGCCTTACCAGGGCTGACGTTTTCGGCTGCGGACCGTGGATGGCTAGGCGCGCAGTTCCCCGCGCCCCTGGAGGTGCAACTTGCTCTCAGCGGCTCAGTTGCAGCACGTAGGGGCGCGGGGAACTGCGCGACAAACCTCAGCCGACCGCCGAGCGGTACTTCCGGACCGAGAGCCACGAGAACAGCGCCATGATCAGCAGCGACCAGCCGACCGACACCCACACGGCGTGCACCATCGGCCACGCAGTGGCCTGCGGGGCCGGCGGGGGGAGCAGGTTGCCGAAGAGCTGGCGGGCGGCCTGGACCGAGGCGCTGAAGGGGTTCCAGTAGGCGACCGGCTGCAGCCAGCCGGGCATGCTGCTGACCGGCACGAACGCGTTGGAGACGAAGGTCAGCGGGAACAGCCAGACCAGCCCGGCCGAGGTGGCCGCCTCCGGGCTGCGGACCGAGAGTCCGATCAGCGCGCCGATCCAGGAGAAGGCGTAGCCGAGCAGGAGCAGCAGCCCGAACGCGCCCAGCGCCTTCAGCACCCCGTTGTGGATCCGCCAGCCGATGATGAACGCGACCAGCCCCAGCACCACCAGCGTCATCGCGCTCTGCACCAGGTCCGCGATGGTCCGGCCGACCAGCACCGCCGAACGGGCCATCGGCAGCGAGCGGAACCGGTCGACCAGGCCCTTGGTCATGTCCTCGGCGATCCCGGCCGACGCGCCGGCCACCGCGAAGGTCACCGTCTGCGCGAAGATGCCGGCCATCAGGTACTGCTTGTAGGTGTCGGCGTTGCTCGGCGCGCCCGGGATGGTGATCGCGCCACCCATCACATAGGTGAAGAGCAGCACGAACATCACCGGCTGCAGCATCCCGAAGACCACGATCTCGGGGATGCGGGTCATCCGGCGCAGATTCCGCTTGGCGACGACCCACGAGTCGCGGAGCGCCTGCACCGCACCGCCGCGCTGGACCGGCACGACCTGGCCTATCGCGCCCGTCGTGGTAGTGGCTGACATCAGGACTCCTTCCCTTCGGCGGCGGCGCTGTCGGCCTCGTCGCCGAAGGTCGCATGCCCGGTGAGCGAGAGGAAGACGTCGTCCAGGGTGGGGCGGCGCAGGCCGATGTCCTGGATCACGATGGTCCGCGCGTCCAGTTCCCTGATGACGTCGGCGAGGACGCTGGCGCCGCCGCTGACCGGGACGGTGATCCTGCGGGTGTGCCGCTCGACCGCGGGCACGCCCTTGGCGTACGGGGCCAGCGCCTCCACGGCTTGGCCGAGGTGGGCCGGGTCCTCGACGACGATCTCGATGCGCTCGCCGCCGATCTCCGCCTTGAGCTCGTCGGCGCTGCCCCTGGCGATGACCTTGCCGTGGTCGACCACGGCGATGTCGTGGGCCAGGCGGTCCGCCTCCTCCAGGTACTGGGTGGTGAGCAGCAGCGTGGTGCCCTCCCCCACCAGGGTCTCGATGACCTCCCACAGCGCCATCCGGTTGCGCGGGTCCAGCCCGGTGGTGGGCTCGTCCAGGAACATCACCGGGGGGCGGACCACCAGCGCGGCGGCGAGGTCGAGCCGGCGGCGCATCCCGCCGGAGTAGGTCTTGGCGGTGCGGTTGGCGGCCTCGGAGAGGTTGAACCACTCCAGCAGCTCCAGCGCCCTGGCCTTGGAGTCGCGGGGGCTCATCTGGTAGAGCTCGCCGACCATCTGCAGGTTCTCACGGCCCGTCAGGTACTCGTCCACGGCGGCGTACTGGCCGGAGAGTCCGATCAGGCCGCGGACCTGGTTGGGATGCTTGAGCACGTCAAGACCGGCCACCACGGCGCGTCCGGAGTCGGGCCTGAGCAGGGTGGTGAGCACCCGCACCATGGTGGTCTTGCCCGCCCCGTTGGGGCCGAGCAGCCCGAGGACGGTGCCCTCCGGGACCTCCAGGCTCACCCCGTCCAGGGCGTGCACGTCCCCGAAGGTCTTCACCAGATCCTCTGCCTCAATGGCCGCCGCCATCGCTCACTCCCTCGTCAGCCACACCTGATGACCAGCCTGGCCGGGATCGGAGCGGTGCGCGACCCGGCGTCAGCTCTGCCGCAGGATCGTGTAACCCGACCGCCGCAGCTCCGACACTACGGTCTCGCAGTGCTCGGGGCCCTTGGTTTCCAGATGGAGGTCGACTTCGGCCTCGCCCAGGTCCAGCTTGGGGTCGGTGCGCACATGCGCGATGTCCACGACGTTGGCGTCCACCCGGGTCAGCGCTCCCAGCAGGGTGGCCAGCGCGCCGGGACGGTCGGTGATCCGCAGCCGCAGCGAGAGGTAGCGGCCGGCGGCGACCATGCCGTGCCGCAGCACCCGCTGCAGCAGCAGCGGGTCGACATTGCCGCCGGAGAGCACGGCGACGACCGGGCCCTCCAGCTCGCCGGCGTGCTCCAGCAGGGCGGCGACGGTGCTGGCCCCGGCCGGTTCGACCACCAGCTTGCAGCGCTCCAGGCAGATCAGCTGGGCGCGGGCGAGCGCGTCCTCGGTGACCGTCAGCACCCCGTCCGCCAGCCGTTGCACGATCTCGAACGGGATGTCACCCGGACGGCCGACCTGGATGCCGTCCGCCATGGTGGAGAACCCGTCCAGGGAGACCGGGTGGCCGGCCGCCAGCGAGGGCGGGTAGGCCGCCGCGCCGGCCGCCTGCACACCGACCACCTTCACGTCCGGGCGCAGCTGCTTGACCGCGGTGGCGATCCCGGCCAGCAGTCCGCCGCCGCCGACGCCGACCAGGATGGTGCGGACCTCGGGGCACTGCTCCAGGATCTCCAGCCCGACGGTGCCCTGCCCGGCGACCACGTCCTGGTGGTCGAAGGGGTGGATGACCACGGCGCCGGTGCTCTCGGCGTACTCCAGCGCGGCGGCGAGCGTCTCGTCGAAGTTCTCACCGAACAGCCGCACCTCCGCGCCGTACTCACGGGTGGCGGCGACCTTGGGCAGCGGAGCGGCCACCGGCATGAACACGGTCGAGTGCACTCCGAGCGTGGTCGCGGCCAGCGCCACGCCCTGCGCATGGTTGCCGGCGCTGGCGGCCACCACCCCGGCGGCCCGCTCGACCGGGCTCAGCCCGGCGATCCTGACGTAGGCGCCGCGCAGCTTGAACGAACCGGTGCGCTGCAGGTTCTCGCACTTCAGGTGTACCGGGGCGCCGAACAGCCGGGAGAGGTGCCGACTGCCCTCCATCGGGGTGACCCTGGCCACCCCGGACAGCATCTTGTGGGCGCCGCGGATGTCGTCGATCGTGATGGGCCAGGTGTTCATAGGCTTCAGCGTAGGGCTTTGCACCGTTACGCTCTGGATGGCTCTCGGAGCAGCTCAGCGGAACGACAGATCGTGACGACGATGAACACAGATGCCTCGGCGGCAGCCGACGACGTGCTCTACGACCGGCTCCAGTACCAGGTCGCGATCTTCGCGCGCCGGGTGGAGCAGGTGCGCATGGGCGGTGTGGGCGAGCAGCGCAACTCCATGGACCGGGCGGCGTTCCTGCTGCTCAACCGGCTGGACTGGACCGGGGCCGTCGGCGTGAAGGCCCTGGCCCAGGCGATGGGGATCGACTCGTCCACGGTGACCAGGCAGGTCGCCCCGCTGGTGGACTGCGGTCTGGTGGAGCGGGTGCCGAACCCGGACGACGGCCGCGCGGTCCTCCTGGAACTGTCCCCGCTCGGTCAGGAGCGGCTCCAGGAGGTGCGCGAGTCACGGCAGTTGATGATGCATCAGCTCCTGGACGGCTGGTCCTCGGGGGAGCGTGAGCAGTTCTGCGAGCTGCTCACGCGCTTCAACGCCTCGATGCAGACCTTCAAGCCGTGACCGGGTAGTCCGGTCCCCGGGGATACCCGGGCCGCCGCGCTACTTCAGCGCCTCCGCCAGGTCCGCCAGCAGGTCGTTGACCGACTCGATGCCCACCGAGAGCCGCACCAGGTCGGCCGGCACCTCCAGCGCGGAGCCGGCCGCCGAGGCGTGCGTCATCCGTCCGGGGTGCTCGATCAGGGACTCCACGCCCCCGAGCGACTCCCCCAGGGTGAACAGCCGGGCCCGGTTGCAGACCTCGACCGCGGCCTCCTCGCCGTCCTTGTGACGGAAGGACACCATGCCGCCGAAGGCTTTCATCTGCTTCACCGCGACGTCGTGGCCCGGGTGCGAGGGCAGCCCCGGGTAGAGCACCTGCGCCACCTTGGGGTGCCCGGTCAGGAAGTCGGCGACCCGGGCGGCGTTCTCGCTGTGGCGGTCCATCCGGATGCCCAGGGTCTTGATGCCGCGCATGACCAGCCAGGCGTCGAAGGGCCCGGCGACGGCGCCCATCGCGTTCTGGTGGTACGCCAGCTCCTCGCCCAGGGTGACGTCGTCGGTCACCAGCGCGCCGCCGACCACGTCCGAGTGGCCGCCCATGTACTTGGTGGTGGAGTAGACGACCACGTCCGCGCCCAGCGCCAGCGGCTGCTGGAGGTAGGGGCTGGCGAAGGTGTTGTCCACGACCAGGGTCGCGCCGGCGTCGTGGGCGATGTGCGCGAGCGCGGGCACGTCGGTGATGCCCAGCAGCGGGTTGCTCGGCGTCTCCACCCAGATGACCTTGGTGTTGGGCCGTACGGCCGCACGCACCGCCTCGGGGTGGTGGGTGTCCGCGACCGACCACTCCACGCCCCAGCGGGACAGCACCTTGGCGAACAGCCGGTAGGTGCCGCCGTAGGCGTCGTTGGGGATGACGATGTGGTCACCGGGCTTGGTGACCGTCCGCAGCAGGCAGTCCTCGGCGGCCAGCCCCGACGCGAAGGCGAGCCCGCGGCGGCCGCCGTCCAGCGCGGCGAGGTTGGTCTCCAGGGCGGTACGGGTCGGATTGGCGGAGCGGCTGTACTCGTAGCCGCCCCGCAGCCCGCCGACGCCGTCCTGCTTGTAGGTGGAGACCTGGTAGATGGGGGTGACCACGGCCCCGGTCAATGGATCGGCCTCCTGCCCGGCATGGATGGCCAGGGTCTCGAAGGCATGGTTGTGCTCGTGAGAGTGCGAGGTGCTCATGGGAACCGAGCGTAGTACGAGCCGGCGGCCGATATCCCGTGGCCACGGTCG
Source organism: Streptacidiphilus sp. EB103A (assembly GCF_041261405.1). Classification (NCBI taxonomy): domain Bacteria; kingdom Bacillati; phylum Actinomycetota; class Actinomycetes; order Kitasatosporales; family Streptomycetaceae; genus Streptacidiphilus; species Streptacidiphilus sp. EB103A. The sequence continues at coordinate 118,892 of NZ_JBGCAQ010000027.1, read as the reverse complement.
GCTTCGACGGGAGAGGATCTGCACCATGTCCTCCGAACCGATCAGCCTGGAATCCATCGCCACCGAATGCGTCGATCTGGTCGCGACCCGGTTCGGCCGTCACCTGGACTGGAGCGTGGAGAGCCTCGCCGAGCTGGACGCGGTCTGTGCCGACCTGCTGGCCGAGGGCCCGCTCGCCGGTCAGCGCCTGGATCTGTGGTGGAAGCTGATCGGGGCCTACACGGGCGAGGTGCTGGTCCGCGTCCATGGAGCGCGGTGGATCACGCACGACGACGCACCGGGCTCCTACGCCGTGTCCGTGCTCGGGCTGACCGGGTTCCCGTTCGGCATCACCCAGCGGGTTCTGAGCGGCGAGGAGTACAAGAGCCTCGCCAGCTTCGGACGCACGCTGCCGGTCATCGCCGCCCGAACAGCACAGCCCGACTGAAGACGCCCGGTCACGGCAGCCGGTACGTTCCGGTCCGGCGACGTGCCGCCCCCTCATCCAGGGATGGCGGTGCCCCTGGACGGGGACTTCGCCGCGGCGCGCGCGGCGGCCTCGCGTTCGTCGGCCTTCATGTCGCGGCGGACGGCGGCGAAGGACGCCTCCATCTTGCGCTTCATCCAGGGCGCCAGCGGTCGCTCGACCAGGCGGTGGATGAGGTAGGCCGCGAGCAGGAAGACGGCCAGGGCGACGAAGAAGGTCGGGTACGGCGCCAGGTGGCGGCGCAGTCGGGTTATCAGCTCCCAGCCGATCTCCTGGTGGATCAGGTAGAGCGGGTAGGTGAGCGAGCCCGCGACCGTGAGCCACTTCCAGCGCATCCAGCTGAACGCCCCCAGCGCGGTGGCGAGCACCAGCACGAAGGAGACCGTCACCGACAGCATGCAGATGGTCCAGGAGAGGCTCTTCATGTGCGCGCCCCAGGCGTAGCCGCCCTGCACGCTGCCGACCGAGTGCTGCGCCATCAGCCAGCAGAAACCGAGCATCCCCCAGAGCATCAGGTTCGGCCGGTACCGGTACATCAGGTAGATCACGATTCCGGCGATGAAGTACCAGGAGTAGGTGGGCTGGACGATGACGTTCAGCAGCCCGAAGTTCGCCTGGCTCGCGACCAGGGTCAGCACCGCCCAGCCGCCGCAGAAGGCCAGCACCCTGCGGTAGGTGAGGCCGAAGGCGACCAGGATGCCGAAGAGCACGTAGAAGCGCATCTCGGCCCAGAGCGACCAGTAGACCGGGTCCACGTCGGCGACGTTGATCGGGACGTTGGCCATCGACAGATTGGTGAGGATCTTGTCGATGCTCGGCGAGTGGGTGTCGTCGCCCCAGATCACCGGCACGAAGGAGAGCACCAGCGCGGTCAGCAGCACGGCCACCCAGTACGCGGGGAACAGCCGCACCACCCGGGAGGTCACAAAGGTGCCGACACTCTTGCCCCAGGTGGACATGCAGATGACGAAACCGCTGATGATGAAGAAGAGTTGGACCCCGGTCCAGCCGTAGACGCCGATCGCGTGCCCCACCGGCATCAGCTTCGCCGGGGAGCCGTGCCAGACCTGCGGGAAGCGCTCCACGCCGAGCCAGTGCCAGCTCAGCACCCCGAGGGCGGCCAGCAGCCGCAGACCGTCGAGGGCGTACAGCCGCGGCCGCTTGGCCGGCTTCGGCGCTGCCGACCCGGACAGCACCGGACCCGACGCCGCGGGGCCGGATCCCGCTGACTCCAGCTCAGACGGTCGGGGCAGGGTGCCGAGTTGAGCACTGGGCGGGGCGGTCACTGACATGCGTGGGGAGCTCCGATGCGAGTGGGCATGAAGACCTGGGTGCAGGCTTCAAGCACTCTATGCGGAGCATGTGCATGCGCTGAAAGCGGGTACGAAGTCGTTAGGACATCTTGACTTGGCGCTCGATGCGGAACACCGTGTGCCCGAACGCGACCCGGTCCCCGGCGCGCACCACCACCTGGCCGATGATGCGGCAGCCGTTCACCAGGGTGCCGTTGGTCGAGGCCAGGTCGCGCAGCATCCAGTCCTCGCCGACCCGGCGCAGCTCGGCGTGGGTGCGTGAGACCGATTCATGGGTGAGCCTGAGCTCCGACCCCGGCAGCCGGCCGATCCGCAGGACCGGGGTCTCCGGGCCCGGCAGTACCAGGGGCTGCAGCCGGGGCGTCTGCCAGGCGCCGTGCAGCCGTAGCCCGAACCGGGACACGGCCGCGACGGCGCGCAGCGACAGCTGGGTCAGCCGCCCCTGGTCGGGCAGGTCCGCGGTGAGTTCGTCCAGCTCGGCGTGGCGCTGGGCGGTGAGCGCCAGCTCGATCCTGCGGATGAAGGTGTCGGGCGACAGCCGGCCCTGCACCGAGTGCTCACGGAGCAGTCGGATCGCCCGGTCGCGCTCGGCGTCCGAGATCCGTGCCACCTGGGTCGGGGACTCGGGGGTCGTCATGGTTGCGATTGTCCGGCCTGGCCCCGGGTCCGTCCATACCGGTTCACGCGGGGGCCGGGCTGCCGGGGCTCACACGGCGCTGCCGGCCTTCCAGGTGGCCCAGTCCATGTTCCAGCCGTTCAGCCCGTTCGCCGGATCGACGGTCTTGTCACCGGAGTTGACGACCTCGACGACGTCGCCGGTGATGGAGCTGTTGTAGAACTTCGCCGCGGGGGTACTGGAGTCGCTCGCCCCCTTGGTGTCGTGCATGGCCACGCAGCCGTGGCTGGTGTTCTGGCTGCCGAAGACCGAGGTGCCGGCCCAGTAGTTGCCGTGGATGAAGGTGCCCGAGGTGGTCAGCCGCTGGGCGTGCGGGACGTCCGAGATGTCGTACTCGCCGACGAGGCCGACCGTGGTGGAGTTCATCCGGGTCTGCAGGAACTTCTCCGATATGACCATCTTTCCGGCCCAGGTGGTGTGTGCCGAACTTCCGCCGGTGATGGGGTACGTCTGGGTGACCTTGCCGTCCCGGGTGACCGTCAGCGTCTTCGCGCTGAGGTCGGCGACGCTGGTCTGGCTGCGGCCGACGGTGAAGCTGACGGACTTGGCCTGGGTGCCGTAGACGCCGCTGGAGCCCTCGACGTCCTTGAGGGCCAGGGTGAGGGTGACCTTGGTGCCGGCGGCCCAGTAGTTCTCCGGCCGGAAGTCCAGCCTGGTGCTGCTGAACCAGTGGCCGACGATCTCCACCGCGGGCGACGCGGTGACGGTGATCGCCTTCTGGACGGCGGCCCGGTCGGTGACGGCCTTGTTGAAGTTGATCGAGACCGGCATGCCCACCCCCACAGTGGTGCCGTTGTCGGGGGTGAAGTAGCCGATGAAGGTCTTCGCGGGGGCGCCGGTGCTGAACGAGACGTTCTTGGTGGCCTGCACCTGGTCGGAGTCGGTGCCGACGGCCGCGAGGGTGTAGCCGGTGCCCGAGCTGAGCTTGCCGGTGCTGGTCCAGCTGAGCTTGTCGGCGGCCAGTTGGCCGGCCACCTGCTTGCCGTCCGAACCGGTGAGGGTGACCGAGCTGAGCGTGCCGTTGCTGACCGCGACCTTCACCGGCTGGGTGAAGACCGCGGACTTGGAGCCGTTAGCGGGAGTGGTGGTGATGGCGGCCTTGGACACCGCAGCGGCCGTGCTGCCGCTGTCACTGCCACTGCCCTTGCCCGAGCTCCCCGAGGAGCTGCACCCGGCGACCAGGGCCACCGGCGTCGCCACCAGCCCCGCCACGACCGTCCGCCTGGCCCAGGGGCCGCCCTTGCCCTTGCCTGACGTCGTCGTGTCGTCCACTGCTGCTCCTTCGTGTCGGCGGTGCACCGGTCGGCCCTGTCCCAGGAGAGTTCACCCAAGCTGTCTGATAGTCATATGAACATAGACCGAAACAACAGTTACATCCCAATCGTGAGCAAATCAGACAGAGAAGACACAGCGGCGAAGAAGACACAGCAAAGGGCGGCCCCGGCGCTCCGGGACCGCCCCTGGGTCGTCACTCCGCGTCGTACAGGTCCCAGTCCTCGTTCTCGGGGTCGTAGTCGACCGGCTGGGACTCCCAGGTGGCCTCGGCCAGCTCCACCCCGGGCACGCCCTCCAGCATCGCCACCGGGTCGACGAAGTGCGCGATCGCCCCGGCCGGGTCGATCTCGATGGCCGCGACCGCCTCGGCGCGCTCCTCGTCCTCCAGGAACTCGTCGGCCCGCACCTGCTCCAACGCGGCGACCTGGAGCGCCTTCTCGTCCGCGATCTCCACGATCAGTTCGATCTGCAGTCGGACATAACGCCGATCGGTGTTCTCAAACCCGCTGGTGTCACTAGTCATGAACCGAGGCTATCCAACACGGCCCTGACTCATTAGCATCGTGCGGACCACGACACTCCGCTGGGAGCGACATTGACCACCCGCCGCCCGCTCACGATCACGGCCGTCGCCGCCGGACTCGGCACCGCCGCCGCGCTGGCCCTCGGCCCGATGGCCTCGGCCGCCACCACCGAGGCGAGCCGGCAGGACCTGCAGAAGGCCGCCACGCAGAGCAGCGTCAGTGGCAGCACCAGGCAGCTGGCCGACACCGGGGTCGACACCACGCCGTACGCGCTGGGCGGAGCGGGCTTCCTGGTCGCCGGGGTCGGAATGATCTTCGTGAGCCGCCGCTTCGCGGGCTGAGCCCGCGCGGAGCGCCGCGGCAGCTCAGGCCGTGAACGGCGGCGCCGGACGGGTGCCGCCGAAACGGACGCCGCCGAACGGGTGTTCCGGGCCCGGACGCACCAGTAGGGCCGGTCCGTGAGGACCGGCCCTACTGTCTCCGCTGAGTTCCCCCACCCGGGAACGCGGAGCCTGGTGCCGCGGGGAGCGCCGCACCCTGTTGATCGGTCGGGACCGACAGGGGCGGGACGACGGCGTTCCCCGCGGGCGGGGACGCGGCCGGCCGGGTCAGGGCCGTCCGACGCGTCCTGAGGTGACCGCGGGTCCGGGAGCCGCTCCGGACTTTCACTGTCACCACGTTCGGCTTCTTGCCGTGGTGACAACATTGCCCGGGCGTTGTTAAGCGCGTGCTGCCGGTACGTGTCGTAGGTGTACCAGTTGAAGGCGATTCAGTGAACGCCACCGCTGTGGGCGCTCAGGAATGCCAGCAGATCCTGCCGGGTGACGATGCCCTGGGGCTTCCCGTCCACCAGCACCACCGCGGCGTCGGCCTTCTCCAGCACGCCCATCAGCCGGGTCACCGATTCACCGGAGCCCACGACCGGGAGCGGGGGCGACATATGAGGGCCGATCAGGTCCCCGAGCTCGAACCGCTTGGCAAAAAGGCCGTCAAGGAGGTCGCGCTCGACCACCGAGCCGATGACCTCACCGGCCATCACATCCGGGTGCCCGGCCCCCGGAGAGACCACCGGCATCTGCGACACGCCGTACTCACGCAGAATGTGCACGGCCTCACCCACTGACTCGTTCGGGTGAATGTGCACGAACTGGGGAATCCCCTCGTGCTCCAGGCCGTCCTTCCTGGCGAGGACGTCACCGGCCACCGCCTCCGGGCCGCCCTCGTCCAGGAAGCCGTAGTCCTGCATCCAGTCGTCATTGAAGATCTTGGAGAGGTAGCCGCGGCCGGAGTCCGGCAGCAGCACCACCACCACGTCGTCCGGGCCCAGCCGCTCGGCCACCCGCAGCGCCGCCACGACCGCCATCCCGCAGGAGCCGCCGACCAGCAGGCCCTCCTCCTTGGCCAGCCGGCGGGTCATCTGGAAGGAGTCCTTGTCGGAGACCGCGACGATCTCGTCCGCCACCGAGCGGTCGTAGGCGGTCGGCCAGAAGTCCTCACCCACGCCCTCCACCAGGTAGGGGCGCCCGGTGCCGCCGGAGTAGACCGAGCCCTCCGGGTCCGCGCCGATCACCTGCACCACGCCGTCCGAGACGTCCTTGAGGTAGCGGCCGGTGCCGGAGATCGTCCCGCCGGTGCCCACGCCCGCCACGAAGTGGGTGATCCGGCCGCCGGTCTGCTCCCACAGCTCGGGGCCGGTGGAGTGGTAGTGGCTGGCCGGGTTCTCCGGGTTGGAGTACTGGTCGGGCTTCCAGGCGCCGGGGGTCTCCCGGACCAGCCGGTCGCTGACGTTGTAGTAGGAGTCCGGGTGCTCCGGCGCGACGGCGGTCGGGCAGACCACCACGTCGGCGCCGTAGGCCCGGAGCACATTGATCTTGTCGGTGGAGACCTTGTCCGGGCAGACGAAGATGCAGCGGTAGCCCTTCTGCTGCGCCACGATGGCCAGCCCGACCCCGGTGTTCCCCGAGGTCGGCTCGACGATGGTGCCGCCGGGCTTGAGCGCGCCCGACTTCTCCGCCGCCTCGATCATCCGCATCGCGATGCGGTCCTTGACCGACCCGCCCGGGTTGAAGTACTCGACCTTGGCGAGCACGGTCGCGCTGATGCCTTCAGCGACCTTGTTCAGCCGGACCAGGGGGGTGTTGCCGACCAGATCGATGATCGACTCGTGGTACCGCACGGGTTCTCCTCCGCGGTTTTTTGTATCGGACGCACGGTTTGTCGCCCTGTTGGGATCAGACTAGTGGGGCACACTGCCAGGGTAAGGACAGGTGGAGAGAGCTTGGGGGTCGCTCATGTCGAGAGCGAGGGTGGCACGGCGGATCGCCGCCGCTGCGGCCTACGGAGGCGGCGGGATCGGACTGGTCGGGGTCGGCTTCGCCGGGGTCCTGCTGACCGAGGCGAAGCTCGCCGAGCACACGCTCAACACCCTGCAGGGCGAGCCCCCGCAGGCCGACGGCGTCTACGGACGCGCCTTCGCCACCGACGCCGACGCCGAACCGCTGGTCCTCGCGGTGCTCGGCGACTCCACCGCGGCCGGCTTCGGGGTGAACCGCGGCCGGGACACCCCGGGCGCGCTGCTCGCCGGGGGCATCGCCTCCATCGCCGAACGGCCGGTGCGGCTGTCCGTCGCCGCCGCCAACGGCGCCACCTCGGAAGACCTGGAACGCCAGGTCGACCTCGCGCTGCAGGCCGGTCCGGACGTGGCGCTGATCATGATCGGCGCCAATGACGTCACCCAGCGGGTCAAGCTGACCGCCTCGGTGCGGATGCTCGGCTCCGCCATCCGCCGACTGAGCGCGGCCGGGGCCCAGGTCGTCGTCGGCACCTGCCCCGACCTCGGCACCATCGAGCCGGTGCGGCCGCCGCTGCGCTGGCTGGCCCGGCGCGCCAGCCGCCAGCTCGCCGCCGCCCAGACCATCGCCGTGGTCGAGGCCGGCGCCCGCAGCGTGTCGCTCGGCGATCTGCTCGGCCCCGAGTTCAGCGGACGTCCGGAGATGTTCGCCGCGGACCGCTACCACCCCTCGGCGCAGGGCTACGCCACCGCGGCGATGGCCATGCTCCCCTCCCTCTGCGCCTCGCTGGACCTGTGGCCGGGCGGCGCCGCCGAGGAGCGCCCGGACGCCTTCCGCGGCGAGGGCGTGCTGCCGGTGGCGCAGGCCGCCGCCGAGGCGGCCGGACGCGGCGGCACCGAGGTGGCCGGCGCGGCGGTGCTGGGCGCCGAGTCCGGGCCGAGGGGCCGCTGGGCGCTGCTCAAGCACCGCCGCAGGCGGCATCTGCCGGAGCAGAGCTCGGCCGAGCCGGCAGAGCCGACGGACCCCGCGGGGGCTGCGGGGCCCGCTTCGGCCGATGACGCAAGGTCAGGTAATTCACACGCCGTCGGCGCTGACGCGGGATCTACCTGAGGGTAACTTGTCCTCCGAGCGCCCTCCCCACCCTTGGAGACCCCCATGCCCGAAGCCGTCATCGTCAGCACCGCCCGCTCGCCGATCGGCCGGGCGTTCAAGGGCTCGCTGAAGGACGTCCGCCCGGACGACCTGACCGCGACGATCATCCAGGCCGCGCTGGCCAAGGTCCCCGAGCTGGACCCGCGCGACATCGACGACCTGATGCTGGGCTGCGGCCTGCCCGGCGGCGAGCAGGGCTACAACCTGGGCCGGGTGGTCGCCGTGCAGATGGGCATGGACCACCTTCCCGGCTGCACCGTCACCCGCTACTGCTCCTCCTCGCTGCAGACCAGCCGGATGGCGCTGCACGCGATCAAGGCCGGCGAGGGCGACGTCTTCATCTCGGCCGGCGTCGAGATGGTGTCCCGCAGCATCAAGGGCTCCTCGGACGGCCTGCCGGACACCAAGAACCCGCTGTTCGCCGACGCCGAGGCGCGCACCGTCGCCACCGCCGCCCTCACCGGCGCCCCGGTGTGGGAGGACCCCCGGCAGAGCGGCCTGGTGCCCGACGTCTACATCGCCATGGGCCAGACCGCGGAGAACCTCGCCAAGCTCAAGGGCATCAGCCGCCGGGAGCAGGACGAGTTCGGCGTCCGCTCGCAGAACCTGGCCGAGAAGGCCATCGCGGACGGCTTCTGGGAGCGTGAGATCACCCCGGTGACCATCCCGGACGGCACCGTGGTCAGCAAGGACGACGGCCCGCGGGCGGGGGTCACCCTGGAGGCGGTCTCCGGGCTCAAGCCGGTGTTCCGCCCGGACGGCTCCGTCAACGCCGGCAACTGCTGCCCGCTGAACGACGGCGCCGCCGCGCTGGTGATCATGTCCGACACCAAGGCCCGCGAGCTCGGGCTGACCCCGCTGGCCCGGATCGTCTCCACCGGCGTCTCCGGCCTCTCCCCCGAGATCATGGGCTACGGCCCGGTCGAGGCCTCCAAGCAGGCCCTGAAGCGGGCCGGGATGGCCATCGGCGACATCGACCTGGTCGAGATCAACGAGGCCTTCGCCGCCCAGGTCATCCCGTCCTACCAGGACCTGGGCGTCGACCTGGACCGCCTCAACGTCAACGGCGGCGCCATCGCCGTCGGCCACCCCTTCGGCATGACCGGCGCGCGCATCACCGGCACGCTGATCAATTCGCTCCGGTGGCACGACAAGCAGTTCGGCCTGGAGACGATGTGCGTGGGCGGCGGACAGGGCATGGCCATGGTGATCGAACGGCTCTCATAAGATTCTCAGAATGACCCGTTTGGCCCCACATCAGATGGGTAAGGTCCAGGTCACGCTACGGCGCGGCCTGGACCCTTTTCTTCGTCGAAAACCGGCGAATTGTCGACGCAACGTATTCGCCCGATTGCGCAGCGTGTAATTTTCCGGCCGGATCAATTCGGTTGATGTCGGACGTCACAAATGAAAAGGACATTACGCACTGCCGCAATCCGCCGCGGTGGGGCACTGTGGGGTTGACCGCCAGTTCAACCCTCCGCAAGGGGTGCCTTCTGTGAACGTCCTCGTCTTTGTCCTCACCGCCCTGCTGGTCTTCACCGCAGCCACCGCGACAGCCTGTCTGATCGCCCTGCGCACGCTCACCCGGCGCTTCGACTCGGCCGTACGCGAATCCGTCGCCGTCGCGCTCGCCGACGACCGGGAGCGGGAGATGGCGGAGGCGCGCTCGTTCTGGGCCGAACAGGAGGCGCGGATGGCCGAGGACTCGCTCGGCGACGGCGGCCCGCTCTTCGACAGCGAGAGCGTGGTCCTGCTGCCCGCACCGCGCGGCTATGTGGACGAGCAGGGCGAGATGGACCCGGAGTTCTCCGACGCGCTGCGCTCCGCACTGGAGGAGATGATCTCCGAGACCAGCAGCGGCTCGGCCGGCCACCCGGTGGCACCGGCCGGGGACCTCCCCGAGCGGACCGACCTTCCCGAGCGCACCGAGCGCACAGAGCGCCCGGCGCACCCTTCGCGCCCCGGCTTCGTGCCGCGGCCGACGCCCACCCCCGAGTGGACCGACCTGCGGCTTGACGAGCTGGTCGCGGTCGGCATCACCCTGCGCGACGTTCGTCCCGGCCCGATGGGCACGCTGGACGTCTACGTCTTCGAGGACGAGACCACGCTGTGCATCGCCCCCGGCGACCCCGCCGCCGGCGCGAAGCTCCGTAAGGCCGTCGACGCCGGCGCCCAGGTCCGGCTGCTGGGCAACTCCCGCCTCCCCGGCGGGCACGCGCTGACCTTCGCGCTGGAGGGCGAGGACAGCGAGAACGACGGCGAGACCGTCTACATCCTCGCCGACCGGGTCGTCGCCAGCCTGTAGGCGTCCTCCACCTCGGCCAGCGCCCGCGCCAGCACCGCCTCCGCCTCCTCGCGGTCGGCGTCGCGCAGGGCCTCGGCCAGGTCATGGGCGGCCAGGGCGATCTGGTCGCCGACCGCGAAGATGCCCGCGTCCGGGAGTTCGGAGCGGGCCGGACCGCCGGCCACCGCCTGCTCCCGCCGGGCCAGCCGACGGGCCAGACTCAGTCCCTCCGGAGCCAGTCGGGTGAGGCTGCGCTGCGGCATCGAGCGGAAACGGTCAGCCAGCCGGTCAGCCGCGAAGAGGAGTGGGGTCGGATCGGACATGGCGTCAGCGTATCCTCCGGCGAGTGTTGCCAAGGTGTCTGCCCTCGGGCAGAGTCGAAAGAGTCGGCCACACCCACACAGGGTCGACCCAGCACCGGCCCACCTCTGGAGGCGCCCAGTGTCCCTCATGTACTCCACGGAAACCCACCAGAACCTGCTCTCCCGCATTCCCGCCGTCACCGGCCGCCCGCTCGGCGACTGGCTCAAGGCGGTCGACGAGGGTCCCAGCCTGCTCCGCTGCGAGGAGAAGATCGCCTGGCTCCGCCGCGAGTACGGCATCTCCTACGGCTACGCCAAGGCCCTCGTGCACGAGTACGGTCTGCGCCGCGCCGCCGCGCGCATGTCAATGTAGCGAGGGGACGGGTGCCCGGAGCCGGATTTGAACCGGCACGGCCTGGCGGCCAGCGAGGTTTAAGCTCGCCGTGTCTGCGTTCCACCATCCGGGCCCTTCCGCACTCTGAGCCTAACCGCAGCGGACCCCTCAGATGTGCACACCTGTGGGGAAGTTGTCTTATTTCACCGTTACTTGACGCATCGTCGGTGCAGCGCGACCGCTCTCGGCCCGCGGTTGACCCCCTCGGGGGTGCCGTCATACCTGGGGAGGAGAGCGGGCTGCATCCCCTACGTCGACAGGCAGTACCCGCAACCGTCCGGTCGGGCGACTACGCGGCGTGACCAGGCCGGGAGGATGGGTTCACACCCCATCCTCTCTGACTGGAGTAGTCCTGTGACGACAACCCTGCTCACTGCCGCGGCCCGCGCCGTCGGCCTCAGCAAGGTCTACGGCGAGGGGGACACCCGCGTCACCGCTCTGGACCAGGTCTCCGTCGAGTTCGGACGGGGTCAGTTCACCGCCATCATGGGTCCCTCGGGCTCAGGCAAGTCCACGCTGATGCACTGCATGGCCGGCCTGGACTCGGTCAGCTCCGGCTCCGCCACCATCGGCGACACCGAGCTCGGCGGGCTGAAGGACAAGCAGCTCACCAGGCTCCGCCGGGACCAGATCGGCTTCGTCTTCCAGGCTTTCAACCTGCTGCCGACGCTCACCGCGCTGGAGAACATCACCCTGCCGATGGACATAGCCGGGCGCAAGCCCGACCCGGTCTGGCTGGACCAGGTGGTGGCCGCCGTCGGCCTGGCCGACCGGCTCGGGCACCGCCCCTCCCAGCTGTCCGGCGGCCAGCAGCAGCGGGTGGCCTGCGCCCGCGCCCTGGCCTCCAGGCCCGAGATCATCTTCGCCGACGAGCCCACCGGCAACCTGGACTCCCGCTCCGGCGCGGAGATCCTCGGCTTCCTCCGCAACTCGGTGCGCGAGCTCGGCCAGACCGTGGTGATGGTCACCCACGACCCGGTCGCCGCCTCCTACGCGGACCGGGTGGTCTTCCTCGCCGACGGCAGGATCGTCGACGAGATGAACAACCCCACCGCCGACAGCGTCCTGGACCGCATGCGTCGTTTTGACGCCAAGGGCCGCGGGGCTGGCGCCGACTGGGGGGTGGAGCAAGGAGCGGGTCGAGGGCCGAGTCTGGGCGGTGCGGAGGAAGGAGCCACTGCGGAGCATTGGCGACTGACGACAAGCCGTCCAGGCGAGAGCCATCGGCCCGCGACGCCGCCGCCCAGTCGGCGCCAGCCCCGAAGCTGAGAGGGGGTCAGCCGTCATGTACCGCACCGCACTGCGCAATGTGCTGGCCCACAAGGGCCGGCTGCTGATGACCATGCTGGCCGTGCTGCTGGGCACCGCCTTCGTGGCCGGAACCATGGTCTTCTCCGACTCGGTCGGGCAGGCCTTCAAGGACAGCCAGTCCTCCAGCTACGACAACATCTCGGTCCAGGTCCACAACGACGCGGCCGGCACCGACATCAAGGCCTCGGCCAACAACAGCTCGGCGCTGCCGCTCACCGAGGACACCGTACGGAAGATCGCCGAACTGCCGGGGACGCAGTCGGCCCGCGGCACGGTGACCGGCTTCGCCGGTCTGTCCGACCCGCAGGGCAACCTGATCGGCCAGCGCGGCGACACCCAGGGCTCCAACTGGGTCGCCGGCGCCGACGGCAAGGACAGCACCTACCCGATGGCCGCGGGCGCCGGGCCGGTGAACTCCCGTCAGATCGCCGTCGACCAGCGGACCGCGGCGAAGAACGGCTTCAAGGTCGGCGACACGGTCCGGCTCGCCGTCAACGGCCCGGTCATGCAGATGACCGTCACCGGGATCTTCACCACGGTCGACCCGCAGGTGAAGGCAGGCGGCTCGCTGGTGCTGTTCGACACCGCCACGGCGCAGCAGCTCTACCTCAAGGCAGGCCAGTTCACCAGCATCCAGGCCGTCGCCAGGCCCGGCACCAGCGAGGCCCAACTGCTCGCCGAGGTCAGGCCGGTGCTGCCGCACAGCGACAGCATCAGCGCCAAGACCGGGGCGCAGCTCAGCGCCGACTCCTCCGCGGCGGTGCAGGCGGCCACCTCGGGGATGCGCACCGCGCTGCTGGCCTTCGCCGGGATCGCACTGTTCGTCGGGATCTTCCTGATCTCCAACACCTTCACCATGCTGATCGCCCAGCGCACCCGCGAGCTGGCGCTGATGCGCGCCATCGGGGCGAGCCGCCGTCAGATCACCAACTCGGTGCTGCTGGAGGCCCTGTTCGTGGGCGTCTTCGCCTCGCTGGGCGGGCTGCTGGCCGGGATCGGGATCGGCGCCGCGCTCAAGGCGTTCCTCGGGTCCGGCGGAAACCTGCCCTCCGGCGGCCTGGTGGTCTCCCCGACCACGGTCGTGGCCACGGTGCTGACCGGGGTGGTGGTCACCGTGGTGGCCGCGCTGCTGCCCAGTATCCGCGCCTCCCGGGTCGCCCCGGTCGCTGCGATGCGCAGCAACGACCAGCCGCCCACCCAGAAGTCCCTGGTGGTCCGCAACTCCATCGGCGCCGCCTTCTTCGGCACCGGTCTGGCCGCCGTGCTCTACGGCGCGCACCTGGGGGGCTCCTCCGGGCGGCTTCCGGTGGGCGCGGGCGCCGGACTGATCCTGATCGGCGCGTTCGTGCTGACCCCGCTGCTGTCCCGTCCGCTGATCGCCCTGGTCGGGCCGGTGTTCGCGCGGCTCTACGGGGTCTCCGGAAAGCTGGCCAAGCAGAACGCGCTGCGCAACCCGCGGCGGACCGCGGCCACGGCGTCCGCGCTCACCATCGGGCTGACCCTGATCAGCGCGCTGACGGTGATCGGCGCGTCGGTCACCGAGGCGGTCACCAAGCAGGTGACCTCCGGGATGAAGGCCGACTACGCGATCAGCGTGATGCTCGGCGAGCCCGTCTCGCCCAGCCTGCTGCCCGCCATCAAGGGCACTGCGGGCGTCAGCGCCACCAGCGTCATCGACTCCCAGTACGTCACGGCCGACGGCCGTGACCTGTCGGTGAGCGGCTTCGACACCGCCGACTTCGGCCGGCTGGTCGCCCCGGCCATGCTGGACGGATCGGCCGACTCGATCCGCCAGGGCGCGCTGCTGGTGTCCAGGTCCACTGCGGCCGCGCACCACTGGAGCGTGGGCGGCAGCGCCCGCTTCAGCTACCCCGACGGCAGCACCGGCACGGTCCGGATCGGCGGGATCTACCAGAACAACGACCTGTTGGGCCCGGTGATGATGAGTGAGGCGGTGCTCGCCCCGCACACCACCGCGCCCTACTACAGCGATGTGCTGGTGGCGGGCGCCGGCGGGGCCACCTCGACGCTGGAGCAGGCGCTGAAGGACTCCACCGGGCGCAATCCGCTGGTACGGGTGCAGTCGCAGTCGCAGATGGTGAAGGAGTTCAGCTCGCAGATCAGCCTGCTGCTGAATGTGATGTACGGGCTGCTGGGCATGGCCGTGCTGATCGCGGTCCTGGGAGTGGTCAACACCCTGGCGATGTCGGTCTTCGAGCGCAGGCGCGAGATCGGGATGCTGCGGGCGATCGGCCTGGACCGGCGCGGGATCAAGCGGATGGTCCGGCTGGAGTCAGTGGTGATCGCGGCCTTCGGCGCGGTGCTGGGGGTGGCCATCGGCGGCTTCCTCGCCTGGGCGGCGGTGCAGCTGCTGAAGTCCTCCCTGGCCGGACTCACCACGACGTTCCCGGTGGGACAGCTCACCGCCTACGTCCTGGCGGCGGCCCTGGTGGGGCTGGCAGCCGCACTGTGGCCGGCCCGCAGAGCGGCACGGATGGACATCCTGGCCTCCATCAAGACCGACTGACAGCCCTCGCAAACGCCAGTGCCCCGATCCCTCCAGGACGGAGGGCTCGGGGCACTTTACTTGCGGCAGCGGTGCCGGTCATTCTGCGATCCCCCGGGGCGCGACTCCCCGTACCCCTGCGAAAACCGTGACGGTGACCGTAGGAGCCCTCGCAAACGCCAGTGCCCCGATCCCTCCAGGACGGGGGCTCGGGGCACTTTACTTGCGGCAGCGGTGCCGGTTATGAGCACCACGGGTGTGGTCCGGCGACGCTGCCGGGCAGGAGGGTGTGCGGTGGAACGATCAGGCGGGGACCTTCTCGGACTTCGCGGCCTCGGCCGCGACCGCGGGCTTCGGCTTCGGGGCGGGCGAGGCCGCCTCGATGAACACCTCGCGCGGCGTCTCCATCTCCACCAGGGAGACCGTCTCGCGCTTGAGGAACATGGCCAGGGTCCAGTCCGCGAACACCCGGACCTTGCGGTTCATGGTCGGGACCCGGCTGCCGTGGTACAGGCGGTGGAACCACCAGGCCGGACGGCCCTTCAGCTTGTACTTGCCGAAGAGGATCGCCACACCCTTGTGGAGGCCCAGGCCGGCAACCGCGCCGAGGTTCTTGTGCTTGTACTCCTTCTGCGGGAAGCCCCGCATCCCGGAGACCACGTTGTCGCCGAGCACGATGGCCTGGCGGACCGCGTGCTGCGCGTTGGGCGGGCACCAGGCGCCCTCGCCGACGGCGAGGTCCGGCACCTGGGCGTTGTCGCCGGCGGCCCAGACGTTGTCGAAGCCCTGGACCTGGAGGGTCGGGGCGGTGTCGACGTGGCCGCGCGGGCCCAGCGGCAGGCCGAAGTGGGCGAGCGCCGGGTTGGGCTTGACGCCGGCCGTCCACACGATGGTGGAGGCGTCGACCTCGATGCCGTTCTTCAGCACCACGTGCTTGTCGACGCAGGAGTCCATCGAGGTCTCGATGTAGATCTCGATCCCCCGCTCCTCCAGCTTCTCCTTGGTCCACAGACCGAGGTCCGGGCCCATCTCGGGGAGGATCCGGTTGGCCGCCTCGACCACGATGAAGCGCATGTCCTCGCGCTTCACGTTGCGGTAGTTCTTGGCCGCGTCGCGGACCATGTCCTCCAGCTCGGCCACGGTCTCGATGCCGGCGAAGCCGCCGCCGATGACCACGAAGGTCAGCGCCTGCTTGCGGATCGCCTCGTCCGTGGTGGACTCGGCCTTGTCCAGCTGGCCGATCACGTGGTTGCGGAGGCTGATGGCCTCCTCGACCGACTTGATGCCGATGCCGTTCTCGGCCAGGCCGGGGATCGGGAAGGTGCGGGATACCGAGCCCAGCGCGACGACGAGGTACTCGAACGGCAGCTCGTACGAGTCGCCTGCGGCCGGGGAGATGGTCGCGATCTTGCGCTCCTGGTCCACCGCGGTCACATGACCGGTGAGGACCTCCGCACCCTTGAGGGTGCTGCGCAGCGGCGCGACGAGGTTGCGAGGCGCGACGTTGCCGGCCGCCGCCTCGGGAAGGAAGGGCAGGTACGTCATGTAGGACCGCGGGTCGACGACCGTGACGGTCGCTTCTCCGTAGCGCATCTTCTTGAGGATGCGCATCGCGGCATACATGCCGACGTATCCACCGCCGACGATGAGAATGCGAGGACGCTCCGTGGTGCTCATATCCGAAAGTATCCAGCACCCTCCGGAGCACCCCCTGTGGCCCTCCTCACATGCCCCTGGACAGCACCTGCTACACTACGCGGCCCACGCCTCCCACTGGACGCCGTGCGTCAGCGCCGCAGCCGGGGTGCGGGGCATTGCCGCAGCTCGTCGCCCTGATTGCGATTGTGCGTGCGATTCGGGCCGCTGGCCTTGGATGCCCGTACCGACAGCCGCCAGGGGCCTTGGGTCCGCCTGTGGTCTCGCAATTCGGATGAACCGGCCTTTTGGGTGGTCCCAAAGCCGGGAACTCCATGTGAAGAAATTCACGAAGTTTCTGGAGCGCCCTCGCGAGCCGTGTCCCGGGCCGCGCTCCAGGCGATGCCGTCGAGGATGTCGTGCTCGCTGACGACCAGCTCAGAAGCCCCGCTGCGCTCCATGACGGCGAGCAGAACAAGGGCCCCCGCGGCGATGACGTCGACGCGTCCGGGGTGCATCACCGGGATCGCGGCGCGCTCCTCCGCGGTGGACGACAGCAGCATCGCGGTGACCTCGTGGACCTTGGCCAGCGGGATGCGCGAGTGGTGGATCGCGGTGGAGTCGTAGGCCGGCAGGCCGAGCGCGATCCCGGCCACGGTGGTGACCGTCCCGGCCAGGCCGACCAGGGTCGCCGCGGAGGTCAGCGGGACGGTGGCGGCGGCCAGGTCCAGCGCCGTCTTGATGTCGGCGCGCATGGCGATGGTGTCGCTGCCATGACGTTCCGTCATCCGGACGCAGCCGATGTCGACCGAGCGGGCGGCCTCGACCCGGTCGCTGCCGAGCACGAACTCGGTCGAGCCGCCGCCCAGGTCGAACACCAGGTAAGGGGGCGTCAGCCCGTCCTCCTGCCTGAGCTCCCGGGTCGCGCCGGTGAAGGAGAGCTCGGCCTCCTCGTCGCCAGTGATCACCTCGGGGTCGACGCCCAGGATCGCGCGGACGCCGCTGACGAACTCGTCGCGGTTCTCGGCGTCGCGCGAAGCGCTGGTCGCCACGAAGCGCAGGCGCTCCGCGCCGTGCCCGGCGATGACCGCCGCGTACTCGCGGCAGGCGGCGAAGGTGCGCTCCAGCGCCTCGGGCGCGAGCCGCCCGGTACGGTCCACGCCCTGGCCCAGCCGGACGACGGTCATCCGCCGGTCCAGGTCGTGCAGTTCGCCGGTCTCCGGGTCGAGGTCGGCGACCAGCAGCCGGATGGAGTTGGTGCCGCAGTCGATCGCGGCAACGCGCTGCAGAGTCACTTGTCGCACCCTTCAGCACTGTCAGCGCAGACGCAGGGACCCTTGCGCCACCACTCGGGCAGCATCGCCAGGGCCTCGTCGCCGAGCGGATTGACG
Organism: Streptacidiphilus sp. EB103A; assembly: GCF_041261405.1. Classification (NCBI taxonomy): domain Bacteria; kingdom Bacillati; phylum Actinomycetota; class Actinomycetes; order Kitasatosporales; family Streptomycetaceae; genus Streptacidiphilus; species Streptacidiphilus sp. EB103A. Next base: position 101,369 of record NZ_JBGCAQ010000027.1, on the reverse strand, counting down.
CCCGGTCCGGCCGCCAGGCTGTGGCCGACCAGGACGTGCAGGCACTTCACCCGGTCCGGCATCCCGCCGGCGCTGGGGAAGCCCTCCAGCACCTCGATGGCGTCGCGCCGGGCGATGTAGTCCTCGTGGGCCCGCTGGTAGGCCGCGGCCAGCTCCGGGTCCTCGGCCAGCCGGGCGGTCTGCTCCTTCATCACGCCGTCGGCCTCCAGGGTGCCGATGGCGGACGCGGCCCTGGGGCAGGTCAGGTAGAACAGCGTGGGGAAGGGGCTGCCGTCCTCCAGCCGCGGCGCGGTCTCCACCACGTCGGGCAGGCCGCAGGGGCAGCGGTGGGCGACGGCGCGCAGCCCGCGCGGCACCCGGCCGAGCTGGGCGGCGATGGCGGCCACGTCGTCTTGAAGCACGCCGTCTTGAGACACGCCTTCCGGGGCGACGCCCTCGGGGGCGTCAGGGGTCTGCGTCATTGCCTTGCTTTCTGGATTCCTGGATAGCTCTAGTTCGAGGGTGCGGCCGCGCCCGCCGCGCCGCTCCGGTCGGACGTCTCCAGCGACTGGAACAGGCTGTCGTACCAGGGCTGCTGCGCCCGGGCCGCGGCGGGAGTCCCCGAGGCGGCACTGCCCGTACCGGTGGTGGGGGCGACCGAGATGAACGGGGTCTCGCCGGGGTAGCCGTAGTGCAGCCGCTCCCTGGCCTGGGCGGCCACGTACGCCGGGTCCTGCCAGCGGGCCTTCTCCCGGCGCAGCTCGTCCACCTGGGCCTGGGCCTGGGCCGCCGCGGCGCGCTGCTGGGCGATCTGCGAGCGCTGGGCGATGAACTGCCGGGTCGGATAGGCCAGCGCGGCGACCAGTGAGCACAGCACCAGGGCCAGCACGGCGGCCCGGCCGGTCAGCCGCGGCCTGCGGGGGCCGGTGCCCTTGGCTGTGCTGCCGCTCACGTACTCGCCCTCCCTGACCTGACCTGTCCTGACACGACCCGACCGGTTGATGTGCCGGTGCCCCGCCGCCCACCCTAGAGGGTGAACACGGCAGGGCACCGGTCAGGCGCGACGAGTCGGTCCGACCGAAGGTCAGGCCTCGCTGGGCTGGAAGCGCGGGAACGCGCCGCGGCCCGCGTACTCGGCGGCGTCGTCGAGGATCTCCTCGATGCGCAGCAGCTGGTTGTACTTGGCGACGCGCTCGGAACGGGCCGGGGCGCCGGTCTTGATCTGGCCGCAGTTGGTGGCGACGGCGAGGTCGGCGATGGTGACGTCCTCGGTCTCGCCGGAGCGGTGCGACATCATGCAGCGGAAGCCGTTGCGCTGGGCCAGCTCCACGGCGTCCAGGGTCTCGGTGAGCGAGCCGATCTGGTTGACCTTCACCAGCAGGGCGTTGGCGGTGCCCTCCTTGATGCCGCGGGCCAGCCGGGTCGGGTTGGTGACGAACAGGTCGTCGCCGACGATCTGCACCTTGTCGCCGATCCTGCCGGTCAGCACGGTCCAGCCGGCCCAGTCGTCCTCGAACAGCGGGTCCTCGATGGAGACCAGCGGGTACGCGGCGACGAGCTCCTCGTAGTACTCGGTCATCTCGGCGGCCGAGCGGGACTTGCCCTCGAACTCGTACTTGCCGTCCTTGTAGAACTCGGACGCGGCGCAGTCCAGGGCCAGGGCGACGTCCTTGCCGGGGGTGTAGCCGGCCAGCTGGATGGCCTCGACGATGAGGTCCAGCGCCTCGCGGTTGCTGTCCAGGTTGGGGGCGAAGCCGCCCTCGTCGCCCAGACCGGTGGAGAGGCCGCGCTTCTTCAGCACGCTCTTGAGGGTGTGGTACACCTCGACGCCCCAGCGGACGGCCTCGGAGAAGGACTCCGCGCCGATCGGGGCGATCATGAACTCCTGGATGTCGACGTTGGAGTCCGCGTGCGAGCCACCATTGAGGATGTTCATCATCGGCACCGGCAGCACATGGGCGTTGGGGCCGCCCAGGTAGCGGAACAGCGGCAGGTCGCTGGCCTCGGAGGCGGCGTGCGCCACGGCGAGGGAGACACCGAGGATCGCGTTGGCGCCGAGGGAGGACTTGTCCGGGGTGGCGTCCAGGTCGAGCATGGCCTGGTCGATCAGGCGCTGCTCGGTGGCGTCGTAGCCGATCAGCTCCGGGCCGATCTGCTCGATGACCGCGAGCACGGCCTTCTCCACGCCCTTGCCGAAGTAGCGCGACAGGTCGCCGTCGCGCAGCTCCAGGGCCTCGAACGCGCCGGTCGAGGCGCCGGACGGAACGGCGGCACGACCGGTGCTGCCGTCGTCGAGGCCGACCTCGACCTCGACCGTGGGGTTGCCTCGTGAGTCGAGGATCTCCCGGGCTACGACGACGTCGATGGACGGCACAGGCATCTCCTAGGGGGGAATACAGGGGTGCTTACGACAAGAGCCTAGCCGCAGCCGGGGGCGGGGCCACCCGGACCTTCCGCCTGTCTCACAGGACGGAGCCCCTACTCACCAGTAGTTCACCTGGCGGGCAGGGGCTCCGTCCCTGAGCAGCTGAGCGCCGCACGGGGTCAGACGACCACGAGCTTCTGGCCGGGGAAGATCAGGTTCGGGTTCGCGCCGACGGTGGACTTGTTGTCCTTGTACAGCTCGGTCCAGCCGCCGCTGAGGTGCGCGGCGGCGGCGATGGCGGAGAGGGAGTCGCCCGACTTGACGGTGTAGTTGCCGTGGCCGACCTTCGGCGCAGCCGTGGTCGTGGTCGTGGTGCGCGTCGCGGGCTTGACGACCTTCGAGGCGGAGTCCGTGGCAGCGGTCGACCGGTGCTTGCCGGTACTGCTGCTCTGCGTGGTCGTGCTCGTCGTCGAGTCGGAGCTCGAGCTCGACGAGGACGAACTGGAAGAGGAGGACGAGCCCGCGGTGCTCACCGAGGCGGCGGCGCCGCCCTGGGTGAGTCCGGCCTTCGGCCCGCAGACCGGCCAGGCACCGGGCCCCTGCGAAGCCAGCACCTTCTCGGCTATCGATATCTGCTGGCCCTTGGTGGCGTGGTCCGCGGTGGACGCGTACTGGCCGCCGCCGTAGGCGCTCCAGGTGGAGGCGGAGAACTGCAGCCCGCCGTAGTACCCGTTGCCGGTGTTGATGGACCAGTCCCCGCCGCTCTCGCAGCTGGCGACCTTGTCCCAGGTGGAGACGGAGGCGGCAGAGGCGCTGGTCGCGCCGATCAGCGGCAGAGCTATGCCGGCGGTGCCGAGGCTCGCGGTCGCGACCAGGCGCTTGGTCTGACTGGTGCGCGGCTTGCGATGGCGTCCGGGCGTGTTGAAAGGCATGGCAGGTACCCTCTCCGACGCCTGCGAGGTGAGCTGTCGGGTTCGGGCCGTGAGGTAGCCCGGGCGCTGACGCGCCTTCACCCCAAGCCGCAGCCTTGAGAACTGCGGCAACTTACCTGGGTCCCCCGCTCCTGCCCAATCCTGAAGTTCGAGTTCCGCTCCCCGGCTGGACAGGACTCGGCGTCCCGCGGAGCGGCCGCCCGCGCATGCAGGCGTTCCGGGAAGGCTAGACATATCAGCTGCTTAATCACAAGCCCATCCCGTCACACAAGGAGCGACAAATCACCCAGATCGGACCAGCCTTGGATCAAAGCTTCCGGGTCAGCACCCGCATCAAGCAGTCGCTTCTGGCGCGCCTCGGCCCCGCCAGTGAACCCGATGAACTTGACCCCAGCCTCAGCCGCCGCACTCACATCAGAGGGGGCGTCACCAATGAAGACGCAGTGCCCTGCATCCCCCAACGGCCCCAGCGACTTGAGCGCCTCCAGCAGAAGATGCGGGTTCGGCTTCATCAGGTGCGGATCATCCGGCCGACCGAAGACTTGCTCCGCCTGGATCGCCCCCACCTTCACCCCGTCACGACACAGATAATCCACGATGGCCGCTGCCGCATTGTTGCTGACGATCCTCACCGTCTTCCCCAGGGCAATCAGGCCCGATATCGCCTCGGAAGCACCGGGCGTCGCCCGCGCCGACTTGACCGCCATCCGTTCGGCGCCGGAGAGCCAATCGTGGAACTGACGGGTCAGGAGACGAATCTCCCCATCGGACGCCCCACGGCTCAGCAGCGCACCAGGAAGCCTTCTGAGGAGTAGGTGCGGATCATCCATCCCTGCGAGATCCGGCGGCAGATCCGCCCCAGCCCTGGCGAGCCGTCCTCGAAGATCCTCTGCCACACCCACGGCGGTCAAACTGGCGAAAACCGAGCAAATGGGTCCGTCGAAATCAAGTAGGACCACGGACGCCGCAGACAACATCCGGGCTGCCGCACCATGTTGTACCGACAATGCAGCCACTCGCTCTCATGGTCCACGGGTCCACGTACCCTAGGAGTGCACGGCCTGACCCGCCGTCACCCGATTCACGGTACGCCCGAGCACCCCGAGGAACGCACAGGTTCAACGATGGCAAGGCTCAACTTCCTCCGACGCGGCTGCGGTGCCACTCGCGCAGAGCAGTTGCGATCTGCCGGCGGTCGGGGGTGCGCTCCAGTTGCAACGGCGCGGCGGCACGCTGCAGCGCGCTCTCGATACGGGCGACGGCCCGGGCGAATACACCCTCCTCGATCAGCGCTCCGAGACTGGATGCAGCACGAAGGATGTCTGGATAGATCGACTGCGCCCGCTCATAGGCCAGATAGATCGGGAGATCGGCCCGGATACCCTCGGTCAGCCCTGGCCGAGCAGCATCCAGGCTTGCTTTCCAGGACCCGATCACGGAGTCGAACTGTGAAGCCGGGTACCCCATACGCACCATATGTGTGGAAATGTCATAAATCGGATCACCCGTCATCGCAAACTCCCAATCGATGACGCTCACCCGATCCTGCGGGCCTACTACAAGGTTTCCGCGGTGCAGGTCAGTGTGAAGAAGGCAGAACGGTCTCCGCTTGAGCCTGGGGATACGGTCGACGAATCTCTGCAGCGCGTGTTCCGGAAGTCCGAGTCGTTCCAGCAGAGGGTGCAACTTCTCTCTGACCAGCGGCTCGACGTCCCGCTGGGCAAAGGTCGCGAGCCGCCTGATGAAAGCCGAGGAGTCATCCCCACTTGGCCAATCGCTGGGGACTCTGGGCAGGTCGACCTCCTGCACCTTGGCCATGGCTGCAAAGATTCCCACGATCTCGTCCAAGAGCGGGGATGGGAGTGCGCTGCCACGCGGGTAGACCGCATCGAGGGTATCCCCCTCGATGAACAGCAAGACCAGAGGCTCTTCCTCGATCCCAGCCCCAGGCTGTCGGGCCGGCCTGAGCGGCTGCGGGGAAAGGTCAGCCAGGTGCGGGCTCGACTTGCTCACGTACTGGAGCACTTCATACTCGTCGTTCCACATCCGTGGCACCAACGGCAGCGTATCCCGACGCTCACGCACGAGGACCGAAGCACTTGATTCAAGTCCGACCGCGAGCGCCTGGGATGGGGACAGGCTTACCCGGTGGTTCCTATGTGACAGTCCGTTGAGCAGGACCGTTCGCGAAGCCACGGCGTCTCTGACGTCACGCCACACCTGATCCGCCGAGGGCGGGACATCACCCGCAATCACGGCCGACCCTTCAAGGACGTGCAGCTTTGCGATACTCCTCATCCTCCTCAGTCTCCAGAGGCCACCAAAATGTACGGCACCAGATCAAACCGTAGAGGAGAGTCGAACGAGCCACTGGTAGGCAACGGTCGCGTTACACCCGTTCCAGTGACCTCCTCCCCGCAGTCATCTCCCGGAACCACCGCACGGGATCAGTCAAGCGGCTTGGGACGCAGAGCGATGGTGTCCCAGAGGGAGTCGAACCACACCCGGGACTCAGCTACGGCGTTAGGGCGCTGCACAACCACATTGGCGTCCAATCCCATGAAGTCGTAGATCTCCAGTTCCTCCATGCCCGAGCCGCTCTGCATCGGCACCAGGACCCGTATCCGGTGGACCTTGTACCAGCCGCGAAGGGCCAGATCCTCGTTGATGACGTACAGCTTCACCTGCGGCGTCATAGCTGGCACCGTTCGAATTTCCAGGCTGGCGTCGAGCACGATCTGCCGCGAGCGGAGTTCCTCCACGGCCTGTGTCAGCGCGTCGATGGAGCGAGATGCGATGCCGCGCAGCCGGTCGAGGGGGCGGGGGTCCTCCGGATCGTCGACGGCACGTGGAACTGCGAGACGGTCCAACTCAGGGAGCAGAAGCCTGATGTGAAGGCTGTCGGGAGGAGTCGAGCCGGGGAGCCACAAGCGGACCAGCTTCGGCGTCAGCTCCTTCGCGAGGGTCTCCGCAGTGAAACCGAAGAAATCTATGGTGACGTGGGGAGCCTGCAGGGCCTGCTCCAAGTGGGGGCTCAGAGCCAGGATGGCCGGCTCCAACTCGTCCTCGTCCGCATCGACATCCGGCACTGCCCCGGCGACAAAGGTTCCGCTTCCCCTGATGGACTGGACGAGGCCCTCCTCCTGGAGCACCTTCAGGGCCTTCTGGACCGTGTCGCGGGAGACGCTGAACTGTTCCGCGAGTTCCCCCTGGGACGGGAGGGACGCTCCCCCGCCCAACCGTCCACACCAGTAACGCACGGCGTCGGCTACCCGCCGCACCTCGGTCTTCGGGGAATCGTTCATGCCTGCCTCCCTGGCTGCAGGGTCGACCCTACAACTATCAGTCAAATTTAGTGAAGGTCAGGAGAGTTGAATGATAGTTGAGTTAGAAGCAGGCATGGACCGGGCATCCCATCCGCAAGAGCAGTCAAATCCATCAGTCTCAGCAAGATCTGACTGAACCTGACTGCCGGGGGACCGCGTGGCCACAAGTCGATGATGCCTCGTTTCCGCGCTTCCCAATCCCCCACCCCCTGAGGGGATGCTGGAGGTGGTCGACATGAAACTGAGGTCCGGCTGGCAAATGGTGTACGTGGCGCTGCTGATGCTGCTCAACTACCGGCTCCAGCAGCACAACAGCGGGTTGTGGTGGTTGTTCGCAGCCCCCAACATCCTGCTCTGCAGTGAGATGGGAAGCGGCGGGGAGGTCGGCATCAAGAGCTTCCTGACGGTGGTGGCGGTGTGCTTCGTCGCCAGCAGCATCCATCTCCACTTCTGAGCGTGAGCAACATGCTCCGTGTCTGCCTAGGCTCCGCCCTCCTGACTGAAGTTGACTGGGAGTTGGCGGAGCCCTCGCATGATCAGGCCGCCGCGCCAGCGAGCTGCAGCGTGACAGTCAGAGGGGGCAGGCTAGGGCGTTGATAGGCTGGCACTCCCCGCCGGTCGGCGCCGAGAATCGCCATCATCTGCGGCCAGGCCCCCTTCTTCCACCAAGAGAGCTGCCGTTCGCGCACTCGGTCCTGCGGCCCCCACATGTCTGACATGTCTGCCCAGGACACCCCGCACCGTAGACGATGAAGACAGCCGTTGAAGAGGGTGCGGAGCTCGGACGGTCCGACGAAATGCCGTCGGGTGAAGACCGTCCTGAGGTACGCCTCCACCTGATCCCACTCCTCGTCAGTGGGGTCGAGAGGGACCAGCGTTCCCGTCTCGAAGTGCCACTCCATCACAGCACAGCGGACCCCGCTTCGACGGATGAGGTGGCCTTCACCAGCGCGGACTTGAACATGGAACATGTCGCAGATCTTCTTGCGCTCGGAGATCGAAAGTTCCGCCGACTGCGTCCCCGCCGGCTCGGCGAGGGACGCGAGGATGTCCGCCTGACGCTCGTGCTCGGCGTGCTCGCCCAACCATTGCTGCGCTGTGGCCAGCTGGTTCTCAAGGAGCTGCAGCTCCTGCCGGAGTTCTCGTACTGCAGCAGCCATGATGTTCCTGTCGACATTCTGCCGCAGGCATGCAGGGACTTGGACTTCGATGAGCCGATTCTGCTCAGCGATCCTGGCTGTGAAGTCTCGAACGCGTTCCTCGTAGCTCTGCTTGTCGCCGTTGAGCCCCCCGAGCAACGTCACAGCCCTGCGTTTGAGGTGCGGCTCACGCCGGAGAAGCCCCGCGAGCTCTTTCCAAACGGCCTCCTCCACATCGTCGGCCCGGAAGACCATGTCCCCACACGTTCCCTGCCGATTCAAGTTCCCTTTGCAGCGGTACGCTCGCTCGCCGAGCTGTGAGAAGCCGGTGTACTGCTGACCGCAGGTACCCACGATCCTCCCGGAGAGCGGATAGACTCTCTCCTTCGACCGGGGAAGTCTGAAGCCGCCTGCCTTGAGAGCGGCTTCCAACTGGAGTGCCCGCTCCGGAGCAAAGATGGGCGGGACGCCAATTTTCATTCCCAATCCCGGGGAGCCGCCACGGGTTTCGTCACAGCGCGTAGTTTTGTCTCCACCATCGCTGCGGCTGGGCTTTCCGTAGCGGACAAAACCTTCATGGATGGTCTCCGCGTGCAACCTGTTCCGCAGGTTGGCCGTCGACCACGGAACACCACTCCGCGTGAAGAGTGCGCGGTGGTTCAGTTCATCAGCGGTCTGCGTGAGGTTGAGACCGCCATCGATGATCAGGTCCGCTGCGACGTGGAGGATCCGGGACTCCAGTTCGTCAGTGACGAGTACCGAGAAGTGCTTCTTGCCCCATGGGTTGTCCTGGTCGACGGCGATCCTGTAGCCGTAGGGCGCGGGGCCGCCGGGCCATCCGCCGAGCTTGACCTTCATCTCCCGACCTGCGCGGGTGCGTTCACGGATGTGCCACCACTCCATTTCGGAGGCGGTGACATACCGCATGAACGCGTTCCAGCCCTCATCCGTGCTGGTGTCGATGCCCTCTTGGACCGAGATGAAATGAACGCCGATGTCTGCCATGTTCCAAGCCCACTGGTACGCAGCACGACCGGTACGCCCAACGCGGTCAACCCTCGCTACAAGGATTCTGTCGAAGCGCCCGCTGCGGGCATCCGCAGTGAGGCGGTCCATGGCTGGGCGGCTGTCCAGAGCCCCGGAGACAGCGTCATCCTGATAGTTGCCGTGAACCACGACATTCGGGTTGCACCGCAGCCAGTCGCCATTGATCCCGTTCTGCACTTCCAGGCCGAAGCCCTCGAGTTGCTCAAGAGTGGAGACGCGGGTGTAGCTCGCAACCACCAGGGCTGCTTCCGTCACCGTGCCAAGGCGTGCAAGAGTAGACATGCCAGTCCTCCAAGACTGTCCAGACCCCGGAGCGTGACAGCGCTGCCGGGGTCATCCATGTAGTGGACACGATACGCTCCGTAGTCTTCGACGAACGGGAGTATCCGGGAATCGACTTCCATCCTCCTCTGCCTCATTCACCTCACCGGATACGGTCGGCACATGCCGAACCAGACCGATGCCGCTACGCCTCCAGATCTGTTCTCCTGGGAGTTCGCCGCCGACCCGTACCCCGCATATGCGTGGCTGCGCCGACATGAACCGGTCCGGTGGACGCGACTGCCCAGCGGAGTGGAGGCGTGGTTGGTCACCGAGTACGCAGACGCCAAGCAAGCGCTAGCAGACCAGCGGCTCAGCAAGAACCCGGTACACCATGCCGAGTCCGTTCACGCCAAGGGGAAGACCGGCATTCCTGGCGAGCGCAGTGCGAACCTGATGACCCATCTCCTGAATATCGACCCCCCGGACCACACAAGACTCCGGAGGCTGGTTTCCCGTGCATTCACCCCGCGCACAGTCGCCGCCTTTGCCCCCCGCGTACAGGAACTGACAGACCGGCTCATCGACAACTTTGCCGGCAAGGGAACTGCGGACCTCATCCACGACTTCGCCTTCCCGCTGCCCATCTACACCATCTGCGACCTGCTCGGCGTCCCCGCCGAGGATCAGGACGGATTTCGCGACTGGGCCGGAATGATGATTCGTCATGGCGGGGGACCTCGAGGAGGCGTCGCCCGGTCTGTCAAGCAGATCCGCAACTATCTCGCCGAGCTGATCCATCGAAAGCGCCAGGAGCCCGGCGACGATCTGATCTCGGGACTCATCAGCGCTTCCGACCACGGTGAACATCTCACTGAGAACGAGGCCGCTGCCATGTGCTTCGTGCTTCTCTTCGCCGGTTTCGAGACCACCATCAACCTCATCGGCAATGGCATGTACGCGCTTATTCGGCACCCCCGACAGCGAGCACTGCTCTCAGACGCGATCGGGCGTGGCGACAACGCCGTTCTATCCACCGCTGTCGAGGAACTCCTGCGCTACGACGGCCCGGTGGAAATTGCCACCTGGCGCTATGCCACAAGCGCCTTGACCCTCGGCGGCCAGAAGATCGCGACCGGCGACCCGGTCCTGGTCGTCCTTGCCGCCGCCGACCGCGACCCTACCCGTTTCGATCAGCCCGACCTGCTCGACCTCACCCGCCGGGACAATCCCCACCTCGGCTTCGGCCATGGCATCCACTACTGCATCGGCGCCCCTCTCGCACGGCTGGAGGGACAGATCGCGCTGACAACACTTTTGACCCGGCTACCTGACCTGGAGTTGGCCGCTGCACCAGAGGACCTCCGCTGGCGTGGTGGCCTGATCATGCGGGGGCTCCGCGAGCTGCCTGTCTCCTTCACCCACGCCTGAACCAGCGCGCAGCCTGTGGCGGTTTGTGCACTCCTTGACGTTAGCTGGCGGTTGGCTTGCATCGTGGACGGGCACTGTTGCGGTGGCGGGCCGGGTGCCTACGATCACCGGCACAGTGCGCGGGCCCGTGCGGGGACCCCGTGGGAGGAAGGCAGAAGAGATGCAGGTACGCGGAGCCGTCGTGGTGGTGACCGGTGCGGCCGGGGGCATAGGGTCCGCGCTGGCGCGGCGCTTCGCTGCCGAGGGTGCGCGCGGGCTGCTGCTCGCCGACCTGGACGCGGGACGGGTCGAGGACCTGGCGCTGGCGCTGGACCGTGAGGGTTGTCACACCGTGGGCGTCGGCAGCGACGTCTCCCGGGAGAGCGATGTGCAGGCCCTGGTGGAGACGGCCGAGAAGCACCTGGGCCCGGTGGACCTGTTCTGCAGCAACGCCGGCATCGGTTCTGGCGCGGGTATCGAGGCGCCCAACGAGCTGTGGCAGGCCTGCTGGGAGATCAACGTCATGGCGCACGTCTACGCGGCGCGCGCGGTGCTGCCGGGGATGCTGAAGCGCGGAGAGGGCTATCTGCTGCACACCGCCTCCGCCGCCGGCCTGCTGCAGATGCCGGGCGACGCCGCCTACACGGCGACCAAGCACGCGGCAGTGGCCTTCGCCGAGTCGCTGGCGGTGGCCTACGGCGGCCAGGGCATCAAGGTCAGCGCGCTGTGCCCGCAGGGGGTGCACACGGCGATGACCGAGGACCCGGCGGTGGCGGCTGTACTCGGCGCCTTCGGCCGGATGCTGACGCCGGAACAGGTCGCCGACGCGGTGATCGAGGGCCTGGCCGCCGAGCGCTTCCTGATCCTGCCGCACCCCGAGGTGGCCCAGTACGAGCAGGGCCGGGCCGCCGACCGCGACGGCTGGCTGGACGGCCTGCGCCACGCGGTCGGCAAACTCGGTGCCGTGGACCCGGCGACCGGGAGTCTCAGCCGGGGCTGACGGCGAGGACCGCCGCCGCGACTGCCTGGCGGCGATCGCGCGCGGTGGCGGTGCCGTCCAGCATCTCCGGCGTCGGCAGGATCGCCGGGACCGGGACCGTCACACCGTTGGCGGCGTAGCGGCGGATCTGTTCGCGCACCTGCTCGGGGGCGCCGTGGACGATCAGCGCGTCCACCACCTCGTCGGGCACGGACGCGGCCGCGCCCTTGCGGTCGCCCGCCGCCCAGGCGTCCCACAACGGCTTGAGCTGGTCCTCGCGGCCGAGCCAGCGGTGGAACGCCGCGTACGCGGGGACGGTGAGGTAGCTCGCGATCAGTCGGCGGCCCAGCGCCCTGGCGTGGTCGGCGTCGGTGGTCGGGCAGGTGAAGATCCTGGCCGCGACCGTCTTGCCGGCCCCTCCCGCCCGGGCGAACTCATCGACGGCGATGGTGACGTCCTCGGCGGAGAGCCAGTTGAGGATGGTGCCGTCGGCCTCCTGCGCGGCCAGCCGCAGCATGGCCGGGCGCAGGGCGGCGAGCAGCACCGGCGGGGTCTGCGCGGGGACGCGCTCCAGCCTGAAGCGGCGTACCGCGAAGGTCTCGTAGGCGGCGTCGACCTTCTCCCCCGCCAGCGCGGACTTCAGGAAGCGGACCATGTCGCGGCTGCGCTGGAACGGCTGCTCGAAGGGGACGGCGTTCCAGTCGTTGACGATGACCGGCGAGGAGGCACCGAGGCCGAGGCTGAACCTGCCGGGGGCGGCCTCGGCCAGGGCGGCGGCCTGCATGGCGAGCAGCGCCGGGCCGCGGGTGTGCACCGGGACGATCGCGGTGCCCAGGTTGAGCTGCGGCGCCCAGACGGAGGCCAGCGCGAGCGGCGTGAAGGCGTCGGCACCGGCCGTCTCCATCGACCAGAGGTCGGTGAAGCCGAGGTCGGGCAGCGCCTCGACCAGACGGCGCTGATCGGCGAGCGGGATGCCGTCGAGCGGGAAGGTCAGGCCCCAGCGGGGGCCGGCCGGCGGGGTGTCGGTGGGGGCGGTGGGGGCGGTGGTGTCGGTTGTGGCAGTGGGGGCGGCGTCGGGTGGGGTCATGGGCTGATGCCACCATGTCCTGCGGTTCCGGTACAAGGGGACACGGGGGCAGGGGGCAGGGTGACGGAGGACACGGCAGCGCAGGGGACGGAGGCACAGAACGCCGGCGGGCGGCCGCCGAAGCGGGTAGGTCGGGCCAGGCTCGTGGTGGGCCTGATCGCCGCCCTGCTGCTGGCCGAGTCGGTGCTCAGCGGTGCCGTCGACGGCTTCCGCTACAACGCCGAGCTGGCCGGGACGCCCGGGGTGTACACGGCGGCGCAGTGCCAGACCGTGCGCTCGGGCAAGTACCTGGTGCAGGAGTGCCAGGGAACCTTCGTACCGGCCGGATCCGGCCGCGCCGACCCGGCCGCCGAGGCCTCCGGGCTGGGGCTGCGGGTCGGTGTGCCCGCGGAGCTGCGCCGCAGGTCAGACGGCGGGTTCCTCCGGCCCGACCTGGCGCGGGCCGTCCTGGATCTGTCCGTCGTCCTGGCGCTGCTGTCGGGGCTGGCGCTGGTCCTGTTCGGAGCCGGGCTGACGCTGCTGCCCAAGCGGTCGCCGGACGACCCGGCCCGGCGGCCGGGACGGCTGGCGACGGGGCTCGCGCCGGGCGCGGCGCGGGTGGTGGTGCAGATCCTCGGCTGGAGCTTTCTGGCGCTGGCGGGTCTGGCGGGGCTGGCCCTGCTGGCGAGCCTGGTGATCTGGATCTAATCCGCCGCCGCAGCGGCGAGCGCGTCGCGGCAGAGGCGGTCGGCGAGGCGCGTGGTCTCCGGGAGGCGGTAGCGCGGGGCGGCAGCGAGGACCTGGGCGCAGGCGTCGTCCAGGGTGATCAGATGGCCGGTGGACACGGTCAGCGGTTTGACGCCGTCCTGGGTACGGAGCATCCGGGCCACCACCTCGCCGCCGTCCTGGACGTCGGCACTGTCGCCGCGGGCCGGTCCCGGTTCGTCCCAGCTACCGAGCAGCGGGGTCTTGGCGACGCCGAGGGTGGGCAGGCCGGTGAGCACGCCGAGGTGGCAGGCCAGGCCGAAGCGGCGCGGGTGGGCCAGGCCCTGGCCGTCGCAGAGCAGCAGGTCCGGGGTGGTTCCGAGCTGCTCCAGCGCGGCCACCAGCACCGGCAGTTCACGGAAGGCGAAGAGTCCGGGGATGTAGGGGAAGCCGGCCGTGCCGACGGCGGTGGCCCGGTCGACGACCTCCAGTGTCCGGGCTTCCAGGACGACCACGGCCGCCGCCACCCGGTCCGCCGCGCTGCCGTGGCTGCCGCCGTAGGCGACGTCGAGCCCGGCCAGGGTGCGCGGCGGGGCCGACAGCGGCCGGGTGCGGACCAGCGGACGCAGCCGTTCCTGGACCCGGTACGCCCCGGCCTGGTCCGACGGCCAGTCAGGGGTGAGCTGAAGCCGCATCAGCTGCCCTGCTCCGCCTGCCTGATGGCCTCGCGGTAGCGGCGCGCGGCGGCGCGCAGCTCGGCCTCGGGGTCCAGGCCCTGCTGCTGGGCCTCGACGGCCAGGTCGAGCAGCCGCTCGCCGATGCCCGTGTCGCCCCCGGGACGGGTCACGGCGAGTCCGGCCTTGGCCGCGCGGGAGTGCAGCTTGGCGACCAGGGCGAGCGCGGGCTGCGCCAGCGGCACGCCGTCCACCACGGAGTCGCGCTGCTTCTCGGCGGCCTTCAGCTGTTCCCAGTTGGCCTCGACATGCTCGGCCGTGGGGGCGTGCACATCGGCGAAGACGTGGGGGTGGCGATACATCAGCTTGTCGACGATGCCGCCCGCCACCTCGTCGATGCCGAAGGGCTCGTCCGGGTGCTCCTCGGCGATCCTGGCGTGGAACATCACCTGGAGCAGCACGTCCCCGAGCTCCTCGCGGAGCATCTCGCGGTCGCCCTCCTCGATCGCCTCGACCAGCTCGAAGGCCTCCTCCACCAGGTACTTCACCAGCGACTCGGAGGTCTGCTCGGCGTCCCAGGGGCAGCCGCCGGGCGACCGCAGCCGGTCCATCACCGCGACCAGGTCGAGCAGCCGGGCCCCGGGCAGGTCGTAGGAGCCCGGCAGCAGCTCGATCTCGGGGACGGCGCAGGCGGCCAGGCCGCCCTCGACGGCGATCCGCGCGAGCGAGTCGGTCAGCCCGGGGTCGCCGTCCACGCCGCCGATCCACACCACGGTGCGGCCGGACGCGGCCTCGGCCAGGGTGCGGGCCAGGGCGTGCCCAGGTACGTCCAGCACCTCGACGGCGACACCGGCCTGGCGCACCGGCGGCAGCTGCGGGTGCGCGGGGTCGCCGGCCAGCACCCGGTCGGCGCCGTGCAGCGCCTCCCAGGCGGGCCAGGAGAGCAGGCCGGGGGCGACGCGGTGGGTGCAGGAGAGGAGGACGAGCCGTCCGGCGGGGGTGTTGTCTTTTTCTGCCACGACCCGAACTTACCGGGTTGGGCGTTTCATCTTGGCTGCGGCGTCTGCCTGGCTGGTCGCGCAGTTCCCCGCGCCCCTGGGCAACTGCAACTGAACCACCGTGGGTAAGTTGCAGCACCTTTAGGGGCGCGGGGAACTGCGCGCCCAGCCGTCTACGGTCCGCAGCCGAAAAACCTGGCTATGCCGTCGTGGACGACGTCGCCTTGAGCCAGGGCTGGTTCGCCGCGGCCAGCGTGAGCGCCTTGGCGTCCCAGCTGCCGTAGCGGGGGTTGACGGTCACGCCGATCTCGCTGCTCGCCTTGGAGACGATCTGCTGCAGGGCGCTGCCGGCGGTGCTGGAGCTCGGGTCCACCCCGGCCGCCTGCAGCAGCAGCACCTGCCCGGCCTGGAGGTGGGCGTAGAGCTCGAGATCGGCCGGGGCCAGCAGCAGTTTGTCCACCACGGCCTGCTCCAGCGCCTGGGCGCTGCCGGCCTGCTGCAGATAGGCCGCCTCGACCTGTTGGATCTGGCCCTCGGTGACGGACCTGCCCTCCTTGGCCAGCGCCTGGTCCACCAACTGGTCCGACACCAGCAGGGCCAGCGTCTTCTGGGACACCCCGGTCTGCTGCAGCGCGGTGCTGTCGCCGGCGGCCGCGTTCTGGAAGGCGGAGACGTGCGACTGCAGGGTGGCGACGGTGATCCGGTCGTTCCCGATCACGGCCGCCGCACCGGGGTGGGCCGGCCCGGAGGAGCAGGCCGTGAGGGCACCGGCGGCGCACAGGGCGAGGACGGCGGCGGCGGTGCGACGGCGGTTCACGGGGCCTCCCGGCGGTGGCGCCAAAAGACGGCGCGCTGCGAATGCATGTCACGTACGGGTCTGACGATACGTCTGCTACTGCTCCGAGCACCGAGGATAGGCAGCGCACCAGGCCGATGTCACCAGGTCGGCGTCACCGGGTCGGGTGGTCCCGTCGGGGCGGTCAGCTGACGGGGGTGGCCCGGCCTGCGGGCTTCGCCGTGTGGGCCGGATCGTCGGCCTCCTCGACCGGGGCGACCTCGCCGAAGCGGGCCAGCGCGAGGGCGCCCGCGACGGCGACGGCGAAACCGGCGACGGCCAGCGGCATCAGCCCGTGCCGGGTGCCGTCGCCGAGCAGGACGACGCCGAGGACCGCGGGCAGCGCGGTCTCGCCGAGCACCATCGCGGCGGTGGCGGTGGTGACCTTGCCGCCGCGGACCCCTTCGGTCATGTAGGCGAAGGAGACGGCGCCGCCGACCAGCAGGGCGTAGGTCGCCGGTTCCTTGAGCAGCGGGACCAGGTCCAGACCGTGCACGGAGGGCAGGACCCGGACGGCCAGGCCGACCACGCCGAAGCCCAGCCCGCACAGGGCGCCCATGACGGCGGCGCGGCGCGGCTCACGCAGCTTCCAGGCGAGCCCGCCGACCGCCGCGAGGGCCGCGACGGCGGCGAGGAGGGCCCAGTGGAAGGCCTCGGAGGGGTGCCGGTGGCCCTCGGCGCCGGCCGTCGCACCGAGGACGGCGAGGCCGACGCAGACGCCGACGACGCCGGCCCATTCGGCGCGGCCCAGACGAATCTTCAGCATCGCCGCACCCAGTACGGCGGTGACGGCGAGGGCGCCGGCGAGGGCGGCTTGCACGACGTACAGGGGGAGCGAGCGCAGGGCGATCAGCTGGGCGACGAAGCCGAAGCAGTCCAGGAGGAGGCCGGCGGCGAAGGGGAGGTTGAGCATGGCCTTGGCCGTGCCGAGGAGGCCCTCGCCAGGGGTGGATTTGTGGCGCTGGGCGCCGAGGGCTTGCAGCACCATGGCCACGCCGAAGCACAAGGCGGCGGTGAGGGCCATTGTCAGACCTAGGAGCATGGTGCGGGTCCTTGGGTTGGTGCGGGTTATGGGTGGCTGGGGTTTGCGCAGTTCCCCGCGCCCCTAAAACCTACTGCAGCACCGTGGTCAAGAATTCGGTGCACCAAGTGAGGAGTTCTCGGCCGACGACTGGTTTGCCGCCGATCTTGCCGGTGCTGGGGCGGGGGACGAGGAGGAGCTTGGTGGAGGCCTTGATCTGGCTGCGGGGGTAGATCCGCTGGAGGCGGAGTTCCTGGGACTCCCGCAGCTCGACCGGGCCGAAACGGATGTTCTGGCCCTGGAGGGTGATGTCGGAGATCCCGCAGCGTCGGGCGAACAGCCGCAGGCCCGCGACCAGGAGCAGGTTCTCCACCGGTTCGGGGAGCTTGCCGTACCGGTCGACGAGTTCGGCGCGGACCGCGGCGATGTCGTCCTCGGAGTTCACCGAGGCGATGGAGCGGTAGGCCTGCAGACGCAGGCGCTCGCCCGGAGCGTAGTCGTGCG
Source organism: Streptacidiphilus sp. EB103A (assembly GCF_041261405.1). Taxonomy (NCBI): domain Bacteria; kingdom Bacillati; phylum Actinomycetota; class Actinomycetes; order Kitasatosporales; family Streptomycetaceae; genus Streptacidiphilus; species Streptacidiphilus sp. EB103A. The sequence continues at coordinate 84,128 of NZ_JBGCAQ010000027.1, read as the reverse complement.
GGACGTGGGCGTCGACCGGGAGCTCGATCTTGACGTCCAGCGGCTCCTCCTCCGGCTCCCCCGACCCGTCGACGTTTTCCCTGTACTCGGCGACGGCCTCGCCGACCATGCGGATGTAGAGGTCGAAGCCGACCCCGGCGATGTGGCCGGACTGCTCGCCGCCGAGCAGGTTGCCCGCGCCGCGGATCTCCAGGTCCTTCATCGCGACGTACATGCCCGCGCCCATCTCGGTGTGCTGGGCGATGGTGGCCAGCCGCTCGTGCGCGGTCTCCGTGAGCGGCTTCTCCGGCGGGTAGAGCATGTAGGCGTAGCCGCGCTCGCGGCCGCGGCCGACGCGTCCGCGCAGCTGGTGCAGCTGGGACAGGCCGAAGGTGTCGCCGCGCTCGACGATCAGGGTGTTGGCGTTGGAGATGTCGATACCGGACTCCACGATGGTGGTGGAGACCAGGACGTCGAACTCCTTCTCCCAGAAGTCGACCACGACCTGCTCCAGCGCCGTCTCCCCCATCTGCCCGTGCGCCGTGGCGATCCGGGCCTCCGGGACCAGCTCCTTGAGCTTGGCCGCAGCCTTGTCGATCGACTCGACCCGGTTGTGGATGTAGAAGACCTGGCCCTCGCGCAGCAGCTCGCGCCGGATCGCGGCGGAGATCTGCTTCTCCTCGTAGGCGCCGACGAAGGTCAGCACCGGATGCCGCTCCTCGGGCGGGGTGGTGATGGTGGACATCTCGCGGATGCCGGTGACCGCCATCTCCAGGGTGCGCGGGATCGGGGTGGCGGACATGGTCAGCACGTCGACGTTGGCCCGGAGCTTCTTGAGCTGCTCCTTGTGCTCGACGCCGAAGCGCTGCTCCTCGTCCACGACGACCAGGCCCAGGTCCTTGAACCTGGTGTCGGCCGAGAACAGCCGGTGGGTTCCGATGACGATGTCCACGCTGCCCTCGCGCAGGCCCTCCAGCACGGCCCTGGCCTCGCTGTCGCTCTGGAACCGGGAGAGGGCCTTCACCACGACCGGGAAGTTGGCGTAGCGCTCGGAGAAGGTGGAGAAGTGCTGCTGCACCAGCAGCGTGGTCGGCACCAGGACGGCGACCTGCTTGCCGTCCTGGACCGCCTTGAAGGCGGCGCGGACCGCGATCTCGGTCTTGCCGTAGCCGACGTCGCCGCAGATCAGACGGTCCATCGGGACGGTCTTCTCCATGTCGGACTTGACCTCGGCGATGGTGCTGAGCTGGTCCGGGGTCTCCGCGTAGGGGAAGGCGTCCTCCAGCTCGCGCTGCCAGGGCGTGTCCGGGCCGAAGGCGTGGCCGGGGGCGGCCATCCGCGCGGAGTAGAGCCGGATCAGGTCCCCGGCGATCTCCTTGACGGCCTTCTTGGCGCGGGACTTGGTCTTGGTCCAGTCGGCGCCGCCGAGCCGGTGCAGCGAGGGCGCCTCGCCGCCGACGTACTTGGTGACCTGCTCCAGCTGGTCGGTGGGGACGAACAGCCGGTCGCCGGGCTGGCCCTTCTTGGCGGGGGCGTACTCCAGCACCAGGTACTCGCGGGTCGCGCCCTGGACGGTGCGCTGCACCATCTCCACGTAGCGGCCGACGCCGTGGGCCTCGTGCACGACGTAGTCGCCGGCCTTCAGGGCGAGCGGGTCGATGCCGTTGCGGCGGGCCGAGGGCATCCGGCGCATGTCCTTGGTGGAGGACTTCTGGCCGGCCAGGTCGGTCTCGGTGACCAGGTGCAGCTTGAGGCCCTCGGAGTACAGGCCGTACTCGATGGAGCCGCAGGCCACGTGCACCACGTCCGGGTCGGGGACGCCGACCAGGTCGGGGGTGAGCCGGGCGCCGATGCCCTCGCCGGACAGCATCTCGGCGATCCGGGAGGCCGGGCCCTTGCCCTCGGTGACCAGGACCACGTGCCAGCCGTCGGCCAGCCGTCCCTTGGCGTCGGCGATGGCGCGGGCGGTGTCGCCTCGGTAGGCCTCGGCCGGGTGCAGGTCGAGGTGCAGGACGTCGGGACCGGTCAGCACCTCCTCGTCGGCGGCGAAGGGGCTGACGGACCACCACGGCAGGCCGATCGCGGCGGCGTGCTCGCGGATGTCGGCGATGGACCACAGCGAGGCGGCGCCCACGTCCAGCGGGCGGTCCCCGCCGGAGGCCGCGGCGACCCAGGAGGCGTGCAGGAACTCCTCGCTGGTGGCGACCAGGTCGGCGGCCCTGGTGCGGACCCGCTCGGGGTCGCAGACCACAGCGACGCTGCCCTGCGGCAGCACGTCGACCAGCAGTTCCATGTCGTCCACCAGCACCGGGGCCAGCGACTCCATGCCCTCGACCGCGATGCCCTGGGCGATCCGGTCCAGGATGTCGGCGAGCTCCGGATGCTCGGCCGCGAGCTCCGCGGCGCGGGCCCGGACCGGTTCGGTGAGCAGCAGCTCACGGCAGGGCGGCGCCCACAGGCCGTGCTGGGCGACCTCCAGCGAGCGCTGGTCGGCGACCTTGAAGTAACGAATCTCCTCGACCTCGTCGCCCCAGAACTCCACCCGCAGCGGATGCTCCTCGGTGGGCGGGAAGACGTCCAGGATGCCGCCGCGCACGGCGAACTCGCCGCGCTTCTCGACCAGCTCGACGCGCTGGTACGCGGCGGCGGCCAGCCGTCGGGTGAGGTCTTCGAGGTCCACCTCCTGACGCACCCCCAGGCGGACCGGCTCCAGCTCGGCCAGACCCTTGACCTGCGGCTGGAGCACGCTGCGGATCGGCGCGACGATCACCTGCAGCGGTCCGGCGGACGGGTCGTCGGCGCTGGGGTGGACGATCCGGCGCAGCACCGCGAGGCGGCGGCCGACGGTGTCCGAGCGCGGTGAGAGCCGCTCGTGCGGCAGCGTCTCCCAGGCCGGGAACTCGGCGACGCTGTCCGGGGGCAGCAGCGAGGTCAGCGCCGCCGCCAGGTCCTCGGCCTCCCGGCCGGTGGCGGTGACCGCCAGAACGGGCCGGCCCCGGCCGCCGTTCGCCCCCTCGGCGAGGGCGCGCGCGAGCGCCGCGACCGCGAACGGGCGGGCGGCGGGGGGACCGACCAGGTCCAGGTGGTGGCGGTCCCCGGCGAGGGCGGACCGCGCCGCCTCCGCCAGGGCGGGGTCGGCGACGACGACGTCAAGCAGGCCGGTCAGGCTCATGGACTTCTCTCAGCGGGTCTCAGCCGTGGGCAACGCGAAGCACCCGGAACGCGTTGCGCACCGGGGGTCTCCAATGTAACGCCGGTCAGCCGTCGATCAGCGAATCGTCGAAGACCTCGATGGCGGCGACGACCATGCTCGCAACATTGAACGGCGTGTTGGAAACGAAGTACTCGACCAGTATTCCGGGGGCTACTTGGGCCTTGCGATCGGTCTCATTGACGCCGACGTAGGTGCTGGCCTTGTGGTAGGGGTCGGCTGCCAGGACCGCGAGGCCCCGGTCCAGCTGTTCCTGCCGCCGGACCGGCATCGCGTCGCGGGTGGTCTTGGCCTCGATGGTGTAGGTGAGGCGGTACATACACGCCATTGTGCCGCAGGGGACTGACAACCGGGGCCGGTCAGCTCTCCTCGGAGGGCGGCAGCGGGATCTCTGCTGTTACTCCCTCGCTGCCGTCAGGGTCGACCGGGGCGTCCGGGTCCGGCTCCGGGGTGTCCGTCGCGCCGGTGAGGGCGGTGAGGGTGGTGCGGATGTGGTCGAGGTGGGCCTCCAGCTCGTCGCGGTGCTCGGCGAAGGCCGCCTGGTCGCGTCCGGCCGCCGCGGCGATCCGCTCGGCCTCGCGCTGGGCGGCCTCGACGATCTGCCCGGCCCGGGTGGCGGCCTCGGCCTCGATCTCCTTGGCCATCGCCTGCATGGCGTTGCGGTGCCGCTCGGCCTCGCCCTGCTTGCGCTCGGCCCCGGAGGTGAGCTGTTCCTCCTGCGCGACGGCGGCGGCCTCCGTCTCGGCGTGCTCCTGGTCGGCCCGCTGCTGCAGTGCCGTCAGCCGGGCCCGGGTCGACTCGGCGATCTCCTCGGCCCGGCCCCGCACGCCGGCCGCGTAGCCGGCGGCCTCCTCGCGCAGGGTGCGGGCCTCGCGGTCGGCGTCGGCGCGCTCGGCCTCGGCCCGGGAGCGGGCCCGCTCCAGCTCGCGGCGGTGGCCCTCCTCAGCCGAAGCACGCAGACGGACGGCGTGGTCGTCGGCCTCGGCCCGTACCTGCTGGCCGTCGGCGCGGGCCTCGGCGTCGACCACGTCGGTCCAGTCCTCGGCCTCGGCGCGGATCGCCAGGGCCTCCTCCTCGGCGATCACCAGCAGCCGACCGGCCCGCTCGCTGAGCTGCGCGAAGGACGGCGGCTCGGCCTCCTCGGCGGCCTTGGCCGCCGCCGCGGCGTCGATCAGCTGCTGCTCCAGGGCGCGCATCCGGTTGCCGAGACCGGAGAGCCGCTCCCAGGCCTGGTCACGGCCTTCGGTGAGCTCGGCCACCGCCCGCTCGACCTGGTCCGGGTCATAACCGCGCCTGGTCATGGTAAAGCCGTGCTGCGGAGAGACGGCGTCGCTCATCGGCTCTTCCTCTCATCCGGGGATCGTGGAAGTGGAAGCAAAATGATCAGATTTCGATCCATTTTGCACACACCCCCTACCCGGCCGGAGGCACCGACACCCGGCGACGCCGCCTTCAGGTCACAGCAGTCCGTCCCACAGCTGCTCCAGCAGCACCGCCCACCAGGTCTCCGGCGAACCCAGCGCCGCCGGGTCGAGGGCGGCCAGCTGCGCCTGGAAGTCAGTGGTCCAGTGGCCCGCCTGCTCCGGGGTCAGCCCGTACCGGAACCGCCACATCCGGCCCAGCAGCGCCATGCAGCGCAGGAACTCGGGCAGGCCGGTGTTGACGAAGCGCGGCTGCTGGGCCTCGACCCCGGCCGGCTGCGTCGCAGTGCCCAGGTCGACGGCCACGATCGCCGCCGTCCCGTACTGCACGCACAGCTGGCGGCCGTAGTCGTTGCCCAGCACCAGATAGGTGCCCGCGTCCGGCTGGGCCGCGATGCCACGCTCGGCGGCCAGCTCGGCCAGCGTCGGCATCGGACGGCCCGGCTGGGCCTGCGCCCAGAAGAACGGGCCGAACTCGACCGGCAGCCCGGCCCAGGTCAGCGAGCCGGACACGACCTCGGGGATGCCCTGCCTGGACACCGCCTGCGGCTCGTAGCGGAACACGTTCTGCGGGCCGAACGCCTGCTGCAGCTCGTCCGCCAGCGCCTGCGGCGGCACCGGTGGCGCGGGCTGCACCGAACCGGGCGCGGGCAGCGGCACCCGGAACGGGCGCTGCGGGGCCGGCCCGGCGGCATGGGTGTGCAGCTCGCCGTGGTGCTCGAACAGGTGCTGGACGCCGCGCTGCCGGGCCGCGTGGTCCCGGCCGTACGGGGCGATGCTGCTGACCCGGACGTTCGGCCAGGCCTCCTTGACCATCCGCTGGCAGTAGCCGCCGGGCAGGTCACAGCTCTCCAGCTCGGTGTGCAGCTCCAGTACCTGCTCCGGCGGCACGTTCAGCCGCCGGACCTCCTGCAGGATCTGCCACTCGGGGTGCGGCAGACCCAGCGTGGAGCGCTGGATGATCTGCTGCTCCGAACCGTCCGGGCCGCGGTAGCGGAGCACCGCCATGTAGCCGGGCCCGACCGTGGGCACACCGGGGGCGGCCTGCGGCGGTGCCTGCTGCGGCTGGGGCGCGGGCGGCGGCGGGGGGACGGCCGGGCCGCCGGGGCCGCCGGGGGTGCGTGGCGGCAGGTTCAGCGCCTGGGCGAACTGGGTCGGGACATAGCTGTCCCCGCCCGTGGCCGACGGCGCCGATACGCCACGGGGCGGAGTGCCGCCGTGCAGCCCGGCCGGGGGCGGCGGCGGGGGCATCCCGGGAACCCCGGCGGGCGGACCCGACGGCGGAGCCGGCGTACCAGGACCAGCACCGGGACCGACCAGCCCCGGCGGAGGCGGCGGAGGCAGACCCCGACCACCGACAGGCGGACCCGACGGCGGCGGAGGCGGCACCGCGGGACCCGAACCCGGCCGCGCCAGCATCGTCGGGGCGTAGTCCAGCGACCCGCCCTGCGGACCGCCCGGGGGCGGAGGAGGCGGGCCGGCGGGGCCGCCGCCGATCACACCGGGCGGGGGCGGCGGGGGCATCCCGGGAACCCCGGCGGGCGGACCCGACGGCGGAGCCGGCGTACCAGGACCAGCGCCGGGACCGACCAGCCCCGGCGGAGGCGGCGGAGGCAGACCCGGACCACCGGCAGGCGGACCCGACGGCGGCGGAGGCGGGGGACCTGCGGGGCCGCCCTGGAACGCGCCCGGCGGGGGCGGCGGCGGACCGCCCTGCCCACCGCCGTACGGGCCGCCCTGCTGACCGCCGCCCTGCGGCGGCACCGGCCCGGGGCCGGCGGGAGCGGCGCCGGGCCGCGCCAGCATCGTCGGCGCGTAGTCCAGCGAACCGCTCTGCTGCCCCTGACCACCGGGGCCCGCGGACCGCTCCGGCGGCCGCGCCAGCATCGTCGGGACCTCTCCCGGCGGCCCCGCCGAGACCGGCGGCGCGACCAGCAGCGACGGCTCGTCGGGCTCGGCTCCCCGGGCGGAACCGGAACCGGAACCGCCGGCCCCCGCGGCCCGGGCGCTCTCCGCGGCCATCGCCGCCGCCCCGGCCTCCTCCAGCCACTGCGGCGGGCTGAGCAGGAACGACGTCGCCTCGGCCAGGCCGCGCTCCGGCGGCGACTGGGTACCGGCCGGGGTCGCCCCGACCGGACGCCCGTACGCCTCCTCGTAGCGGCGCACCACGTCGTTGATCGGCAGCGCGGGCCACAGCGTGGTCACCCCGCTGTCCCTGGCGATCACCATCCGCACCGCGCCGCCGTCCGAGGACGGACCGTCCGCGCGGTCCACCGCCCAGGCGACGAAGCCCAGGTCGAACTCGCGCACCCGCACCTCACGGCGCTGGTAGGCGGGCACACCCTCGTTGATCCACTCCTCGGCGCGCTGCTGCGCCTCCGCATACGTCACCACGCGGCTGCTCACCCCTCCACCGGGACCGCGCGGGCGAAGCCGCCGTCCACCATCAGCTCGGCCACCGTCTGCAGTTCGGGCGGGTTGCCGGCGAGCCGCAGCAGGAACGCGTCGAAGTCCTCGCCGCAGGGCAGCAGCAGCTGCTCGCAGCGCTGCTGGGGCGTCAGCTGCGCCGTGCCCTCGTCCCGGGCGTCGTCGTAGGGAAGGAACCAGACGGTGCCGGCGGAGCCGCCGCGCACCTTCAGCGCGACCAGTCCGCCCTGGACGTAGCCGACGCCCAGGTAGTCCTTGGTCAGATGGTCGCGCAGGCACTTGTTGACGTACACCAGGTCGTCCAGCGTGCGTTCCTCACGCAGCGTGAGGAACGGCTGGTCGACCAGGACGCCGAGCTCGGTGTCCAGTGCCACGCCCTTGGGGCCACGGCCGCCGGCCGCCTTCAGGAAGGTCCGGTACGGGCCCGGCAGACCGTAGCCGAGGCCCTCCTCCGCGGCCTGCACCCGCTGCTCGCTCACGCCCGCGTCCGACTCCTCGGGGGCCGCGCCCAGCGGGCCCTCGCCGAGGGCGAAGTGCACCGGGCGGCGCTCCTGCAGCGGTCGGGTGCCGCGCTTGCCGTGGTCGGCGGTGGACAGCGCCAGGCCCGCGTGGTGCCGCAGCAGCGCCTTCACCTCGACCGGGACCAGCTCCATCCGGCGGTGGCCCGGCCGCGCCCCGGCCACCGCGTGGTGCCAGGTCCAGCCCGGGGGCGTGGACACCGGGGTGTCGACGTCCGCCCACAGATCGTGGCCCTGCGCGTACAGCGCCGCGTTCGCCGAGACGTAGTCGGTGAGACGCAGTTCGTCCACACCGAATCCCTCCGGCGGGTCGGCCACCTCGGCAGCGGCGCGGACATACGGGCCGAAGTCCGGGTGCCCCTGCCCGTCGACCCTGACCCCGTCGGGGTACAAGCGGGCTCGCAGCGGATCGGGGAAGTGCACGACCTGCCCGGCATAGGCGGCGTTGGGCCGACCTGTCGTCATCGAGTTTGCCCCCTGCTGGAACTGAATGCCGACCCCCAGCCTAGGGGGTGCACCACTCGAACGGATCTCCAGAGTCCGCACAGGCTTCAGCACACCTTGCGCGCACCGGGTCGGCGGCCCCTCCGGGACCCCGACTTCCCCATCCGCACCGGTATTTGGCAGGCTGTACCCAACTCACCGGGAAGCGACGGAGAGAAACGAGCAGCGGCGGGCCGCCTCCCGCCGACGGGGGTGCGACACGGTAGGTACCCTGCCCCGCCGTGCGCGGCTGCGGCCGCGGCTGCTTCAACTGCAGGGAAGGAACGACCGTACGTGGACACCACCGAGGACCGCCGCCCGGCGGCCGCCGCACCGCTTCTGAGGAACCGTCGGGACAGCCTGATGCCGATCGTCGCCTCCGCACTGTCGGTGCGCGGCGACACCTACACCTGTGCCGGGGACAAGGGCGACCAGCCGCCGCAGCTGCACCCGCTGGTCGCCGCGTTCCTGGCCGAGCTGCCGACGGCAGAGCGCGAGCGCTTCACCGGGCGCTGTCCGGAGGCCGTCCTGCTGTCGCAGTTCTTCACCGCCGCCGAGGACAACCGCTCCAAGCGCGCCGCGCGCAAGCCGTTCAGCGACAGCGAGGCACGCAAGGCGCTGCGCGGCGCCCGGATGACCTCGGTGCGGATACGCGAGGAGGGCGACCCCGCGCACGGAACCCACCAGCCGCCGTGCCGCTCGTGCGTGCCGCTGCTGGCCCACTTCGGGGTGCAGACCGTCTCCCTCGCACCGAAGGGGGCGTGACCGCGATGCCCGAGGACTGGTCCCCGCCGACCCCCGCTCCCACCCCCGCCGCGCGCTTCCAGGCCGAGGTCGCCTCGGTACTGACCAAGGCGGGATGGCATCCGGGGCGCAGGCAGCTGACCCGCGCCGAGCAGTGGGCCGACACCCTGTCAGGGCACTTCTCCGACGAGGGCCAGCGGCACTCGGTGTTCCCCGCCGCGATCGAGGCCTGGGCCGAGTTCGGCGGCATCGAGGTGACCCTGGAGGGCCCGGGCGTCGAGCAGGCCCGCACCGCGTTCACCATCGACCCGCTGCTCGGACTCCACCAGCCGCGCACCCTCGCCGACCTGGGCCGCTGCCTGGAGCTGCCGCTGGCCCCGCTGGGCGAGGAGCGGAACGGCCAGGCCCTGCTGGTCATCGACGCCCTGGGCCGGGTGCACAGCCTGGACCACAGCGGCGAGTGGTTCCTCGGCCAGACCGTCGACCAGGCCCTGAGCCTCCTCATCACCGGCCGCACCCCCGAACGCCTGCGCTTCGTCGCCGACGCGATGTGACTTCGACTGCGGACCGTAGCTGGCTGGTCGCGCAGTTCCCCGCGCCCCTAACAAGTGCAACTGGCCCGCTTGCAATCAGCTAGGGGCGCGGGGAACTGCGCGACAAACCAGGCACATGCCGCACGGGCGCTACCTCCCGTACGCAACATCCAGCGCCGCCTCCACGACGGCCCGCGCCTGCTTCGCCGGGATGCCCAAGCCATGCACCCGCTCCGCGTAGACCGCAGCCGCCCTCGCCGCCACCGCGAGCGACGCATCGCCCGACGCGGCGATCACCGTGCCGTGCCGGCCCCGGGTCTGCACCACCCCGGCGGTCTCCAGCTCCCGGTAGGCCTTGGCCACCGTATTCGCCGCCAGGCCCAACTGCTCCGCCAGCCCCCGCACCGTCGGCAGCCTGGTCCCCACCGGCGCCTCCCCGCTGCGCGCCAGCTCGGCGATCTGTGCCCGCACCTGCTCGAACGGCGGGACGGCGGAGTCGGGGTCGAGGGTGATCAGCACGGTGTGGTCTCCGAGGTGGGCGGAAGCAGCGGTGGTGCGCTGCGACCACGGTAGTACCGACGCACACTCGGCTGCCCGAGCACGATCACGAAGAAGAACACCAGCATGCCCAGCCCGGTCCACACGTCGCCGGCCACCACCGCCGCCCCCGGGTTCCGTGCCGCCACGACGGACAGGACGGACTGGAGCCGCGCCGAGGCCACCAGGTAGACGAGCAGGGGCAGCAACGGCGCCAGGTCGAGCACGGTCCGCACCCGGAAGGCGTCGTCGAAGGCCAGCGCCTGCGGGGAGCCCGGCGCCTGGCGGCCGTTCAGAACGGCCAACTGCCGACTCTCGACGCCGTAGAGGGCCACCATCGCCACCGCCAGCAGCGCCGCGAACATGGAGACGCTGAAAACCTGCGCGAGCCCCTGCCGTTGGAACCACCACAGCAGCCCGCCGGCCAGCACCGGCGGGGCCAGGGCCAGCACCCGCACCGCCCACACCGTCCACGTGGGCATCGCGTGCCGCAGGCCGATGTGGACCGGCCGGTTGCCGCGCAGGGCGTCCGCGCGACGCGCCCGCTCCAGCTCCCAGAGCCCGGTCGCGGCATTGGCCACCAGCAACGGGGCCATCAGCACCAGGGCGATCGTGGGCCCGCGCAGCGGCGAGGCCGGGTCGGCAGCCGAGTCCAGGAGCCCGGAGGCGAGATATCCGCCCTCCAGCGCGGCCACCGGCACCGCGATGAGCACCGACAGCGTCAGTGCGGCGAGCGTCCGCCGCTGCAACCGAGCCGCCAGCGGGTTCACCAGCTCCTTCGGCAGGGCCAGATCGGCCTCCTTCGCCCACCGAACCGCCCGCCGCAGCCGCAGCGCCTCGCCGTCACGGCGCCAGGCCAGTCCGGCCGCGCCCAGGATCAGCAGCGCCACCCCGGCCAGTCCCAGCCCACCCAGCAGCACGGCCCCGTTCACGCCCACCCCCACGCATTACCGGCTCAGGCGGGCATCATCGCACCCCGCCCACTCCCCACCTCACCCCGCCCGCTCCCGCAGCGTCCGCGCTACCGCGCCGCCGCCCCCATCGCCGTCAGCCGGCACTCGACCCGGAAGCCGCCCTCACCCGTCGGCTCCGCCGCGAACGTTCCGCCCAGCGCGGTCACCCGCTCGCGCATGCCGACCAGGCCGTTCCCGCCACTGGGCAGGGACCGCCGACTGCCCTCGCCGCCACCGTCCGGGCAGCTGTTGGACACCGCCAGCGCCACCCCGCCCGGGACATAGGCGAGGACCACCTCGGCGTCGGCCCCCGGCGCGTGCTTCAGCACATTGGTCAGCGCCTCCTGCACCACCCGGTAGGCCGTCCGCTCGGTCTCCTCGCTCAGCCCGCGCCGCGCCCCGCCGACCGTCAGCCGCACCCGCAGCCCCGCCGCCCTGGACTCGTCCACCAGCCTCGGCACATCCGCCAGCCCCGGACCGTCCGACGAGGGCACCGCCAGCACCGCGGCCGCGACGTCACCGCTGACCGCGTCGGTCTCCACGGTCCGCAGCACCCCCAGGATCTGCCGCAGCTCGTCCAGGGCCTGCCGGCCGATGTCGCCCATCAGCCTGGCGCTCTCCACCGCCTTGGCCGCATCCTTGTGCACCACCCGCTCCAGCGCGCCGGCGTGCACCACCAGCAGGCTCACCCGGTGCGCCACCACGTCGTGCATCTCCCGGGCGATCCGGGTCCGCTCCTCCATCCGCGCCCGGCGCGCCCGCTCGGTGGCCTGCTCGGCCAGCAGTGCCAGCTCCGTCTCCAGGCCCTCGGCCCGCTCGCGGAGCGTCTCCCACAGCCGCCGCCGCGCCCCGATGTACAGGCCCAGCATCGTCGGCGCCACCGTGATCCCCACCGCGACCAGCACCGAGATGATCACCAGCGCATAGCTGGGCACCCCGCGCCGGAGCGCGTCCGCCTGCTGGGTGCCGATGGTCAGCGCCGACACCACCGTGGTCTCCGCGATCGCGACCGCGCACAGCAGCGACATCGCCCGCCGCTCGGAGAACTTCCTGGCCGCCCCCTCCGCCCGGTACGCGCCCAGCGTGTACAGGCCCACCATCAGCAGCAGATAGCCGGCCTGCAGCGGAATCGTCGCCAGCGCCGCCAGCACCGGCAGCAGCGGCCAGCGCCGCCGCACCAGCAGCGTGCTCGCCGCCACCGCCCCGAACACGCCCAGCAGTACCGCGCCGGCCAGCCCCACCCCCTGCTTCGTCGCAAAACTCGCCGCGCTGCCCGCACACTCGGCCGAGGCCAGCGCCATGACCCCCAGGTCGAACCACATACTGCGGCGCCGCGCCCAGAACTTCGTCCACCACTCGGTCCGCATCCCCGTCACGCCCACACCGGGCGTCGCCACGCTCATGGGGTCAGCCTATGCGGACCCCGCGCCGCTGTGTCCGGCATACGGCCGCCACCTCTTACGGAAGCACGCGCGCACCTATGCTGGTCGGGTCGGACAGCGCCGTCCGGGAGCCCGCCACCACCGGTCACCACCCAACCGGTACCAACCACCCGCACCAGGGAGCACCAGCGTGAGCGACGCAATCCAGGCCGCCGCAACGGCAGCAGCGCCGTCGGTCGAGCCCGACAACAGCGCCCTGCGCGCCGACATCCGCCGACTCGGCGAACTCCTCGGCGCCACCCTGGTCAGGCAGGAGAGCCAGGAACTCCTCGACCTGGTCGAGCAGGTCCGCGCGCTGACCCGCAGCGACGGCGAGGCCGCGGCCGCCCTGCTGGAGGAGACCGACCTGGAGACCGCCGCCAAGCTGGTCCGGGCCTTCTCCACCTACTTCCACCTCGCCAACGTCACCGAGCAGGTGCACCGCGGCCGCGAGCTCGGAGTCCACCGCGCCCAGGAGGGCTCGCTGCTCTCCCGCACCGCCGACAAGCTCGCCGACGCCGACCCGCAGCAGGTCAGCGACGCACTCGCGCACCTCGCCGTCCGCCCGGTGTTCACCGCGCACCCCACCGAGGCCGCCCGCCGCAGCGTCCTCACCAAGCTCCGCCGGATCGCCGAACTGCTGGAGCAGACCGACACCCCGACCCGCCCCAGCGGCCGCCGCCAGGCCGACCGCCGCCTCGCCGAGGTGATCGACCTGCTCTGGCAGACCGACGAGCTGCGGATCGCCCGCCCCGAGCCCGCCGACGAGGCCCGCAACGCCGTCTACTACCTCGACGAGCTCTACAAGCGCGCCGTCCCCGACGTGCTGGAGGAGCTCAACGAGGAGCTGGCCCGGGTCGGCATCGACATCCCCGAAGGCGTCCGCCCGCTCACCTTCGGCACCTGGATCGGCGGCGACCGCGACGGCAACCCCAACGTCACCCCCGCGGTCACCCTCGAAGTCCTGCTGCTGCAGCACGAGTACGGCATCAAGGACGCCCTCGACGTCGTCAACGAGCTGCGCGACCAGCTCTCCTCCTCGGTGCGGCTCTCCGGCGCCAGCGAGGAACTGCTCGCCTCGCTCGCCGCCGACCTGGAGGCACTGCCCGAGATCAGCCCCCGCTACAAGCGCATGAACGCCGAGGAGCCCTACCGGCTCAAGGCCACCGCGATCCGGCAGAAGCTCATCAACACCCGCGAACGCCTCGCCAACGGCACCCCGCACGTCAACGGCCGCGACTACCTCGGCACCGCCCCGCTGCTCGCCGACCTCCAGGTGATCCAGGACTCGCTGCGCGAACACCGCGGCCGGCTCATCGCCGACGGGCGGCTCTCCCGCTCCATCCGCACCATCTCCGCGTTCGGCCTGCAGCTCGCCACCATGGACGTCCGCGAACACGCCGACGCCCACCACCACGCGCTCGGCCAGCTCTTCGACCGGCTCGGCGAGGAGGCCTGGCGCTACACCGACATGCCCCGCGAGTACCGGCAGCGGCTGCTCGCCAAGGAGCTCAAGTCCCGCCGCCCGCTGGCCCCCACCCCGGCCCCGCTGGACGCCGCCGGAGCCAAGACCCTCGGCGTGTTCGAGACCATCCGCGACAGCTTCGAGCGCTTCGGCGACGAGATCGTCGAGAGCTACATCATCTCCATGTGCCAGGGCGCCGACGACGTCTTCGCCGCCACCGTCCTGGCCCGCGAGGCCGGACTGATCGACCTGCACGGCGGCGTCGCCAAGGTCGGCATCGTGCCGCTGCTGGAGACCACCGACGAGCTCAAGGCCGCCGACACCATCCTCGACGAGATGCTGCGCGACCCCTCCTACCGCCGGCTCGTCTCGCTGCGCGGCGACGTCCAGGAGGTCATGCTCGGCTACTCCGACTCCTCCAAGTTCGGCGGCATCACCACCTCCCAGTGGGAGATCCACCGCGCCCAGCGCCGGCTGCGCGACGTCGCCCACCGCTACGGCATCCGGCTGCGGCTCTTCCACGGCCGCGGCGGCACCGTCGGCCGCGGCGGCGGCCCCTCCCACGAGGCCATCCTCGCCCAGCCCTACGGGACCCTGGAAGGCGAGATCAAGGTCACCGAGCAGGGCGAGGTCATCTCCGACAAGTACCTCATCCCCGCCCTGGCCAGGGAGAACCTGGAACTCACGGTCTCCGCCACACTGGAGGCCAGCGCCCTGCACACCGCACCGCGCCAGTCCCCCGAGGCCCTGGCCCGCTGGGACGCCACCATGGACACCGTCTCCGACGGCGCCCACACCGCCTACCGCCGCCTGGTCGAGGACCCGGACCTGCCGGCCTACTTCTTCGCTGCCACCCCCGTCGACCAGCTCGCCTCGCTGCACCTCGGCTCCCGCCCCAGCCGCCGCCCCGACAGCGGCGCCGGACTGGACGGGCTGCGCGCCATCCCCTGGGTCTTCGGCTGGACCCAGTCCCGGCAGATCGTCCCCGGCTGGTACGGCGTCGGCTCCGGCCTCGCCGCCGCGCGGGACGCCGGACTCGGCGACATCCTCGACGAGATGCAGAGCGAGTGGCACTTCTTCCGCAACTTCCTCTCCAACGTCGCCATGACGCTGGCCAAGACCGACCTGCGGATCGCCCGCCACTACGTCGACCAGCTCGTCCCCGGCAACCTCAAGCACATCTTCGACCTCATCGAGGCCGAGCACGCGATCACCCTCAAGGAGGTCCTGCGGATCACCGGCGAGGGCGAACTCCTGGAGCACACCCCGGTGCTGAAGCAGACCTTCAGCATCCGCGACGCCTACCTGGACCCCATCTCCTACCTCCAGGTCGCCCTGCTGCGCCGCCAGCGCGAGGACGCCGCCCAGGGCCTCCCGGAGGACCCGCTGCGCTCCCGCGCCCTGCTGCTGACCGTCAACGGCATCGCGGCCGGACTGCGCAACACCGGCTGACCGGGCGTCAGTCCTCGCGAACGGAACGGCCCGCACCCCCGTCCTGGGGTGCGGGCCGTTCCGTCGTGTCAGGGGTACTGACTACCTGTCAGGCTACCTGTCATGCGTGGTTGCCCGCGGCCCGACGGCGGAGGAAGAACACCGTGGCGCCACCGGCTGCGATCAGCACGGCCCCGATCCCGGCGAACAGGCCGGCGTCGCTGCCGCCACCGGTGCTCGCCAGCGAGGTGCCGCTCGGCGAGGGGGAGGCGGTCGCCTCGACCGAGGTGGACGCGGAAGCCGACGCGGAGGCCGAAGTGCTCGCCACGACGCTGCTGGAGGGCGACGCCGAGGCGCTGGGCTTCGCGCTGCTGGACGCAGACGCCGAGGGCGTCGTCGGGACGACGACCGGCGCGGAGGAGGACGCGGAAGCGGACGGCGAAGCGGACTCCGGCGCGGACTCAGAGGGGCTCGGGGAAGCCGACTTGCTGGGCGACGGGGCCGGCGAGGAGCAGTCGCCACCCGGCACCGCGATGGTGTTCTGCCGCTGGCCACTGATATCGACGGCGCTGGCCTGAGCCTTCAGGTCCCAGCGGCCCGAGGTCTCCCAGGGAACCACGACGGTCTGCGTGTCCTGATCCTGCTGGTTCTGGTAGAAATCGACACTGCCGACCTTCTGGCCGTTGTAGTCGATCTCAACCGTCGCGGAGGTGCGGCTCCTGTCGCTGTCGGTGATGGTCAGCAGCGCGTTTCCGGAGGACTGCTGGCACTGCGCGGTACCGGTGAAGTCCCGGGCCGCGCAAGCGAATGCGCTACCTGCGACACCGAGCGCGAGAGCGCCTGCGGCGGAGGCCACGCCGAGAGAACGCACGGCAAAGGCAGTACGGCGGGATATGGACACGTCTTCCCCTAACTGGAAAAAACCAGAGCGGTTACAGCCACATGGGGCTCACCGGCGCCACCCGCGCAACGGGCGTCGAGCCAGGAGACGTGGACATGACATGCACGTCTCCCCCATGAGCATCACACATCGTCTTTTCACAGCGGGAGTCTTGTCAATTCACTCCAATCCCGGCAATACACCTACCCACCAGGGGTTTTGACGGACCAAAACATCATGATGGCGGCAAAACGCCCAAACCTCCGCCATATAACGATTCGATCACCGCGCCCGTGCGTCCCCGAAGTGAGGGTGAAATCGACAAAGCAACGTATTGGCTTAGGAGTTGTACGTTCCCTGCGCCCGCTCCAGGCCCTCGGAAATCAGGGCCTCCACCGCGTCGGCCGTACGGTCGACGAACCAGTCGAGTTCCTTGCGCTCGGACGAGGAGAAGTCCTTGAGGACAAAGTCCGCGACCTCCATCCGACCCGGCGGGCGGCCGATGCCGGCCCGCACCCGGTAGTAGTCCGGGCCCATCGACTTGGTCAGTGACTTCAGCCCGTTGTGGCCGTTGTCGCCGCCGCCCAGCTTCAGCCGCAGCGTCGCGTAGTCGATGTCCAGTTCGTCGTGGACGACCACGATCCGGTCCAGCGGCGCCTTGTAGAAGTCCCGCAGCGCCGTCACCGGACCACCGGACACGTTCATGTACGAGTTCGGCCTGGCCAGCACCACCCGCTGCCCCGCGAGCCGGCCCTCGACCACCTGGTTGCGGCTCTTGTGCGCCTTGAACCTCGCCCCGATCCGCGAGGCGAGCAGGTCCACCACCATCGCCCCGATGTTGTGGCGGTTGCCCGCGTACTCGGGGCCGGGATTGCCGAGGCCCACCACGAGCCACGGACCCGTGTACTCATCGCTCGAGCTCGCGCCCACCGTGAGACTCCTTCGGGTATGCCGCTGCCCCGGTCACCGAGGACCGGGGCAGCGGAGAGGTACGACAGCAGGCAGGAGAGCCGCGAGGCTCAGGCCTCGGCGGCGTCGCCCTCGGCAGCGTCCTCGGCCGGGGCCTCGGCCTGGGCGGAGACGACGTGCAGCACGACGGTCTCCGGCTCGACGGCCAGGGTCGAGCCCTGGGGCAGGGTGATGTCCTTGGCGAGCACCGAGTCACCGGCGGACAGGCCCTCGATGGAGATGGTGACCGACTCGGGCAGGTGAGTGGCCTCGGCCTCCAGCGGGAGGGTGTTGAGGACGTGCTCCAGCAGGTTGCCGCCGGGGGCCAGCTCGCCCTCGGTGTTGATCTGGATCTCCACGGTGACCTTCTCGCCGCGCTTCACCAGGATCAGGTCGACGTGCTTGAGGCTGCGCTTGATCGGGTCGCGCTGCACGGCCTTCGGCAGCACGAACTCGTCCTTGCCGTCGATCGGCAGGGTGAACAGGGCGTTCGGGGTCTTCAGCGCCAGCATCAGGGCGTGGCCCGGGAGGTTGATGTGGACCGGCTGCGTGCCGTGGCCGTAGACGACCGCGGGGACCAGGCCCTCACGGCGGGCGCGACGGGCCGCACCCTTGCCGAACTCGTTGCGGGGCTGGGCTTCCAGGCGGATCTCGGACATGCCGGCACTCCTTGCGCGGGGGCGGGTGCCATCCGGATCGGCTCACGAAAAAGCCGCCGGCAGAACCTCACCCAAGAATCAGGGATGAGTCGCCCGGCGGCACCTCACACAGCCACACCAGAAGTGGAGCAGCGCGTCGATAACGGAGTGGGAACTCCCTCGCCGAGCAATTCCAGCAGTCTAGCCGATACCCGGCGAGGGTCCCAAAACGATCAGTTCGGACGTGCTGTGCTCAGTGCGCGCCGTCGAACAGGCTGGTCACCGAACCGTCGTCGAAGACCTCACGGATCGCCCGGGCGATCAGCGGGGCGATCGACAGCGTCGTCACCTTGTCCATCTGCAGCTCACCCGGCGTCGGCAGGGTGTTGGTGAACACGAACTCGCTGGCCCGCGAGTTCTTCAGCCGGTCCGCGGCCGGCCCCGACAGCACACCGTGCGTCGCCGCCACGATCACGTCCGCCGCACCCTGCTCGAACAGCGCGTCGGCGGCGGCACAGATCGTGCCACCGGTGTCGATCATGTCGTCGACCAGCACACACACCCGGTCCTTGACGTCACCGACGACCTCGGCCGACATCACCTTGTTGGCGACGTTCGGGTCCCGACGCTTGTGGATGATCGCCAGCGGCGCACCCAGACGGTCCGACCACTGGTCCGCCACCCGCACCCGGCCCGCGTCCGGCGACACGATGGTCAGCCGCTCACGGTCGACCTTGCCGCCCACGTAGTCCGCCAGCAGCGGCAGCGCGAACAGATGGTCCACCGGGCCGTCGAAGAAGCCCTGGATCTGCGCGGTGTGCAGATCCACCGACATCAGCCGGTGCGCACCGGCCTGCTTCAGCAGGTCGGCGACCAGCCGGGCCGAGATGGGCTCGCGACCCAGGTGCTTCTTGTCCTGCCGGGCATAGCCGTAGAAGGGCATGATCACAGTGATGCTCTTGACCGACGCCCGCTTCAGGGCGTCGATCATGATGAGCTGCTCCATGATCCACTGGTTGATCGGCGCCGTGTGGCTCTGCAGCACGAACGCGTCCGCGCCACGCACCGACTCCTCGTAGCGGATGTAGATCTCACCGTTGGCAAAGTCCAGCGCCTTGGTGGGAACGAGGTCCACGCCCAGCTGCTCTGCCACCTCCCGGGCCAACTCGGGGTGTGCGCGGCCGGAGAAGAGCATCAAGTTCTTCTCACCGGACGTTTTGATCCCGGTCACTGCACCGTCTCCTCATGCGTAGCTGACGCGCGCCTCAGCTCGCCGCCTGGCGCGGCGCAGCTGCTGGGGGGTTGGCTGGAGCGCCGACGACGACACAGGCTCGCGGCGCTTGGATGTCCCCCAGGTTACGCGGACGCGGCGGCTCGCGTCGCCTCCGGGGCAGCCCGTAAGACGCCTTCCGGGGCAGTTCGAGGCCGTTCGGGGCTTGCGAGGGGGCGCGTCAGGGAGCGCTCGGAGCATCCTCGGAGCGCGCGGCCTCCGCCGCACGGGCCGCCGCCGTCCCCGGCCGCTTCCGCTCCACCCACCCCTCGACATTGCGCTGCTGCGGACGGGTGACACCGAGGGCTCCGGCTGGAACGTCCTTGTAGATGACGGAACCTGCCGCCGTGTAAGCACCGTCCCCGACCGTCACCGGGGCGACGAACATGTTGTCCGAACCGGTCCGGCAGTGGCTGCCGATGGTCGTGTGGTGCTTGCTCACGCCGTCGTAGTTCACGAAGACCGAGGCCGCCCCGATGTTCGTCCCCTCGCCGATTGTGGCGTCGCCCACATAGCTGAGATGGGGGACCTTCGACCCCTCCCCGATCACCGCGTTCTTGGTCTCCACATAGGTGCCGATCTTGCCCTTGGCACCCAGCACCGTCCCGGGCCGCAAGTAGGCGTACGGGCCCACGTTCGCGCCCTCCCCGACCACCGCGCGCTGCGCTGTGGCATTGCTCACAACAGCCCCGGCGCCCACGCTGGTGTCCCTCAGCGTGCAGTTCGGCCCCACCTCGGCACCCGCACCGATCGACGTGGAACCCTGCAGCTGGGTGTTGGGCAGAATCACCGCGTCCTGCTCGTAGGTCACCTGAACGTCCAGCCAGGTCGAAGCCGGATCGATCACGGTGACCCCGGCCCGCATCGCGCTCTCCAGCAGCCGGTCGTTCATGATCCGCCGGGCCTCCGCGAGCTGCACCCGGTCATTGATCCCCAGGATGTCCCGGTAGTCCCCCGCCACCAGCGCTCCCACCCGGTGCCCCGCCTCGCGCAGGATGCCGAGGACGTCGGTCAGGTACTCCTCACCCTGACTGTTGTCCGTCCGCACCTGCCCCAGCCCCTCGGCCAGGAGCTTCCCGTCGAAGGCGTACACGGCGGAGTTGATCTCCCGGATGGTGAGCTGCGCCTCGCTGGCGTCCTTGTGCTCGACGATCGCCCGCACCTCATGGCTCGGCCCCCGCACGATCCGGCCGTACCCCGTCGCATCCGGCACCTCCGCCGTCAGCACGGTGACGGCGTTGCCGTCCGCCGCATGCGCCTCGACCAGCCGCCGCAGGGTCTCCCCGGTCAGCAGCGGGGTGTCCCCGGTGCTGACCACGACCGTCCCGTCCAGCGTCACCCCGTCGGCGGCCAACGCCTCCAACGCCACCCGCACGGCGTGGCCGGTGCCGTTCTGCTGCTCCTGCACCACGGTCCGGGCCTCCGGGTCGACCTCGGCGAGATGCTCGGCGACCTTGTCCTTCATGTGCCCGATGACCACGATCACCTGCTCCGGCGTCAGCTCCCGCGCGGCCGCCAACGCATGCCCCACAAGCGTCCGCCCGCACAACGGATGCAGCACCTTCGGCAGCACCGCCGACTTCATCCGGGTGCCCCCGCCAGCGGCGAGAACGACAACAGCGGCCGGCGGTTTGAAGCTCACAGCAGGAGGCTCCTCGGCATCACAGGGTGGAGGGTCCGCCGGGGACGCCAGAAGGCTCCGCACAGGCGCGCCCGGACGTGACCGAGGATACCGGGCTGGGCGAAGCAGCCGAATACGGGAAGCGGGGCCAGGTCCCGAACCGGACCTAGCCCCGCCAGAAGTTGCAACGCTCCGCTGCCAGGATTTGAACCTGGACCAAGGGGACCAA
The DNA here is from genome assembly GCF_041261405.1 of Streptacidiphilus sp. EB103A. Taxonomy (NCBI): domain Bacteria; kingdom Bacillati; phylum Actinomycetota; class Actinomycetes; order Kitasatosporales; family Streptomycetaceae; genus Streptacidiphilus; species Streptacidiphilus sp. EB103A. Next base: position 63,419 of record NZ_JBGCAQ010000027.1, on the reverse strand, counting down.
AACCCCGTGTGCTGCCAGGTTACACCACAGCGGAATTTCAGGTACAAAACGGACATCAGCTGCTTCCAGCTGGGCCGTTGCGTTCCTGCGTGGCTCCTACTATGCCGTACCACCAGCCCTCGATGCGACGATAAAGGTCCGCGCCTTCGAGCACCCGAACCGCCAGGCAGCCCCGATAGCCGTCTTCGACGTTCCTGCGGTTGGTCTTCGGATTGTGCTTCTTGAGCGTCGTCTTGCAGAACGACGTACTCGTAGCCCCGACCAGCTCACGCCAGTAGCCCTCGGCGGCTTCGACGTCGGCGGACTCGTGGATCTGCACCGCGAACCTGAGCCTGGAACGATCGACGCCGACCAGGTCGAGTCAGGCAAGGAAAACCCGGATCATATTCGGGTCACTGTTGACGAAGTTGACGCGCTCGCGGCGAGCGTAGCTCTTGTCCTTGTTCCCCTCCGCCCAGTAGAGACCGATCCCGGCGATGAAGATCTCGCGATCCGTCATCTCCCCGATCTCTCGCGCAGCGGCGGCCTTGGTGATCCTTCGCTCGTTCTCCCGCAGCTCCCTCCGGGGTGCCCAACAGATGTCCTGCATGTATTGACGGCGCTGCTCACCGCTCTGCCTGCGCGCCGGCCTCGGCATATCGCGCACCCAGAGCGAGACCGAGCTCTTGGAGACCCCCAGCGCCTCCTGAATCTCGTCGTAGGTCCTGCCCGCGCGCCGAAGCTCCCGAGCCTGCGCGCGCAGGTCGTCCTTAGCATTGGGCCGCTTGGTCCATTCGGGCGGGGGCTCGCCCTTGAGCAGGCGGTTCAGTTTGTCGTTGTTCCAGATCTTGAGCTCGTCCCTGATCTGACGGCGGCTCATCCCCGCACGCCGCAGTGCGACCACCTGCTCGCGCAGGCCCTGTTCGTCGTCCATGGCCAGAGCCTCGCCCCGCCGGCCGGAGACCCGCAGGAAAACTCGTTCGGATCACACGTTCGAGCGATTCACGCCATGATCGGGAACCCGGTTTGCGAATGTCGACTTGTCGGTTGGCGGTGGGCAGTGGACGGTGGGGCGGCAACTGTAGGTGGCTTACATGGCGCCACCGTTGCCGCCCTCCGCCGTCCGTGGCTTGTTGCTGTAGCTCGCTCCGCTCGCGGCGACAAGGCCGGGGAGGAGTGCGGGCGGCCCACCGTTGCCGGGCGGCGGGGCGGTTGGTGGCGGGGGGTGTGCAGAAACGTTCCTTCCCGTTGGCTTGGCCGGTTTGGGGTCACTGCCCATGCTTTTGGGTCACTCGTCCGACGGATCCTGCCCGCTATGTCCGGGTTTAGCGTCGAGGGAGTGACCCGAATGTATAGGCAGTGACCCGAAAAGCCCGGCCCGAGGGGGAACCGGGGTCACCTTCGGGACAAGGTGTCACTTGATCATGCCGCAATGCCCCATTTGCCCCGATCCTGGCGTACCAAAAGTGCCCCGGGTTCGCCCGAAGCCCTGCCGCAGAACCGCTTCCGCACGCCCCACCCACGACCCCGGCCCGGGAACGGCGCTCGGCCCGGGCCCCGCTCCCCCGCTGCAGTTGGCCCGCGAGCGGAGCGAGCAACAGCAACAAGCCACGGACGGCGGAGGGCGGCAACGAACCCGCCATGTAAGCCACCCACAGCTGCCGCCGACCAGCGGCGGTGCTCCGCCTCCCCCGACTCCCCGCCACGCGGGTCCCCGCCACGCCCGGCGCGGTTGGGGGTGCGTATACGGGGGCAATCAACCTACGATGCCGTAAGTTACGCAACCGTAGGAACGGTCGACTTTCGGTTTCCGTCTCCGCATCCCTGAACCAGCCATGAGGTAGCCGCTATGACGATCCAGCCCGCCGAGGAGACCGTCGCCGATGCGGCGACAGCCGTACTGGCTGAGCAACGACCACAAACACAGCAACGACCGCCGAGCATGATCTCGGCCACCCGGGGTGGGGAGAAGCAGGGGGCGGCGGAGCGGTTCGCGTTGGCCTCGTTCATCGCGGTGCCGTTCCTCTCGGTGCTGGCGGCGGTGCCGATCGCCTGGGGGTGGGGGCTCGGCTGGCACGATGTCGTGATCATGGTGGTGATGTACTTCACCGCCTGTCACGGGATCACCGTCGGCTTCCACCGCTTCTTCACCCACGGCTCGTTCAAGGCCACCCGGGCCCTGAAGATCGCCATGGCGGTGGCTGGCAGTCTCGCCATCGAGGGGCCGATCGTGCGCTGGGTGGCGGACCACCGCAAGCACCACAAGTTCTCCGACAAGGACGGCGACCCGCACTCCCCCTGGCGCTACGGCGAGTCCGTCCCGGCGCTGCTGAAGGGTCTGTGGTGGGCGCACATGGGGTGGCTGTTCGACGAGGAGCAGACCCCGCAGCAGACCTACGCCCCGGATCTGGTGAAGGACCGGGACATCTCCTGGATCTCGCGGCAGTTCGCCTTCTTCACGCTCACCTCGATCCTGCTTCCGCCGTTGGTGGGCGGGCTGTGGTCGTGGTCCTGGGAGGGCGCGCTGACGGCGTTCTTCTGGGGTTCGCTGGTGCGCGTCGCACTCCTCCATCACGTGACCTGGTCGATCAACTCCATCTGCCACGCGATGGGCAAGCACCCGTTCAAGTCGCGGGACCGTTCCGGGAACGTGGCGTGGCTGGCGGTGCTGTCCTGCGGCGAGTCCTGGCACAACCTGCACCATGCGGACCCGACCTCGGCGCGGCACGGGGTGCTGCGCGGGCAGGTGGACTCCTCGGCTCGGTTGATCCGCTGGTTCGAACTGGCCGGATGGGCGCGGGACGTCCGCTGGCCCAGCCCGGAGCGGATCGAGGCCCGGCGCGCGGCATGATGGTCCTGTGAACGAGAGCAGCAGTGGGTCGGACGGGGCAGGGGATCCAGGGGATCCACCTGTGCCCGCACGGACCGGCCAGGGGGGGGTGCCGGGCGAAGCACGTCCGAAAAGGGTGGTGGCGGGCGACGGGCGGGCGGCACGTACCAGGAAGGCGCCGGCGGCGCGGGCCGCCAGGGTTCGGATGAGCGGGAAGCAGCGGCGGGAGCAGCTGCTGGATGTGGGCCGCGCCCTGTTCGCGGAGCGCGGCTACGAGGCGACGTCGGTGGAGGAGATCGCGGCGAAGGCCGGGGTGTCCAAGCCGGTGGTGTACGAGCACTTCGGCGGCAAGGAGGGGCTGTACGCGGTTGTGGTGGACCGTGAGATGCAGTTGCTGCTGGACATGGTCACCGGTTCGCTGACGGGTGGCCATCCGCGTGAGTTGTGCGAGGAGGCGGCGTTCGCGCTGCTGGACTACATCGAGACGTCGACGGACGGTTTCCGGATCCTGGTGCGGGATTCGCCGGTGGCGCAGTCGACGGGGACGTTCGCGTCGTTGATCAATGACATCGCGACGCAGGTCGAGGACATCCTGGGCCATGAGTTCAAGTCGCGGGGTTACGACGCGAAGCTGGCGCCGATGTACGCGCAGATGCTGGTGGGGATGGTGGCGTTGACGGGTCAGTGGTGGCTGGATGTGCGGAAGCCGAAGAAGGCCGAGGTCGTCGCGCATCTGGTGAATCTGGCCTGGCACGGTCTGGAGGGGATGGAGCGGCGGCCTCAGCTGGTGGGTCGGCGGAAGAACTAGCCGACCGCCACGGGTTCGAGGAACTCGATGCGGTTGCCGACCGGGTCGCTGGAGTAGAAGCGGTGGTGGCCGGGGAGGTCGGTGTCCCAGGTGACGGGTGCGCCGTGGGCGGCGATGTGCTCGGCGTAGGCGTGGATGCCCTGGACGCGGAGGGCGGGGTGGGCCTTGCGGGCGGGGACGAAGGGGGTTTCCACGCCGAGGTGGAGCTGGACGCCGCCGCCTGGTGTCCGTAACCAGCATCCGCCGCGGGCGGCCAGCACCGGCGGCTTGGGGATCTCCTCCAGGCCAAGGATGTCCGCGTAGTAGCGGCGCAGCGCGTCCTCGCTGCCGGGTGGTGCTGCGAGCTGGACGTGGTCGATGGCGATGATCACGGCTGCACGGTCCTCACTTCACTTCCTGGTGGCGATGACGAAGATGCGCCGGTACGGGAGCACTGTGCCGTAGCGGGTGGTGGGGTAGGCCTGGTCGAGGAGGGCGCTGTACTCGGCGAGGAAGTCGGCGCGGTCGCCGGGGTCGGTGAGGGCGGCGAGGGCGGGGCGCAGGCCGGTGCCGAGCATCCAGTCGAGAACGGGGTGGGCGCCGTGCAGGGTCTGGTAGTAGGTGGTCTCCCAGGCGTCGACGGTGCAGCCCAGGACGCTGAGCCGGGCGAGGTAGTCGACGGGTTCCAGGACGGAGGGGTGTTCGGCGGCAGCGGCGAGGCGCCCCTCCCAGCGGGCACTGGTGCGGAGTTCCGCGAGCAGGGTGTGGCTGGGTGCGCCGAAGTTGCCGGGGACTTGGAAGGCGAGGACGCCGCCGGTGGGGAGGGCGTGGACCCAGTCGGGGAACAGGTCGGCGTGGTCGGGGACCCATTGCAGGGCGGCGTTGGAGAGGATCAGGTCGGGGTTGCCGTCGTCCCCCGGCTTCCAGCTGGTGATGTCGCCGACGCGGAAGGAGATCTCCGGGTGGTCCGCCTGGGCCTTGTCGATCATCTGTGTCGAGCTGTCGATGCCGGTGAGGGCGGCGGCGGGCCAGCGGTCGGGGAGGGTGGCGGTGGTGTTGCCGGGGCCGCAGCCGAGGTCGACGATGTTCGACGGGCTGCCAGGGGTGCCAGGGCTGCCGGCGGCGCCGGGGATGCGGTCGACGAGGTCGCGGAAGGGCCGGCTGCGGTGGTCGGCGTGGCGGAGGTACTGCGCGGGGTCCCAGGTGGTGTCGGTCATCGGCGAGGTCTCCGTCTCCATGTATCTTGACGTCAAGATACTTCAGTCTGACCGATACCTTTTCTTGATGTCAAGAGACTTCATGTCGACACACCGCCCACTACACTGATCAACCATGGAGGACGAGGTCGACCGGCTGGTCGCTGCGTGGCGCCGAGAGCGCCCGGACCTCGACGTGGAACCGCTCGAAGTGCTGAGCCGGATCAGCAGGCTCGCCCGCCACCTCGACCGGGCCAGGCGCACCGCCTTCGCCGAGCACAGCCTGGAGCCGTGGGAGTTCGACGTCCTCACCGCGCTGCGCCGGGCCGGCTCCCCGTACCAGCTCTCCCCCGGGCAGTTGCTGACGCAGACTCTGGTCACCTCCGGGACGATGACCAACCGGATCGACCGGCTCGCAGTCAAGGGACTGGTCCAGCGGCTGCCCGACCCGGGCGACCGGCGCGGGGTGCTGGTACGGCTCACCGAGGCCGGCCGCGATCTCGCGGACGAGGCGCTGGCCGGGCTGCTGGCGTACGAGCGCGCCCTGCTGGCGGAGCTTTCCACAGCCCAGCGCGGGGAGCTGGCCGGTCTGCTGCGGCAGCTGGTGGCCCCGTTCGACAACCTCCCCGAGTAGAACGCCGCACGGAACCCCAGCCGAACTCCCCGCACCCTTGACTGCGTACCGGCAACGGGGCCATTCTTGCCGAAATCGAGTTAGGAAACTTTCCTAACTTAAGAAGCCCGCACCCTTCCCCCACGAAGGAGAACCACCCGATGGTTCGTCAGTTGCGCTCCCCCGTCCGGAAGATGGTCGCCACCGCGGCGGCTGCCGGCTGTATCAGCCTCGGTCTCGCCGCCACCGGCGGGGCCAGTGCCTCGGCCGCCACCACACCCGCGAAGCCGTTCCCCGCCCACGTCACCTACAAGGTCGGCGTGATGCCCTCGGCGTCGCAGTCCACCCGGGACGCGGCGGTGGAGAAGCAGTACGACTCCTGGAAGAGCACCTACCTGGTCAAGGGCTGTGCCTCGAACGAGTACTACGTCTCCACCAAGGGCGACGGCGACGCCCCCAACAACGGCACCGTCTCCGAGGCGCAGGGGTACGGCATGAACATCGTGCCGCTGATGGCCGGTTACGACAGCAGCGCGCAGACCGAGTTCAACGGCCTGTGGCAGCTGGTCAAGGACCACAAGGACGCCGACGGCCTGATGGAGTGGCAGCTCGACGGCAAGACCTGCAAGTACACCGACAGCAGCACCCCCGACTCCGCCACCGACGGCGACCTCGACGTGGGCTACGGCGTGATCCTGGCCGACAAGCAGTGGGGCGGCTACACCGCCGACGCCAGGGCCTGGCTGGCCAGCGTCTACGCCCATGACGTGGCCTCGGACGGCCACCTGAAGTGCGAGGACGACGGCCCCAGCACCGACACCCGGCCGTCCGACATGATGCTGGACCACCTGCGGGCGTTCGCCGCGTACGACACCGCGCACGACTGGAGCAAGGTCGTCACCCGCACCGAGGCGGTCATCAACGAGTTCACCGCAAAGTACTCGGCGAGTTCGGGCCTGCTGTCGGACTTCGTGGTCGGCGCCAACGGCACCAGCCCCAAGCCGGCCCCGGCCGACTACCAGGAGAGCCAGCCCGACAACATCGTCGGCTACAACTCCATCCGGGTCCCCTGGCACCTGGGCACCGACGCCCTGGTGAACGGCTCGACCACGGCAGCGACCGCGTACCGGACGGCCAAGCTGGAGTCGGCATGCCTGAAGTCGCTGTCCGGCGGCAACCCGGCCAAGGTCCAGCCGCATGTGAAGCTGAACTGCGCCAACGGCAACGTCTCCGGCGACACCCAGGCCGAGGAGGCCGGCGACTCGGTCGGCCCGGCGGCGATGGCCTCCGGCGACCAGGCCTGGACCGACGCGATCTGGAAGCAGCTCGGGACCAACCCGTTCGGCGACGCGTACTACGGCGAGACCATCAAGATGCTGGTCTACCTCGTGATGGCCGGCGACTACTGGAGCCCGGCCAGCTGACGCCGGATCAGATACCCGTGCACCGACCGGTGGCCGCGCCTCCTCGACTCCTGGTTCGAGGGGGCGCGGCCACCGGTCGGTGCACGGGTATTGCCACAAGCTACCCGTGAGTTGGGATACTCCCTGGGATGAGGGGCCGCACCGTCGCGGCTCCGCACACAAGGGGGCTCCACCTATGCCCAGCACTTCCCGGCTGCGCCGCGCCTTCGGCGTCCTCGCGGCCGCGGCTCTCGCCGGCGCGGCGATGACCGGCACCGCCGTCGCGCAGGACGAGGGCGGCTACCATCCGCAGCCGCACTACTACGTCTCACTCGGGGACTCCCTGGCAGCCGGCTACCAGCCGAACGTCCGTACCAACACCGACGTGTCCTACACGGACCAGCTGTACACGCGGCTCAAGCAGCACGACCCGTCGCTGGTCCACATCAAGCTGGGTTGCAGCGGCGAGACCACCGAGACGATGATCCTCGGGGGCATCTGCAGCTACCCGGGGGCGACCTCGCAGCTGGGTGCGGCCGAGGCGTTCCTGCGGGCGCACCGCGGCCAGGTGAAGTACGTGACGCTGGACATCGGCGCCAACGACGTGGACGGCTGCCTCAGCGCGACCGGCATCGACCAGGCCTGCACCGTCAAGGGCATCGCCACCGTCGCCACGCAGCTGCCGTACATCGCCTCGGGCCTGCGCCGGGCGGGCGGCGAGGGGTGGCGGGCGCCGCAGTACGCGGGGATGAACTACTACGACCCGTTCCTGGCGGTATGGCTGACCGGTGCCACCGGGCAGGCCGAGGCCAAGCAGTCCACGGTGCTGTCGGACACCCTGAACGGCGTGATCGACCGGGGGCTGCGGTACAGCGGCTTCAAGCTGGCCGACGTCTCCAAGGCGTTCGCCACGGACGACTTCACCGACCAGGCCACCCTCCCGGCGTTCGGCACGGTGCCGCTGAACGTGGCCCGGATCTGCGCCTGGACCTGGGAGTGCACCCAGTACCAGGACATCCACGCCAATCCGACCGGGCATGCGGTGATCGCCGGGGTCTTCGAGAAGGTGCTGCGCCACCGCTGACCTCGAGGTGAGAACCGCTGTCGTCAGACCCTGGCCAGAGCCCGCCCCCGCCGTTCGGGGGGCGGGCTCTCGGCGTTACGAGCGACGATGTTGCAGAAATGTTATGCAACTATGAGGAATAGCCTATAAAGGATGGGGAGGGACGTGTCCTCCGAAACTGCACCGAACCGCCTCGCGGCCTGGCGTCCGCGCGCCGCCGTGTTCGCGGTCTGGTACCTGCGGGCCGCCGCGGTACTCAACTTCCTCGGAGCCGTCTCAGCCCCGTTCCACAGCCAGGTCACCCGGCACAACACCGGTGACTTCTTCACCCCGTACATGATCACCGCCGGGTTCACCTCGGGCGCCCTGGCGCTGTTCCTGGCCATGATGATGCGCCGCCGCAAACGCGCCGCCTGGATCTTCAACGTGGTCGTCGTCGGCCTCTACGTGGTCCTGATGGCCCTGCTGCTGCTGTTCTACCCGGAGGTCAGGGAGCACTGGTTCAACTGGATCTCGGCCGTCGTCACCCTGCTGATGTTCACGGCCCTGCTGGCGGGCCGCAAGGAGTTCCACGCCAAGGGCGACCGCAGCAACCCCAGGCTGGCGCTGGCCGCCCTGATCGGCGGCGGCGCGGTCGGCGTGCTGGTCGGCACCCTGCTGGTGACCCTGACCGACGAGGTGGACGGTTCGTACCTGTGGCACCGGATCCAGTACGCCGCCATGCGGGTCTACACCCTGGCCCCGTCCGGAACCGGCTACCGCAACATCGTCATCCCGCACTGGGTGGACATCGCCATCAACGCGATGAGCGCGCTGATCTTCCTGCTGGTGCTGTACGCGCTGTTCCGCTCCCCCAAGGGCAAGGAGTACCTCTGCCCCGACGACGAGATGCGGTTGCGGGAGCTGCTGGACGGGCACGGGGAGCGCGACTCGCTGGGCTACTTCGCGCTGCGCCGCGACAAGTCCGTGTTGTTCTCCCCCTCCGGGAAGGCCGCCGTCGCCTATCGCGTGCTCGGCGGGGTCTCGCTGGCCTCGGGCGATCCGATCGGCGATGTGGAGGCCTGGCCCGGGGCGATCGACCGCTGGCTGGACCAGGCCCGTGAGCACGCCTGGGTGCCGGCGGTGATGGGCGCCAGCGAGGAGGGCGGCACCGTCTACTCCCGGCACGGGCTGAACGCGCTGGAGCTGGGCGACGAGGCCATCGTCGAGGTGGACGAGTTCACCCTGGAGGGGCGCGCGATGCGCGGCGTGCGCCAGGCGCACAACAAGGTCGGCCGGGCCGGCTACACCGTACGGGTGCGCCGCCACGCGGACATCCCCGACGACGAGATGCAGACCCTGCTGGAGCGCGCCGACACCTGGCGCGACGGGCAGACCGAGCGCGGCTTCTCGATGGCGCTGGGCCGCCTGGGCGACCCCGACGACGGCCAGTGCGTGATGGTCGAGTGCCACGACGGGCAGGGCGAGCTGCGGGCCCTGCTGAGCTTCGTCCCCTGGGGGCGCGAAGGCCTGTCGCTGGACCTGATGCGGCGCGACCGGGACTCCGACAACGGGCTGCTGGAGTTCATGGTCATCGAGCTGATGGGGCAGGCCGAGAGTGTCGGCATCAAACGGGTGTCGCTGAACTTCGCCATGTTCCGGGCCGTCTTCGAGCGCGGCTCCAGGCTGGGGGCGGGGCCGGTGCTGCGAATGTGGCGCTCGGTGCTGATGTTCTTCTCGCGCTGGTGGCAGATCGAGTCCCTGTACCGGGCGAACGCGAAGTACCGGCCCATCTGGGAGCCCCGCTACCTGCTGTTCGCGCGCAGCAGCGACCTGCCCAGGATCAGTCTCGCCTCGGCGCGGGCCGAGGGCTTCATCACCGCGCCGAGCCTGCCGAGCCTGTTCAAGCGGCGGCACAGCCGTGCCCTGGACCGTGCGGGCAGCAGCGAGGGCGGCGACGACGGCGCCGACAGCGGCTCGCAGAGCGCCGGAAACACGACGACTCCGGGCGCCAAGCAGCCAATTGGCTAGTTATGTCCTATTTTTTATTGAATGAGGGACTCTCAGCTCCAGGTGACCCTCCGCTCGGCGCTGCTCACCGAGTGGAGCGGGTTGTACCTGGCCGCACGCGAGAGCCTGGCGCGGGAGCGGCTGGCGGCGCTGCGGATGACCTTCGCGGCCACGGCCGCGGTGCTGGGCTTCCAGCTGCTGCAGCATGCCGCGGGCGGGGCGGCGCTGGTGGAGCGGGTGGGCGTGGTGCGGGCGGAGCTGCCGCTGTGGCAGTCGCTGGCGCGGACGCCGCTGTCGCTCTTCGTGCCGGCGCCGAACCTGCCGGTCTGGGGGGCCGCGGCGCAGGTCTTCGTCGTCTTCGGCATCGCCGAGCTCACGCTGGGGTGGCGCAGCACCCTGCTGGTCGCCTACGCGGGCACGCTCGCCGGGACGCTGTACGCCCGCCAGGCGGTCCGCCAGGGGCCCTCGGCGCTGTTCGGGCTGCCCTGGGAGGACGCGTGGGTCCGTGACACCGGACCCTCGGCAGCGGTGGTCGCCCTGGCGGTAGCCGTCGCCTGGCGCCACCGGGCGTGGGTCACGGGGAGCGTGACGGTTGCGGCGATGGTGCTGGAGGAGGTCCTGTACCCCAATCTGGCGGGGGCGGAGCACCTTGCCGCGATCTTCGTGGTTTCCGTTCCTGCCCTGGGCATGGTGGCGCTGGAGCGAGGGTGCAGGTCAGCTGTGGTTTGTCGCGCAGTTCCCCGCGCCCCTAGATAGTGCGACTGAGCCAGTTGCACTATCTAGGGGCGCGGGGCTGTGCTGATGAAAGGCGCGCGCGAACGACCCACACTGACGTGCACTAGTCCGCCGGACCGACCCCCGCGCGACGGGCCAACGCCACAGCGGCGAGTGTGCTGTGGACGCCGAGTTTGCCGAGGACGTTCTGCATGTGGGTGCGCACCGTGTGCGGGGAGAGGTAGAGCCGGTCGGCGACGGCCTGGCGGCCCAGGCCGGCGACCATGCAGCGGAGCACCTGCTTCTCGCGCGGGGTGAGCGACTCGACCAGGCGCTCGCTCTCGGTGCGGTCGCGGCGGGCCGCGGTGAGCTCCCTGATGACCCCGGTGAGCAGCAGCGGCGGGATGTGCGTCTCGTCCCGCATGACGCCCTTGATGACGGCCATCAGCCGCCCCAGCGAGCTCTCCTTGGCGACCCAGGCGCCGGCCCCCGCCTGGAGTGCCTGGACCACGCGGCGGGGGTCGTCGTCGACGGCGAGGACGATGACCTGGAGCGCGGGGTGCGAGGCGCGGGCACGGGCGGCGAAGCTGATTCCGTCCCCGGCCGGGACGGGGGCGCCGGTGGGGGCGGCGGCGGACGGCGCCGGGGCGGAGTTGCCGTTGGCGGCACCCGTACCGCCCGTACCCGTGCCGCCGGTGCGCGGTGCCGGGATGCGGGCGCCGGGATTCACCCCTGCGGGGGGCGTGCCGTAGCCGGCCTTGCGCTGGGCCGGCAGGTGCACCACGGGGGCGCGCTGCGGGGGCGCGAGGGTGCGCCGGGCCTCGGGCAGCCGGGGCTGGCCCACCGCCGGTGGCGGTGCGGCGCCGCCGGGGTTGAGGTCCGCGTCCACGAGCAGCACCTGGAAGGGACGATTCTCGGCGTCGGCACGGTCCAGCGCCCGCTCTGCGGCCTGCGCGCTGCCGGCCGCGGAGACGTCCACGTCCGGTTCCGCGGCGAGCGCGGTGGCGAGCGCCTCGGCGAAGATGCGGTGCCCGTCCGCGACCAGGACCCGGATACGCGCCACTGCTGCCCCCTGATCCTGCTTCAGTCCGGCCCCCCAGCCGAATGTTGCTTCAGGGTAGCGAGATCGCGCAACGTCGTCGTGGTTGTTTGCGCAGTTCCGTACGCCCCTGACAGCCCCGCAGGGGCGCGAGGAACTGCGCGACCAGCCCACCACCAAACCCCACTGCTTACTCCAACCGCCTCGCCCCCGCCGAGGGAACGGCGGTGAACGCTCGTGGCCCGGTCCACCCCTGCACCGCGAAAGCGCTGGTCACCGCGGCTGCCACGGCCTCCGCACCGGCCTTCTCGACAAGGGCGATGATCGAGCCGCCGAAGCCGCCGCCGGTCATCCGCGCACCCAGCGCACCGGCCGCGACCGCGGTGTCGACCGCGAGGTCCGTCTCGGCGCAGGAGATCCGGTAGTCGTCGCGCATCGACGCATGCCCCTCGGTCAGCAGCGGGCCGATGGCCCGCAGCTCACCGGCGTCCAGCAGTGCGGTGACCTGCTCGACCCGGGCGTCCTCGGTGACGATGTGCCGGACCAGGGCGCGCAGGCCGTCGTCCGGCAGCCGTTCCAGGGCGGCGTCCAGGCCGGCGTAGGGGAGGTCGCGCAGGGCGGGCAGGCCCAGGATCGCCGCCGCCTTCTCGCAGCCCCTGCGCCGCTCGGCGTAGGCGCCGTCCGCGTGGGCGTGCTTGACCTGGGTGTCGATGACCAGCAGCACCAGGCCGGCCCCGGCCAGGTCGAGCGGGACCTGGCGGGTCCTGCCCTCGGCCGGGTCGATGCTGCGGACGTCGACGAAGAGAGCGGCGCCCTCCTCGCAGCAGCTGGAGGCGAGCTGGTCCAGGATGCCGCAGGGCACGCCCACGAACACGTTCTCGGCGTGCTGGCTCAGCAGCGCGAGCTGTGTGGGCGTCAGGCCGAGGCCGCAGAGGTCGTTGTAGGCGGCGGCGACGGCGCACTCCAGGGCGGCCGAGGAGGACAGTCCGGCGCCGACCGGGACGTCGCTGTCGAAGTACAGGTCGGCCCCGGGGACGTCGTGCCCGGCGTCGCGCAGCGCCCAGACCACCCCGGCGGGGTAGGCCGCCCAGCCCGGCACGGAGCCGGGGACCAGGTCGGACAGGGCCAGCTCGGTGATCCCCGAGCTGTCCGGGGACTGGGCGCTGTGCAGCCGCAGCACGCCGTCCCCGCGCAGCGAGGCGGCGAGGCGGGTGGCGTGCGGCAGGGCTATGGGGAGCATGAAGCCGTCGTTGTAGTCGGTGTGCTCACCGATGACGTTGACCCGCCCGGGGGCCTGCCAGACCACCTGTGGAGCGGTCCCGTACACGGACTCGTACCCCTTGGTGACAGCCTCGTGCACGGCCCCGTCTGTGCCGGTGCTGACCGGGCCGGTCCCGTCCTGATCGGTCACTGCTTACTCCTGTTCCAGTGCGAGGGCGAAGTTCCACGCGTCGGCGACGATCGCGTCGAGGTCGGTACGGCGGGGGTTCCAGCCGAGCAGGGTGCGGGCCCGGGCGGCGGAGGCGACCAGCGCGGCGGGGTCGCCGGGGCGGCGCTCGGCCGTCACGGCCTTGATCTCGCGGCCGGTGACCCGGCGCACCGACTCGACGACCTCGCGGACCGAGAAGCCGCTGCCGTTGCCGAGGTTGCAGATCAGGTGCTGCCCGGACTCGGCCGCGGCGAGGGCGAGCAGGTGGGCGTCGGCGAGGTCGGCGACGTGGATGTAGTCGCGGATGCAGGTGCCGTCGGGGGTGGGGTAGTCGTCGCCGTACACGGCGATGTGCGGGCGCTTGCCCAGGGCGGCCTGGATGACCAGCGGGATCAGGTGCGATTCGGGGTCATGGCGCTCGCCCTGGACGCCGTAGGCGCCGGCGACGTTGAAGTAGCGCAGCGAGACCGCGGCCAGGCCGTGGGCGTTCGCCTCACTGGTGATCATGTGGTCGACGGCGAGCTTGGTGGCGCCGTAGGGGTTGGTCGGCGCGGTGCGCGCGGTCTCCTCGATCGGGCTGACCTCTGGCTCGCCGTAGACGGCGGCGGTGGAGGAGAAGACCAGGCGGCGGACGTCGGCCTTGCGCATGGCGCTGAGCAGCTCCAGCGAGCCGGCGACGTTGTTGCGCCAGTACTTCTCCGGGTCCGCGACCGACTCGCCGACCTGGGAGCTGGCGGCGAAGTGCAGCACGCCGTCGAAGGAGCTGTCGAGTACGTCGGACGCGTCCTGGATCCGGCCCTGGACGAACTCGGCTCCGGCCGGGACGGAGACGCGGTGCCCGGTGGAGAGGTCGTCCAGCACGACGACCTGGTGGCCGGCCTCCAGCAGGTGCGCGGCGACGACTCCGCCGACGTAGCCGGCGCCGCCGGTGACGAGGTATTTTGCGGGCGCTGGAGCCTTCGCGGACTGTGCGGACTGGGGGGTCATGAGGAGACCTCTCGTAGGCGCTTCGCCGCCATCTCGGGCGACACGTCGTTGATGAACACGTCCATGCCGGATTCGGAGCCGGCCAGGAACTTGAGCTTGCCCACCGTACGACGGATCGTGAAGAGCTCCATGTGAAGTGCCAGTTCGCCACCTGTGCCGGGCAGACCGGAGCGTACCGGTGCCTGGTGCCAGGCGGCGATGTAGGGCGTCTTGTTGGTCCCTGTGCCGTCCGCGTCGAACAGCAGGTCGAAGCGGCGCAGCAGGTCGAGGTAGACGGTGCAGAACTCGGCCCGCTCGGCGTCGTTGAGGGCGAGCAGGTCGCCGACCCTGCGGTTGGGGTAGAGGTGCACCTCGTAGGGCCAGTGCGCGGCGTAGGGGACGAAGGCGGTCCAGTGCTCCCCGGCGACGACGACCCGGTCGCCTTCGGCGCGCTCGGCGGCGAGCAGGTCGTCGAAGAGGTTGCGTCCGGTGCGCCTGCGGTGGGCGGCGGAGCTGGCGAGCATGCGCTCGGTACGCGGGGTGACGAAGGGGTAGGCGTAGATCTGGCCGTGCGGGTGGCCGAGGGTGACGCCGATCTCCTCGCCGCGGTTCTCGAAGCAGAAGACCTGCTCGACGCCGGGGATCGCGGACAGTTCGGCGGTCCGGTCGGTCCAGGCCTCCAGGACCAGGCCGACCTGGGCGGGGGTGAGGTCTGCGAAGGAGGAGTCGTGGTCGGAGGTGAAGCAGACCACCTCGCAGCGGCCGTTGCCGGGGCGGGCGTGGTGCGGCAGCGTCCCGGTGGCGGTGTCGGGCGCGCCGACGGCCGACGTGGTGAGCGAGGGGAAGCGGTTCTCGAAGACCACGACGTCGTAGTCGGGCGCGGGGATCTCGCTGAGCCGTCCGTCCCGGGAGGGGCAGAGCGGGCACTCGTCGGCCGGCGGGTGGTAGATCCGTCCCTGGCGGTGCGAGGCGATGACGACCCACTCGTCGAGCAGCGGGTCGTAGCGGATCTCCGAGGAGGTGGCGGTGGCGTCGAGCGGCCGCAGGTCCGGGTTGTCGCGCACCGTGTCGTCACGGGAGTCGTAGTAGATCAACTCGCGGCCGTCGGCCATCCGAGTGCTGGTCTTCTTCACTACTCGCTCCATTTTTCACACTACGACGGACACCCCTTACCAACATATTCAAACACAACACATCACGAGTCAACACCCCAAGCGAACTATGACCTTCACATTCGCTTGCCGCCGTCACTCGTCCTGCGTGACGCGTTCCAGCAGTCCGGTACGGGCCGCCACGGCCGCCGCCTCCAGCCGGGTCCGGGCGCCGAGTTTCATCAGCACCCGCTGCACATGCGTGCGCGCGGTGCTGGGGGCGATGGACATGCCCACCGCGATCTCCTTGGTGTCCTCCCCCTCGGCGATCCGCATCAGCACCTGCACCTCGCGCCGGGTCAGCAGCCGCAGCAGCCGCAGCGCCTCGTCGTCCGGCTCGGCCGACGGACGCAGCAGATGCTGGAACGCCGCCTGCAGCAGCTCCGGGGCCACCGCGGCCTCCCCCGCCCTGACCCTGGTCAACGCGCGCTCCACCACCTCGATCCGGTCGTCCTGCCGAACGTACCCGGCCGCACCGGCTGCAAAGGCGGCAGCCACCCCGCCCAGGCTCGCCACGCCCCCCATCACCACGATGCCCACCTCGGGACGCTCGCGCCGGATCCGGCGCACCGCGTCGAACGACGCCCCGTCCTCCGGGTGCGCGACCCCCAGCAGGCACACCTCAGGGCGCCGGTGCAGCACCAGCTCCGCCGCGGCCCCCACCGGGGTGCCCACCGCGAGGATCCGGTGCCCCCTCAGCTGCAGTGCGGTCGCCAGTGCCTCCGCCAGCAGTCTGTGGTCGTCAACGACCACGAGCCGCACGCCCACGATTCCCCCTCAATACGTCAGTCATTCGGGGCACGAGGCCCCGTGCCCCTGGGCAACCCGAGGCGGTGAAGGTCCAGCGAGCCGGGCCCGCCCGGTGGGGCCGGGAAATGGATCCGGTGTGACGCACCATCACAACCCATGCCGTACACGTACCGCCAGCATGCCGCGCGGCGGAAGCCCCTGGACAGGTGCAGGCAAACTGGTGGCATGCACTCCGCACCCCACCACCTCATCGACGAGGCTGTCCGTCTGCTCGACCGGCCGGGCCGGCGGCTCCTCGGCCTGTGCGGGCCGCCCGGGGCCGGCAAGTCCACACTCGCGGCCGCGCTGCTCCGGGGCGTGGACGCCGCGCTGGGCCCGGGCACGGTGGCGCTGCTGCCGCTGGACGGCTTCCACCTGTCCAACGCCCAGCTGGAACGGCTCGGCCTGACCGACCGCAAGGGCTCCGCGCCGAGCTTCGACGTCCAGGGCTACCTGGCACTGCTGCGCCGCGTCGGCACCGGCGCGGAGGCCGCCGACCACGACGTCTACGCCCCCGACTACGACCGCCTGCTGCACGAGCCGGTCGCGGCGCGGCACGTCATCGCCCCCGGCGTCCGGCTCGTCATCACCGAGGGCAACTACCTCGGCCTGGACCAGCCCGGCTGGCGCGAGGCCGCCGCCCTGCTGGACCAGCTCTGGTACGTCGACGCCCCGGACGCCCTGCGCGAGCAGCGGCTCGGCCGTCGTCACCGGCGCAACGGCTCGTCGACGACCCGGGCCAGGTCCCGCGTCGAGGGCAACGACCGCCCCAACGGCGACCTGGTGAAATCCGTCCCCACCGGCCGCTACGACCTCGTGGTGCCCGGCATGTGAGCGTGCGTCACCCGCCCCGTCCCGCCATCCACAACGCCGAAGGCCCCCCGCCAGTGGCGGAGGGCCTTCGGTCCTGCTGGAGCCCCCATGCGGAATCGAACCGCAGACCTTCTCCTTACCATGGAGACGCTCTACCGACTGAGCTATAGGGGCGAACGAGGGAGACAATACCTGGTCACCGCCCCGGCATCAAAATCCACTCCCGCGCGGGTCCGCAGTCACCGCGGCGGCGTGGTGACCACGGCGGCGAGGGCCAGGAGAGTGGGACTTCCGGGGTCGAGGTAGTGGGAGTGGGGAGCACCGTCGGGGCCGTCCTCGGCCGGGAACAGGCGGGCCCCGAAGGCAGGGGCGGCGGGGCGGGTGCCGAACCAGCCCTGGGCATGGCCCTCGGCCCGGAGTTGGGCGGGGAGCAGCGCCCCCGGGGCGTGTCCTGCGAGCAGGGAAGCCAGCAGCCGCGGCGGAGCCGGAAGCCGCTCGGTGACCGGGTCGCCAGGGGCAGCCGCTACCCAGACATGGCCAGGCGGGACGCCGAGCTGCTCCGCGCGGATCGCCCCCGTCCCCGGACTGCCGAGCAGTACGATCTCGTCGGCGGCGATCCCGCCGGGCCGCTGGGCGGCCTTGCCGACCAGCAGCGAGCCATAGCTGTGGCCGATCGCGGTGAGATGCGGCGGTGCGCCCCGAGCAGTGGCGCGCAGCCCCGCCAGAAAGCGTCCGTACCGGACCGCCCCGGCCACGGCCCGGGCGGTCGACGCACCTTCCGGCAATCCGGACGGCGGGTCGTAGCCGAGCCAGACAACGGAGGCGACCGGTCGCGAGCGGGGAGCCAGCACCGACGCGGCGTCGTGGACGGCCAGCGCACGAACCCCGTCCTTCCCGGCGACGTCGGCCAGAGTCGTCCCCATTCCGGGGACATAGACGGCGACGTCGGCGGCCCGGTCCGGATCGCCGAAGGCGAGCACGGCACGCCCCTGGCCCTCGGTGCCGATCGCGAGCAGCAGCGCAGGCGGGAACACGCCCTCCTGCCGCTGCAGACGCTCCCTGACAGCGGTCAGAGCATCGCGACGGGACACGTCCCCGTCCGTGTCGATGAGGCGGTCGAGCAGGAGGCGGTTGGCTCGGTCCCGGTCCGCGCACGGGACACCGTCCAGGCCGCCGATGAGCTGGGGCGCATCAGCGATGATCATCTCCCGCTCGTCGCGGCTCAACAGCCGCCACCAGTCGCGGACCTGGGTCGGCGTGCTACCCCTCGGAGGCAGCGCATCGGCCAGCAGCCCGGTGGCGGAGGCGAGTTGCGTGGCGGCAGCGTGCAAATCCAGCGCGCTGCCGTCACGGGCCTGCGCGGCAGAGCGCAGCAGCTCGGCGGCGCAGCGCTCGTCGACCTCCGCTGCCCGCGCCATCGCAGCCACGAGGGCGGGTGCGTCCGGCGGGTGACCGCCATCGAGCACGGCGCCCACCGCACCGCTCGCCTCCCGTAACTCCTCCGCGTACTGAGCCAGCAGCATGGCCAGTCCCTGCATCTGCTCCCCCGCCGCGATCAGCCGCAACCGGTCGGCATCGACGGCAAGCCCGGCCCGTAAGGCCGCCTGCCCCTGCCATGCCTCCCCGGTGGCGCAGCGGGCCCCGGTCACCACGGCGGCCTGCTCGGCGAACTCCCTCGCCAACGCGTCACAGGCCCGACCCGCAGCGACCATGGCCGCAACCGGCACCGCGGCCACCTGCCCCGGACCCGGGCTCACGGCAACACCGCCCGCACCGAGAACGAGGCCCGCACCGCCGCGTCAGCCTCCCGGTAGTTCCGCGCCGTGGCCCGCAATCGCTCGCCATGCCCGTCCAACCCCACCACCAGCGCAGCCAGCCGAGCCGCCCAGGCCACCGCCCACTCCTCCAACGCAGCTCCGGTCCGCCACCCCGCAAGGGCACCCCCCGCCGCCGCAACCTCCCCAAGCCGGCCCCGTACCGCCGACTCGACCCGGAGCGCAGCCGAGTTGAGCGCCCGCGCCTCCGCCTCCAACACCCCGGGGCGAACCATCAGCCCATTGCCCGCAACGCCCTCCATAACAGCCCCCTCTTGCCATAACATTCCGTCACCAAGAAGCATAGAAAGCAACAGGGAGTGATGGGGTGGATTATCCCCGCTTCACCCCAAGGAGTGAGCCCAACTGCCACGGCGGGGCAAGCGAGGCACGAGCAGCCGCATCAGGTCGGCGACCGAGCCCCCATCCCGACAGCCACTCCGACGTGCGCGCTTGTTCCCGATGCAGCACCATCGTCGGGCACGTCGCCCCGTGCATGGATGAGCTGGCTCGGCTCCGCCTCGCGGCAACAACAGAGAGCAGGGCGACAGCCAGGCACAGTTTCATCCTCACGGGGAGCAACCGGTCCCATCAACCCAGCGTGACTCCCGGCATGAACGAACCCGAACTGCGCCGCTACGCCGCGCACCATGGCGGCCTACCGACCGCTTCGACCGCCCTCGCCCTGGGCTGCATCCGCAACCAACTCCGCACACATGTCCGCGAACACGGCTGGACCCACCCCAGGCGAACCCCGCCACACCAGCGATGAGGCCCCGCCTCTCCGACACGCCCGCCGAGGGTCGCTACTGCCGGTACGGATCGGGGATGTGGCCGTACGGGTTGGACGGGGCGGAGGGCGGGGGCGGCGGGGGGCCGGGACGCTTGTTGTTGCGGCGCCGCGTGAAGATGAAAGCGGCGACTGCCCCGAGAACGACCACGATGCCGGCACCGATGCCAATGAACAGTCCGGTGTTGCTGCTGGACTTCTTCGCGACCGCCTGCGGTGCAGCGCTGGCCGATGCGCCCGCAGCGGGGGTACCCGAGGCGACAGGCGCGGCGGCGCTGGCGCTCGGGGTGGCGGAGCTGCTGTCCGTGGCCTGCGAGGTCAGCGGGTTGACGTTGGCCGAGCCGGGGTCACCCGGGCTGGTGAGGGCGATCCGGGGACGGATGATGCCGTAGCCGTAGTACGGGTCCTGGACACCAGGCTTGTCGCCCTGGCTGGCGGTGTTCTTGAGGACCAGGAGGACCTGGTTAGCGGTCCATGACGGGTGGGCGGACCAGAGGAGGGCAGCGGAGGCAGAGAAGATTGCAGCTGCATCACTGGTACCGCTGGAGGAGCAGTAGCCACTGGGACCGTTGCACACGTTGACCATGTTGTCGCCGGGGGCAGTGAAGTCCACCTGAGAGCCGTACTCGGAATACGAGGCAACTTGGCTCTTCGCATTGATGGAGCCGACTGCCGCCACCCCAGGATAACCAGCCGGATAGTTGACTGGATTGCCCACTTTGGCCCAGTTGCCGACAGCAGCGACAACCATCTTGCCCTTGCTAAGTGCATAGTTCACAGCACTGCGAACACTAGCCACGTCCTCCATCTGACCTTGAGAGAGGCTAATGATCTGGGCGTTGCTATCCGCAGCGGCCCTGATGGCCTCGGTCAACTGTGGAGAGTAATTCGCGGAGTAAGCCGCCTCATTGTCCCCTTTCCCGACAATCCGCAGCGGGAGAATCTTCACACCTGGGGCCAGTCCGTACATGCCCTGGCCGCTCAGCCCCTTCCCTGTGCCAGCGATCAAGCTGGCCATAGCCGTACCGTGGCTGTCCTTGTCCACATCCGTGGTAGCACCCCCGGACAGCCCCGAGAAGTTCTGCCCTGTCAGGACTTGACCCACCAGGTCGGGATGGCTTGCATTCACGCCACTGTCGATCAACGCAACGGTGATGCCCTTGCCTGTCGAGACCGGCCACATCTGATCAGTCGCGTGCATGCTTGTGAGCCACCACTCCTTGGCCCGGACGTCAAGGCTCGCCGCCTGCGCCGGGACCGCGCTGCCCATCAGCGTCGCGGCCACCGCGCAGAAGGCCGCGATGGCAGGAGGCACCATTCGTCCGCCGGACCGTGCCACTGTGCTCTCCTTGCCCTCGCGCTTGATCATCCGTTCAAGAACCTACTGGATCACTGTCGGGTTGGCCTGCACGTCTTGCGTCCAGGTTTCCTCGTCCTCCGTGAGGTAGGCCGCGCGCTTGCGCTTGCGCCCCTTTCCACTGCTACCGGCGCCGCCCATACCGCCGGAGCCCATCGGCATCATGCCGCTACCGCCGCCCTCGCCCGCTGCGGCCGCTGCTGCACCTTCGCCGGCGGCGCCGCCAAGCCCGGACCGTGCCGTGCTGGAGCCTGCGCTTTCAGCCACGGACGCTGCCTCGCCTGCCGCAGCACCCCCGATGCGGCCACGGCCGAGAGCCGAGGCGGAGGCACCCGCGCCACCACCCTCCGCACCGATGACACCTGAACTCAGGCGACTGCTGGTACGTCCACCGGCTGCGGCAGGCATACCACCGTGGATCCCGGGCTCCGGCTCCCCAGTCACGCCTCCCTTTCGGCCGCTGCTGCTGCCACCGGAGACACCAGGACCGGGGTTCTCTGCGCTTCCAGAGCCCAGCCCGCCGGACTTCGATCCGCCGGAGCCCGGGCTACCACCATTCACGCCACCGCCAGCACCGCCACCCCCGACTGCAACTGGCGTGATGGTGCTGGTGCCACCGCCCGATCCACTCGAGTTGCTGGAACCGCTGCCCGTGGAACCGCCGGAACTTGACGGAGTGTTGGGGTCTGTGACGCCCTGAAGCGTCGTTGAACCACCGCCGGTGGAGCCGCTGCCCGTCCCCGACCCCGAACTGGACCCCGGAGACGTCACAGGCTCGAAAGTGCTAGTGCCAGAGCCGCCTTCGGAGGTAGAGCCTGAGGCGGTCTTCCGGGTGCTCTTGGTGCCGCTGACAGTGGTCGCCACGCCGCCGGTGACGCCAGTGCTGGTGGAGCCTGAATTGACCCCGCCGAGGTTGCTGCTGCTCGCCTGGTATCCACTCCCCGGCGGCGGCATCAGCGCCGCCGGCGTCGGCGGGAAGGTCGGGATCGTGCTGACCGTCAGCGTCGACTTCGCACCTACGTACGCGCCGCCCAGCTTCTCCATCTGGCCGATGGCTTCCTGGTGGGCTGCGTCCAAGCGGGTCTGGGCCTGGTAGGCGGTCTCCTGGGTGACCAGGTGGGTGATGGCGGAGCTTGCGTTGCTACCGCTGAGAACCGGGTTCGTGGAGAGCAGTGGCTTGGCGACCTTGGCCTCACCGTCCGTGCCGATGTACGTCTGGGCGCCGAACTGGCTCTTGTACGCGTTGACGGTCGCCTGGTCGGCTGCCGGGATGGGCGGCACTTGGGTGCTGCTGAGGGTCTCGCCCGCCATGTTTATGGCCACTGCGGTGTTGTTGGCGAAGATGGCGAGGGTGTCCGTCGCCGAGACGACCTGGCGGGCCCAGGTCTTGAAGGCGTCGCCTGCCTCGCCGTCCCACACCAGCCCGTTGATGTGCGTCGCCAGGTCGTCGGCCAGGCTCTGCATGTGGGTGCTGGCTGCCGCCAGCGTGGTGCCGACCTTGGTGACGGTCTGCGGGTTGCTGCCCGCCATCATCTTGATCAGGTCAGCATGCGTGAACTGCTCGAAATTGGTGGTAGCGGCCCACGAGTCACCGCCGCCTGTGTCTAGTCGCATCCTCTTACTCCCCGTTCCCCCGGTCCGCCTACTGTCCTCGGTTGCTCGACGTACCCGTGCTACCCGTGTCGCTGGTGCCGCTCGGAACGCTGGCGTTACTGCTCGGCGTCGTCGCAGTGATCGACTGAGACTGCGGATGCGGGTGCGGTGGCCGGTCGTCCTGCTGGTTGGCGATGTCGATCTGCTGCTGCACGGTCAGGTTGGTCTGGCCGGGCGGCGGGACGGCGGCCGTGGTCTGCTGCTGAATCTTCCAGAGCGTGTCCACCTGGCTGGCCTCGACATTGTTGTAGCCCACCTGGGAGATCTGCACGGTGATGCTCATCGCGTTGATCTGGTCGGTCAGTGTCTGGGAGAGCTTCTGCAACTGCTCCTGCACAGTGCTGTACGTCGAGAAGAGGTCGATGACCTCGTCGAATCCCATCTTCCCGTCACCCGTGAAGACGGTCGTCCCCAGGCTGTTCATGTCGAACTGCTGACGGCCCATGGACGCGCTCGAGGCCGGGCTGGAGGTCAGCGAGGTGAGCAGTGAGTCCACCCGGTCGCGAAAGGTGGTGAGAGTGTTGAGTTCGGTTGCCAGGTCCGGCGCTGCCATGGTCCCCCTCCATGTACCCGTCATGCCAATCTGATCGGTGACAAAGTTACCGCACAGCTCTGTCGTCTCTCATGTCCGGGGCGGTTCCTGAGTACACGAAATTGCCCCCAGGACGTCCGGACATTCGCTCCGTCACACGTCCTCGGCGAGCTCCAGCCACTCGAGTTCCAGTTCGTCCCGCTCTTCCTTCAGGGCGCGGAGCTTGGAGTCCAGCTCGGCGACCCGGCCGAAGTCGGCGGCCTGCTCGGCCATCTGCGCGTGCAGTTTGGCCTCCTCCTTGTCGAGCTTCTGGATCTGCCGCTCCAGGCGCTGGAGCTCCTTCTTCGCGGTGCGGGTGTCGCCGGTCTTCCTGGGAGCCGCCACCGAGACAGCGCCCGAGGACGCGGTCCCGGACGCGGCGCTCGCGGCTTCCATCGCGTGTCGGCGGTCCAGGTACTCGTCGATGCCCTTGGGCAGCATCCGCAGGGCGCGGTCGCCGAGCAGGGCGAACACCTGATCCGTGGTCCGCTCGATGAAGTAGCGGTCGTGGCTGACGATGACCAGCGAGCCGGGCCAGCCGTCGAGGAGGTCCTCCAGCTGGCTGAGGGTCTCGATGTCGAGGTCGTTGGTGGGCTCGTCCATGAACAGGACGTTGGGCTCGTCCATCAGCAGGCGCAGCAGCTGCAGCCGGCGGCGCTCGCCGCCGGACAGGTCGCCGACCGGCGTCCACTGCTTCTCCTTGCCGAAGCCGAAGGTCTCGCAGAGCTGGCCGGCCGACATCTCGCGTCCCTTGCCCAGGTCCACCCGGCCGCGGATCTGCTCGACCGCCTCCAGGACCCGCAGCGTCGCCGGGAGTTCGGCGACCTCCTGCGAGAGGTAGGCCAGTTTGACGGTCTTTCCGACGATGACCCGCCCGGCCACCGGCTGGACGTCGCCGTCGCTGGCCCAGGCCGCCTGCATGGTGCGCATCAACGAGGTCTTGCCCGCGCCGTTGACGCCGAGCACGCCGATGCGGTCGCCGGGGCCGAGGTTCCAGGTGAGGTGCTCCAGCAGCACCTTGGGGCCGGCCTGGACGGTGACGTCCTTGAGTTCGAACACCGTCTTGCCCAGCCGCGAGTTGGCGAACTTCATCAGCTCGGCGCGGTCGCGCGGCTCGGGCACGTCCGCGATCAGCTCGTTCGCCGCCTCTACCCGGAAGCGGGGCTTGGAGGTACGGGCCGGGGCGCCGCGGCGCAGCCAGGCGAGCTCCTTGCGGACCAGGTTCTGTCGCTTGGTCTCCTCGGTGGCGGCGATGCGCTGGCGCTCGGCGCGCGCGAAGACGTAGTCGGAGTAGCCGCCCTCGTACTCGTGGACGGTGCCGTCCTGGACGTCCCACATCCGGGTGCAGACCTGGTCCAGGAACCAGCGGTCGTGGGTGACCACGACCAGCGCGGAGCGGCGTACCCGCAGGTGGCCGGCGAGCCAGGCGATGCCCTCGACGTCGAGGTGGTTGGTGGGCTCGTCCAGGACCAGCAGGTCGGGCTCGGCGATGAGCAGCTTGGCGAGCGCGATGCGGCGGCGCTCGCCGCCGGACAGCGGGCCGATGACGGTGTCCAGGCCCTGGGCGAATCCGGGGAGGTCCAGGCCGCCGAAGAGTCCGGTGAGGACGTCGCGGATCTTGGCGCTGCCGGCCCACTGGTGGTCGTCCATGTCGCCGATGACCTCGTGGCGGATGGTGGCCGCGGGGTCGAGCGAGTCGCTCTGGGTGAGCGCGCCGACGCGCAGGCCGCCGACGTGGGTGACCCGGCCGGTGTCGGCCTCCTCCAGCTTGGCCATGATCCGGGTGAGGGTGGTCTTGCCGTCGCCGTTGCGGCCGACGACGCCGATGCGGTCGCCTTCGCTGACGCCGATGGACACACCGTCGAGGACGGCACGGGTGCCGTAGACCTTGACGACATTTTCGACGGTTACGAGATTGACTGCCACGGGTGCTGCGCTCCTGCGGGGCTGGGGTCTGCGCGGACGGACGCGTCTGCGACCCCTCCAGCCTAGTCGGCGCGGGACACCCCTCGATCTGGGCCGCTCGCGGCTGCCCCGGGCACCGGACGAGGCGGTGATCCGATCTGATGATCCACCCGTTCGGGTGAGGTCTGGTCAGATGCAGACGGGGTAGGCCGGGGGCGTCGTAGCGTCCCGACCATGGTCAGTTCCTCCCATGAGGCGATGCACCGGATCTTCCAGGAGGACCCGGGGATCTTCGCCCGTACGTTCACCGCGCTCGGCCTGCCGTTCCCGGAGCCGATCGCGGTCTCGCTGCTGCCCACCGACCTCACCGAGATCCAGCCCCTGGAGCGGCGGGTCGACCGCCTGCTGCAGATCGACACCGCCTCGGGGACCAGCTACCTGCTGGCCGTGGAGGCCCAGGGCAAGAAGGACGCGGACAAACCCGGGAACTGGGCCTACTACTTGGCCCACCTCTACGCCAAGTACCGCCTGGCCCCGGTCCTGCTCGTCACCTGCCAGGACCGGGCCACCGCCCAGTGGGCCGCCGAGCCGGTCACCATCGGCGTCGCCGGCTGGGACACCCTCACCGTGCGGCCCCTGGTCCTGGGGCCGCACAACGTCCCCGCGATCACCGACCCGGCGGTCGCGGCAGCCGACATCCCTCTGGCGACCTTCTCCGTCATCACGCATGGTAAGGACCCGAACGCCGCTGCCATACTGAAGGCACTGGCCACCGCTCTGAAGACCATCGACGAGGACACCGCCCAGATCTTCGCCGAACTCACCGAACTGGGCCTGGGCACCGCCCCCGCCGCCGACCTCTGGAGGGACCTGATGACCGTCGACCTGGACTTCTTCCGCTCCCAGACCTCGCAGCGCATCCGTGCGGAAGGGATCGCGTTCAGCGTGCTCCACGTGCTCGACAGGCGGGACATCCGCCTGTCCGAGGAGGCCCGACAGCGGGTGCTCGACTGCGACGACCAGAGGCTCCTCGTCCGGTGGCTCGACCGCGCCCTGACAGTCTCCGATGAGACAGAACTGTTCGAAGAAGACCCGACCGGCACTGGACGACACTGAATGGCCGTGGATCTGAACTTCTTCCGCTCCCAGACCTCCCAACGCATCCGCGAGGAAGGCCGAGCGGAAGGGTTCAGGCGCGGGATCGCACTGAGCGTGCTCCGTCTGCTCGACAACCGCGACGTCCACCTGTCCGAGGAGGCCCGGCAACGGGTGCTCGGCTGCGGTGATCAGGAACTCCTCCTCCTATGGGTCGAACGTGCCCTTACGGCCTCCGACGAGACGGAGCTGTTCGAAGGATGACTCGGTCCGGCTAGGCGCGGCGCTCAGGCCGCCTCCGGGAGCGCTTCCGTCAGGGCCCGTTCGTGGGTTTCGGGGAGGGCGGTGACGCAGAGTGCCGAGACTGCGCAGGCTGCGGCGAGGTAGGCGCCGACCGCAGCGCCGCCGAAGGTCACGGACAGGTGGGTGGCGATGAGTGGGGCTACCGCTCCGCCGACGAGGCCGCCGAGGTTGTAGGCGAGTGAAGCGCCCGAGCAGCGGACCGCCGTGGGGAACAGTTCGGACAGCAGGGCCGGGACCGGGCCGAGGCTCAGGCCCAGGGCGATGAGGGCGCCGGTCAGTCCGGCGAGCATCAGCGGGGCGCGGGTGGTGTCCAGCAGGGGGACGAGCAGGGGTGACCAGAGCAGCCCGGTGACGGTGCCGACCAGGATCATCCGGCGCCGGCCCCAGCGGTCGGAGAGCCGGGCGGAGGCGTAGGTCGCGGCGGCCAGGAAGACATTGGCGATCAGTAGCAGGCCCAGCATCCGAGTCCGGGGAAGGTGCAGGTCGGTGGTGGCGCGGGCCAGGCACCAGGTGGTGGCGGTGTAGAAGAGAACCGAACCGGCCATCACGGTGCCCGCGCCGAGCAGCAGCGGGCGGAGGTGACGGTTCAGCAGTTCCCGCAGCGGAGTGGCCCTGGCCCGTAGCGGGGCGTCCGCCAGGAAGGCCGGGGTCTCCTGCACCCCCAGCCGCACCACCAGGCCGAAGCCGACCAGCGCGATGGACACGAGGAACGGGAGCCGCCATCCCCATGCCTGGAACCGGTCCTCCGGCAGCAGCGCCGACAGCAGCCAGAACAGCCCGGTGGCCAGGGCGAAGCCGACCGACGGTCCGAGCTGGACGAAACCGGCCAGCCGTCCGCGCCGTCCCTCCCCCGCGTGCTCGACCGCGAGCAGCGCCGCACCGCCGAACTCGCCGCCGAGGCCCACCCCTTGGAGGAATCGCAGCACGGTGAGGGCAACCGGGGACCAGACTCCCCAGTGCGCGTAACCGGGCAGCAGACCGACGGCCGTGGTCGACAGACCCATCAGCAGCAGTGAGGCGACGAGCACCCGTCTGCGTCCCACCCGGTCGCCCAGCTGACCGAACACGGCAGCCCCGGTCGGCCGGCCGAGGAAGCCGACCGCGTACACCGAGAAGGCCGCCAGCAGGCCGTTGACCGGAGTCAGCGCAGGGAAGAAGGTCCGTCCGAAAACCAGGGCGGCGGCGGTGCCGTAGATGAAGAAGTCGTAGAACTCGATGGTGGTGCCGACGAGTACGGCGGTGGCGATCCGAGCAGGGCGCACGGGGCGAGCGGGCACGGCGTCGGCGGTGGCAGCCTGACGAAGCGGCTGAGTTCTTGACACCTCACCATAGTGACGGTGCGTGACCACCGGAGGCGATCACACGGGAGGGTGATCGCGAGTGCCGCCCTGAACGATGCCGCGCCGGGTCAGCCCGCGCTGATACGCACCGTCGCGCCCTCGGGGAGGTCGTGAACCTGCTGGGCAATGGGACCGCGGATGCGCATGGCGAGGGCCGCGTCGCGGGCGACGAAGTTGTCGAAGTCGTAGCCGCCGCCGGCGATGAAGAAGGTCAGCGGGACCAGCCTCTCGCCAGCGTCCAGGGCCCCCTTCTCCTTCTGGTAGGCATAGGCGAAGGAGGCGGCGCCGTTCACGTCCTCATCGGAGAGCAGCCAGGCCGCCCAGTCCTCCAGACTGTCGCCGAGCGTGGTGACCCGGGCCGTCTCGGGGTCGAAAAGAACGACCTCCTCGCCGCCCTCGATCGCGAACTGCCTGCCGAAGATGTCCTGGCCGAAGCAGAACAGGTCGTCGGCGAGACCGTCGTAGGTGTCCTTCCAGGTGTTCTCGCTGTTCCAGGTGAGCAGGTCGGCGCCGTAGCCCTCCTCGCCGACCCGGAACACCTGGATCCCGGCGTTGAACACGAAGAACCCGTTGATGCGGGAGATCATCGCGCCCAGTTCGGCGAGCGGACCCTCCCCGACCCCGAAGTCGAGCTCCGCGGAGGGGCCCATGGGTCCACGGGCCCGGCCGAGAAGCTGTTCCAGGGCCGAACCGGCCTCGTCGGAGGTGTTGTCGGTCATCACTGTGCCTTCTCTGCTTCGGGGCCGATCGGACGGGTCAGATAGTACTCACGCACCCGGTCGGTACAGACCAGGCGCAGGGTCGGGTGCAGGACCATCGAGTCCGGGATCGCGTCCCACGCCTGGTAGGGCCACCACCGGCGGTGTGCGGCCAGCAGCATCTCCTCGCCCTCCGCGAGCGCGCCTTCCGTCGCATACCAGCCCGCCATCCACACGCAGATGGCATGCTGCTCGGGAGTCTCCCCGGTGCGTTCGGACAGGTCGCGTGCCTTGGGAAAGTCGTTGGCCGAGTGCAGGGCCTGCCAAACGACCCGCTGCTGGCGCGCGGAGAGCTCTTGGTACTCCCGTCCCACCAGGTCCGCCCCGATCACGCCCTCCAGGGGCTTCGCCTCGCCGCCCCAGGCGCCGGCGTTCGGGAGCATGTCCACCACGGGCCGCTCTGCGAGCGACGAGGCGGTCCACAGCAATTCCTCCTGCAGGACTCTTCCCGTCGGCACCGACTCGGCGACCCGGACCAGGCGAGGGGCGGCCTCAAGGCCCGCATGGATCTGTGCACCCAGGAACGCCGTGTCGAAGGGGACGTCCTGATCGCAGATCTCGCCCCCGGCCGGAGCGGTGCCGACGATCAGGTCCTCCGCCAGCTGCGCCGCTTCGGCGAATCGGTCCTCCCAGAAGAGGATCTGGATCGCGGCGGCAGCCGCCTCCCAGCCGAACGGGGAAGCATGGTCCCGGGCCAGTCCGAGCAACTCCGCAAGGGATTCCCGGAAGGCACCCCGGCGGGCACCTGAGATGACTTGCTCCGCGAGCGTCATGGCCCCACTCCCTCCCTCTCCGTCAGCGTACGGTGATCTTCACTCGTGTCCCCTTGGGCAGTCCGCGCAAGGCACTCCCCATGGACGAGCCTGATCCCTGATTGTCCGATGCGTTGATGTACTTCACACTCGCACCGGCGCCCCCCTCCTGGAACATCGCCGGGGGATACTCGTCGCGATCCTCTGGGGGCCGGGTGGCTATACCCCGCAGAGAGGCGGCCCGGTTCGCGTCTGCCCCGTCCGTGTCAATCGTCAGGATGGAGGGCTTGGGCGACCGACCACTCCGGCTCGTGGCACCCCGTGAGATCGTCCCTGACTGCGCTTCCTGAATGTGCAGCGCGGACTCGGGGTACCTGCTCGAGTCCACGACCAGTTCCACATCGTAGTCACGGTGCCCGCCCAGAGCCTGGTCGATCTTGGAACGGGCAGCTGCCTGCTGTCTGATCCGCCGGCGCGCGCCGAGCCCCGTCTTACCGTCGTTCTTGGCGATCTTCTCGGCGAGAGTGACCAGCTCATGGGCATGCCTGGCGTCCGCCTCCGCGATGTTCTTCGCAACCTGCGCGGCGCCGTGGCCGGCCTGGTGGTACATGTCGCTGACGGCCTTGCTGGCGTCCTTGCTCAGGGTCCGGCCCACCCGGGCGGCGGCGTGTTCGAGGGCCTGGACTATCGGGTCGCTCATGAGAAGGACATCCCGGCCGTCGCGGCGGAGAAGCGGTTGGCGTGGCCCACCACCTCGTCGGCGTGCCCGTGCAGGGTCGCGGCGTGGTCGGTGAGCGCCTGCGGGTGTATTCGGAACCCGTCCCCCGCCCCGCCGCCGGCCGCTTCGGGGTCACCGAGGGCGGCGTCCAGCCCCTTGAAGACCAACCCGCCCAGCGCGCGTTCGACGACGCCCTCGAGCGGTGCCACCGCCTGCTCGATGACCTGGGCGATGATCTGCTGTTCGACCTGCTGCAGGATCGCGTTGACGACCTTCTTCGTGGCCTCGACCAGCACCACCTCCGCCGCCTCGGCAGCGCCGAACGTCAGCACAGCGGCTGCTTGATCGGCCACGAACTCGGCTGCCATGATGCCGAGTTCGGTGATGACCGCGAGCTTGGCGGCGACGATGCCGTCCGCCGCGACCTCCAGCGCGAGAGCGGTCACCCGGCATGCCTCGACCAGATCGGTCATATGGGAGTTGGACATCCGGCTCCACTTGGCCACCAGCAACTCGTAGGAGTTGGCCTGGTAGTGCTCGGCCATG
The DNA here is from genome assembly GCF_041261405.1 of Streptacidiphilus sp. EB103A. Lineage (NCBI taxonomy): Bacteria > Bacillati > Actinomycetota > Actinomycetes > Kitasatosporales > Streptomycetaceae > Streptacidiphilus > Streptacidiphilus sp. EB103A. The sequence continues at coordinate 33,056 of NZ_JBGCAQ010000027.1, read as the reverse complement.
CGCCGAATCGTGTCGGACGCGGCCTGGTGCGTGGTGTCGATACTGGTGCCGAAGTCCCGTACATGGCCCGCGAACTCACGGACCTTGTCCTCGTTGACCTGGGGCCAGTTCAGGCCCAACAGGTTCATCACCCACACGAACTCGCCCGGTAGCTCGATCGCCATGGCTCTCCCCCGCCCGCGGACATGACCAGTCGTCAATCATGCGAGCATAACTCGCACATGTGTCCCACTCCAGGCTGGACGGTTGTACGTCGGCGTCAGGTCAGCTGCTCAGCACGGCCGCGCCCGGGACCGGGCCTGCGGCGGGGAGGGCGGTGCGGCAGGTGCCGGAGGTGGTGAGGGTGGCGGCGAGGGCGGCGGCGGACGGGGCGTCCTTGGCGAGGAAGGCGCAAGTGGGGCCGGAGCCGGAGACCAGGGTGCCGATGGCGCCGGCGTCGGCGCCGGCGCGGAGGGTGGCGGCGAGGGCGGGGCGCAGGGAGAGGGCCGCCGGCTGGAGGTCGTTGCTGAGGGCCGCGCCCAGGGCCGTGACGTCGCCCTCGCGAAGGGCCGCCAGCAGGGCCGGGTCGGCGGTGGGGACGGGCAGGTCGGTGTCGGCGGAACCGCCGTCGAGGTCGCGCAGCCGGTCGCACTCACCGTAGACAGCCGGGGTGGAGAGACCGCCGTCGGCGACCGCGAAGACCCAGTGGAAGGTACCGCCGGTGGGCACCGGGGTGAGCAGCTCGCCCCGCCCCTCACCCAGGGCGACGCCGCCGAGCAGGCTGAACGGGACGTCGCTGCCCAGCTCGGCCGCCAGCTCCGCCAGGACGGCGGGGTCCGCGCCGGTCCCCCACAGGGCGTCGCAGCCCACCAGCGCGGCGGCGGCGTCGGCGCTGCCGCCGGCCATGCCGCCGGCGACCGGGATGCCCTTGTCGATGTGCAAATGGACGTGCGGGGTGATCCCGAAGCGGGCGCCGAGCAGCACCGCCGCGCGGGCGGCGAGGTTGCTGCGGTCTGCGGGCACGGCGGTGGCGTCGGCCCCGGCGACGGAGACCGTGAGCCGGTCGGCCGGGGTGACCGTCACCTCGTCGTAGAGCCCGACGGCGAAGAAGACGGAGGCCAGGCCGTGGAAGCCGTCGGGGCGGCGGCCGCCGACGGCGAGCTGGACGTTGACCTTGGCCGGGACCCGGACGGTGATCGTTGAGGACACCCGCCTATTCTGCCGCACCCTCGGAGGCGACAGGGGAGGCAACCACCGCGGCCGGCTTCGCCTCGGCGATCCTGGCGAACTGCTCCACCGTCAGGGTCTCCCCGCGCAGCCTGAAGTCGATGCCGGCGGCGGTCAGCGCCTGCTCCGCGGCGGCGGCCGAGCCGGCCCAGCCGGCCAGGGCGGCGCGCAGCGTCTTGCGGCGCTGGGCGAAGGCGGCGTCCACCACGGCGAAGACCTCCTCGCGGGTGGCCGTGGTCTCCGGGGGGTCACGGCGGACCAGCGACACCAGGCCCGAGTCCACGTTCGGGGCCGGCCAGAAGACATTGCGGCCGATCGCCCCCGCGCGCTTCACCTCGGCGTACCAGTTGGCCTTCACCGAGGGCACCCCGTACACCTTGTTGCCGGGGCTCGCGGCGAGCCGGTCGGCGACCTCGGACTGCACCATGACGAGCGTGCGCTCGATCGACGGGAAGGTCTCCAGCATGTGCAGCAGCACCGGGACGGCGACGTTGTAGGGGAGGTTGGCGACCAGCGCGGTCGGCGGCGGCCCCGGGAGCTGGGCGACGGCCATCGCGTCGTCGTGGACCAGCTCGAAGCGGTCGGCGCGGTCAGGCATCCGGGCGGCGACGGTGGTCGGCAGGTGCTGGGCGAGCAGCGCGTCGATCTCCACGGCGGTGACCCGGTCGGCGACCTCCAGCAGGCCCAGGGTGAGCGAGCCCAGGCCGGGGCCGACCTCCACCACGACGTCCTTCGGACCGACCCCGGCGGCGCGGACGATCCGGCGCACCGTGTTGGCGTCGATGACGAAGTTCTGCCCGCGCTGCTTGGTCGGCCGGACGCCGAGGGCCGCGGCGAGGCTGCGGATGTCGGCGGCGCCGAGGAGGGGGCCGGGCTCCGAGGCGGACGCGGCGGTGGGAGTGGGGGTGTCGGCGGGGGGTGTCTCGGGGCTGGTGCTCACGGGGTCAAGACTATCCGGCGGCACGGTGGCCGCAGGCGGGCCAGGGGGAGCTGCCGCGCTGGTGGTAGAGCCGGCGGGCGCGGGCGGTCTGCTCGTCGGCGGGGGCATCCTGGGGGCGGCCGTGGCCGCCGAGGCGGTGCCAGGTGGTGCTGTCGAACTGGTAGAGCCCGCCGTAGCGTCCGCTGGGGTCCACCGCGTGCGGGTTGCCGCCGGCCTCGCAGCGGGCCAGGGCGGACCAGTTGAGGTCGCCGGTGCCGTGGTGGGTGCCGAGGGCAGGGGTGTCGAGGGCAGGTGAGTCGGGGGTAATGGTGTCGTCGGCCGACCGGGTGCGGCGGTAGTGATGGCCGACCAGCGTGCGGTGCTGGTACAGCGGCGGGCGGGCCGGGTTCAGCGAGCGGGACGACCGGTCGGCCCCGGCCCGGGCGGGGACCGGCATGGCACGGGTCGCCGGCGCGGCGGGCGCGTCCGGGGTGAGTACGGTGAGCGCGGCGGGCGGCGAGGGCAGCAGGTGGTCACCATCCTGCTCGGTCTCCGAGATCGGGTCCGCGTCCAGTGCTACGCGTTGCGGCACACCACCGGCGGTGAGGTGCGCCTGGTGCTGCTGGTTCACGAACGCACCCGTGCCGCCCACCAGCAGGGCCAGCGCCAGCGCCTTGGGCAGCTTGCGCCGCACCTGCTGCTCCGCAGAACCGTTCATACGAGTCCTCACGCCGTCCGACAGGGCACCAGCTCGCTTGCTGAAGGATCAACGACCGAGCGGTGAACCGGTCACCCGTCAGTAGTCGAAGGCGCGGGCGGTGTTGGCGGCGACGGCGGTGGCCATGGTGTCCTCGTCCAGGCCGCGGACGGCGGCCATCGCGCGGAGAGTGACCGGGATCAGGTACGGCGCGTTGGGGCGGCCGCGGTACGGGGCCGGGGTGAGGAACGGCGCGTCGGTCTCCACCAGGACGCGGTCCAGCGGGGTCACCGCCAGGGCCTCGCGGAGCTGGTGGTTGGCGGGGAAGGTGACCGGTCCGGCGAAGGACAGGTAGTAGCCGGCCTCGGCGCAGACCTTGGCCATCTCCGCGTCGCCCGAGTAGCAGTGGAACACGGTGCGCTCCGGGGCGCCCTCCTCCGCCAGGATGCGCAGCACGTCGTCGTGGGCGTCCCGGTCGTGGATGACCAGGGCCTTGCCGTGCTTCTTCGCCAGCGCGACATGGCGGCGGAAGGACTCCTGCTGGACCTCGACGCCCTCGGGACCGGTGCGGAAGTAGTCAAGACCGGTCTCGCCCACGCCGCGCACCTGCGGCAGCGCGGCCAGCGCGTCGATCTCGGCGAGCGCCTCGTCCAGGGCCTTCATTCCGCCCGGCCCGCGCCGCTGTCCCGACCAGCCGTCAGGGTCGCCCAGGACGATCCGCGGCGCCTCGTTGGGGTGCAGCGAGACCGTGGCGTGGACCTGGGCATGACGCCCCGCCAGCTCGGCGGCCCAGCGCGAGCCGGCCAGGTCGCAGCCCACCTGGACCACGGTGGCCACCCCGACCGAGGCGGCCCTGGCCAGCCCCTCCTCGGGGGTGCCGTCCTGCATGTCCAGGTGGGTGTGCGAGTCCGCGACCGGGACCCGCAGCGGCTCGGGGAGCGGCGGCGGGACCTTGCGGTCGGCCTCGGACCGCTTCGATCGGGTAGCCATCAGGCCGCGGTCTCCGGGCCTGCGGTCTCCGGGCCCACAGCCTCCGCACCCGCGCTCTCCGGCTCGCCGCCGAACCGGGTGCGGTAGGCGTCCAGGTCCTCCTCGGTGATCTTCGCGAAGAGCACCGGCGGGACGGTGAACGGCGTCCCGGCCGGAACCAGGGCCAGCGCCCGGGCCTCGTCGGCGGAGACCCAGCTGCGGGTGTCGTCCGGCAGGGCGAACGCGGCGCGCATCGCGGCGCTGCTCGACGGGACGAACGGCTCGGAGACCACCGCGTACAGGTGGATCAGGTTCATCGCGGTGCGCAGCGTCAGCGCGGCGCCGTCCAGGTCGGTCCTGGCCTCCAACCAGGGCGCCTTGGCCTCCAGGTAGGAGTTCCCGGCGCTCCACAGCGCCCGCAGGGCCTGGGCGGCCTTGCGGAACTGCAGGGCGTCCATCTGGGTCTGGTACTCGGCCAGCAGCTCGGCGATCTGCTCGCCCAGCTGCTGCTCGGCCTCGCCCGCCTCGCGCCCGGCCGGGACCTCGTCGCCGAAGCGCTTGCGCGAGAAGGACAGCACCCGGTTGACGAAGTTGCCCAGGACGTCGGCCAGGTCCTTGTTCACCGTGGCGGCGAAGAGCTCCCAGGTGAAGTTGGTGTCGTCCGACTCGGGGGCGTTGGCCATCATGAAGTAGCGCCAGTAGTCGGCCGGCAGCAGCTCCAGCGCGGCGTCGCTGAACACCCCGCGCTTCTGGCTGGTGGAGAACTTGCCGCCGTAGTAGTTCAGCCAGTTGAAGGACTTCAGGTAGTCGACCTTCTTCCAGGCGTCGCGGGTGCCCAGCAGGGTCGCGGGGAACATCACGGCGTGGAAGGGGACGTTGTCCTTGCCCATGAACTGGGTGTAGTTGACCGTCGCGTCGGCCTGGTACCACCAGGACTTCCAGTCCCGCTGCTCGCCCTCGGGGGCCGCGTCGGCCCACTCCCGGGTCGAGCCGATGTACTCGATCGGGGCGTCGAACCAGACGTAGAAGACCTTGCCCTCGGCCGCCAGCTCGGGCCAGGTGTCGGCCGGGACCGGAACGCCCCAGTCCAGGTCACGGGTGATCGCGCGGTCGTGCAGGCCCTCGGTCAGCCACTTGCGGGCGATCGAGGAGGAGAGCACCGGCCAGTCCTTGCCGTGCTCGTCCACCCAGGCCTCGACCTCGCCGGCGAGCTTGGACTGCAGCAGGAACAGGTGCTTGGTGTCGCGCACCTCCAGGTCGCTGCTGCCGCTGATCGCCGAGCGCGGGTCGATCAGGTCGGTGGGGTCCAGTACCCGGGTGCAGTTCTCGCACTGGTCGCCGCGGGCCTTGTCGTAGCCGCAGTGCGGGCAGGTGCCGACGATGTAGCGGTCGGGCAGGAAGCGGCCGTCGGTGTTGGAGTACACCTGGCGGATCGCCCGCTCCTCGATGAAGCCGTTGGCGTGCAGCTGGCGCGCGATGGTCTGGGTGAGCTCGCGGTTCTCCGGCGAGGAGCTGCGGCCGAAGTGGTCGAACGAGAGACCGAAGCCCTCGTAGATCGCCTTCTGCGCGTCGTGCTGCTCCGCGCAGAACGTGTCGACCGGCAGCCCGGCCTCCTTGGCGGCCAGCTCGGCCGGGGTGCCGTGCTCGTCGGTGGCGCAGATGTACAGCACCTCGTGGCCGCGCTGGCGCAGGTACCGCGCGTACACGTCCGCCGGGAGCATGGATCCGACCATGTTGCCCAGGTGCTTGATCCCGTTGATGTAGGGAAGCGCGCTGGTGATCAACTGGCGGGTCATCTCTGGGATGCTCCTTCTTCAGCGGCGTCTCGGCGGACACCGCACAGGGCGGGACGGGGCTGGACGGACAAGACGGGCGGGATGTGACGGGCGGGGCGTGAGCGCAGCGGGGCGGGAAAGCCCGACCCGGAACCGCTGAACCCGACACCGCCCGAGGGCGTCATCCTATCGAAGGGTGCACATCGCCCCTGACTGATTACTTTCTGTGACCGAACGGTTGCCGAAGGGTCTAGGCAAGCAGTCATGGGCAGTGTTCCCTGGAGGGGGCTCCATCCATGGAAGACAGCGCCGAGGGGGAAGCTGTGCAGGCACTGGAATCGGACGATCCGCCACAGCTGGGCGGATACCGGCTGCTCGCGCGGCTGGGTGCGGGGGGTATGGGACGGGTCTACCTGGCCAGGTCACGGGGCGGGCGGCGGGTGGCGCTCAAGGTGATCAGGCCGGAGCTGGCGGACGACCCGGACTTCCGGGCCAGGTTCGCTCGGGAGGTCGCCTCGGCAAGGGCCGTGAGCGGGGCATTCACGGTGGCGGTGCTGGACGCGGACCCGGAGGCGGCGACGCCCTGGCTGGCCACCGAGTACGTGCCCGGCCCCTCGCTGAGCGCGGCCGTGCGCGAGCACGGACCGCTGCCGCTGGACTCGGTGCGGGCGCTGGCAGCGGGGCTCGCCGAGGCGCTGGAGGCGATCCACGCCGCCGGGGTGGTGCACCGCGACCTCAAGCCGTCCAACGTGCTGCTGGCCGCGGACGGGCCACGGGTGATCGACTTCGGCATCTCCCGGGCGGCCGAGGCCACCGAGCTGACCCGGACCGGGATGGTCGTCGGCTCGCCCGGCTTCATGTCGCCGGAGCAGATCGAGGGGACCGCGGTGACCCCGGCCACGGACGTGTTCTCGCTGGGCGCGGTGCTCGCCTTCGCGGCGACCGGCGCAGGGCCCTTCGGGGAGGGCGCGACACCGGCGCTGCTCTACCGGGTCGTGCACAGCGAGCCCCAGCTGGAGGGCGTGCCCGGACCGCTGCGCGGCCTGATCGCCGCCTGTCTCGCCAAGGAGGCCGCGACGCGGCCCTCGCCGGACGGCCTGCTGGACCGGCTGGAGGCGAGCGAACCGGCCGACGCCGGCCACGACCCGACGCAGACCTGGCTCCCGGCCGAACTGACCGGCATGATCGCTCAGGTGGAGGCCGAACTGCCGAGCCGGCTCCAGTCGCTGGGCGGGAACACCGACGCGACAGGGAAGCGGCCGCTGAGCGACGCGGAGCCCACCGCGCCCGCGGCGGGGCCGGGGTCAGCGGGAGGGGCAGGGGGGCTCGCCCTGGGAGCCGCGGCCGGAGCAGCTGCCGCCGGGGCCGGGCTCGATGACCATCCCGGGACGGAGCGGGTCACGCCCCCGAAGGGCACGGGCGCGGCGAGCGGCACGGCAGCGACGCTGCCCCAGCAGTCTGCGAGCCAGGCCGCCTCGGCGCTTCCGCCAGTACCGTCCACGCCGCCGCCGGGCTTCGGCCCGGCACCCACCAGGTTCGGGCCCGCGCCGGCCGGCTTCGCCGCCGAGGGAAGGCCCACTCCCCCACCGGGCGGCAGCCGCACCACGGAGATCGGCCCGGTCCGGGCGGAGGGCGCCGACCGGCGGAAGCGCAGATGGCTGATCGTGCTGGCAGCGGCGGCGGCGCTGGTCGCCTCTTCCGTCGGCGTGGTGATCGCCGAGTCCGGCAGCACCGGCAACACGGGCACCGGTTCCACCTCGTCGGGCCAGCTCCCGGGCGGCACGGCGCCGTCCCCGGGCTCGTCCTACTCGGCCTCCAGCAGCGCCTCGGCAAGCAGCGGCAGCAGCGGCACCGGCTCGACCGGCAACGGCGGCGGGACGTACGCGACCGTGCCCACGGTGCTGGGACAGGCCGTGGACTACGCCAAGCAGGAGCTGGAGCACGCCGGCTTCAGCGCCTCCGCCATCTCGGTGAGCTACCACTGCTCCAGCAGCGGCTCCGGGGTGTACGCGCAGTCGCCGAGCGCCGGAAGCCGGGCGGCCACCGACGCGCAGGTGCGTCTGACGGCGTACGAGACCGACTGCGTCGCCTACAACGACGAGGTGGGGAAAGCGCTGTCGTACGCGCAGAGCGACCTCAGCGGCTTCTCCCACGTCAGCGTGGTCTACACCTGTGTCGCGGGCGCCACGGACGGCTATGTCGTCAGCCAGTCGCCGCAGGCCGGTTCGGCGAGCGCCTATCCGCCGAACCGGCCGATCACGCTGAAGGTGCAGCAGAGCGGGTGCGGCGGCTCGTCGTCCTCCGCCTCCTCGTCGGCGTCCTCGTCGACGTCGTCGGCACCCGCTGCGAGCGCCAGTAGCTCGTACTCGGGGTCCACTTCTGCTCAGGGGGGCGGCAATCCGGTCTCCGGCTCCCCCGTGCCATCGGCGACGCCGACGGCGAGCTGACGGCACGGCGGGCCGGCGGCGCGGACCCCAGTATCAGGTCTCCGGGGTGCTGTGGTGCTCGCGGCGCAGCCGGAAGTGGAAGGGGAGGTGCAGCCTGCGGCGCGGCCGGGCGGTGGACGGGGCTTCCGGGCCGGCCTCGTCCCCGGCCTTGTCCTCGGCCGCGGCCGGGCGCTCGTGCCCGGGGGCCGGGTCGTGCCAGTGCGCGATGGTCTCGGTGACCCGTCCGGCGCGCATGACGCGCACGTGCTCGCCGCCGCACCCGGGGCAGGACGGCCTGGTCAGCGGCGAGGGGACGGGAACGCCGTTGGCCCGGTAGCTGGTGTGCATCAGACCCTGCCGGTCCACCTGGTGGCCGATCTCGTAGGCCTGCTCCCAGCCGAAGCCGCAGTTCATGCAGGCGAAGGCGTATGCCTCGTGGGTGACCGGTCCGATGTCGTCGGCGGCACGGCTCCTGCGGAGCGTGGTGCCGGCTGCGGGTTCTGCGACGAATTCGCTCATGACGTTACTCCCGGTGCCCGACGGGCGTTCGCCCGCTTGGGGTCTTTCTCCCTCCAAGAATTACCCCTGCGGATCTCCTGAATTCGGTCGGGATGAATTCTTGGGCGAGAGTTTTGCCTTCTTGGTACGGCTGCTACCCGTTCACGGGTGTTGCTTGGCTTTCCTTTGCCAAAAGTACGCCGCAGGCGCCGTACCTGCGAGTTTCATGAGCGGACCGGGACAGGAGCGAGGACCGGTCAGCCCTTGTTCTTGGCCGCCACCACCGCGTCGAACACCTCGCGCTTCGGCACCCCGGTATCCGCGGCGACCGCGGCGATGGCCTCCTTGCGCCGCTCCCCCGCCTCCTCACGGACGGTGACCCTGCGGGCCAGCTCGGCCGGGTCCAGCGCGGACGGGTCGGCGGGGGGCGCGCCCTGCACCACGACGGTGATCTCGCCGCGCACCCCGTCCGCGGCCCAGACCGCCAGCTCGGCCAGCGGGCCGCGCCTGACCTCCTCGTAGGTCTTGGTCAGCTCCCGGCAGACCGCCGCCGGACGGTCGCCGCCGAAGGCCTCGGCCATCTGCACCAGGGAGTCCTCGATCCGGTGCGGGGACTCGAAGAAGACCATGGTCCGGGGCTCCGCGGCGAGGTCGCGCAGCCGGGAGCCGCGCTCGCCGCCCTTGCGGGGCAGGAAGCCCTCGAAGCAGAAGCGGTCCACCGGCAGGCCGGACAGCGCCAGCGCGGTCAGCACCGCGGAGGGACCGGGCACGGCGGTGATCCGCACCCCCTGCTCCACGGCGGCCGCGACCAGGCGGTAGCCGGGGTCGGAGACCGAGGGCATCCCGGCGTCGGTCACCAGCAGCACCCGGGCGCCGCCGAGCAGCGCCTCCACCAGTTCGGGGGTGCGGGCGACCTCGTTGCCCTCGAAGTAGGACAGCACCCGTCCCTTGGGAGTCACCCCCAGCGCATTGGCCAGCCGCCACATCCGCCGGGTGTCCTCGGCGGCGACGACGTCGGCGGCGAGGAGCTCCTCGGCGAGCCTGGGCGGCGCGTCGGTGATCTCGCCGATGGGGGTTCCAGCCAGAATGAGTAGACCTGTCACGCCTTCATACTCGCAGTTGGCGAGGTGCCCGCTCCACTGACAGGGTTCGCCCCTACGATGCACGGGTGAGTGGTGACAGGGCGACAGGGACAGTGCCGGACGGCGCCGGGGCGGATGCTTTGACCAACGAGCGGGACGAGGACGCGTCCTGGCACGACGGCGAAGTGGAGTCGCACCTGGTGAACGGCCTGCACAGCACGCAGAGCCGTCCGCCCCGGCTGAAGAGCGCCTGGCAGCAGCGGCTGGCCCGGCTCGGCTACCGCGAACCGGACCGCAGGACGCTGCGCGAGCGCCTGGTCCCGCCGATGCCGGACGGCCCGGGGATCTCCGCCGGAGCGCCCTCGGCGCTGCTGGCGCGGCTCGGGATCCGCCTGCCGTCCGGGCTGTGGGCGTGGGCCTGCCGCTGGTCGGGCTGGCTCGGTCCGCTCGCGGTGACCCTGTTCGCCGGCCTGCTGGCCTTCGTCCATCTCGGGACGCCGCACGCGATCATCTTCGACGAGACGTACTACGCCAAGGACGCCTGGGCGATCTGGCACTACGGTTTCGAAGTCAACTGGCCGGACTCGGCCAACGCCTCGATCCTGGCCAGTCCGCAGCACATCCCGGCGCCGACGGGGGCCGCGTTCATCGCGCACCCGCCGGCCGGCAAGTGGGTGCTGGGCCTCGGCGAGATGATCTTCGGGCTGCACCCGGTCGGCTGGCGCTTCATGGTCGCCCTGTTCGGCAGCCTGTCCGTGCTGATGATCTGCCGGATCGGACGCCGGCTGTTCCGCTCCACCCTGCTGGGCTGCATCGCCGGGCTGCTCATGTGCGTCGACGGCATGCACTTCGTGATGAACCGCACCGGGCTGCTGGACCTCTTCGTGATGTTCTGGGCCCTGGCGGCGTTCGGTCTGCTGCTGGTCGACCGCGACCGGGCCCGGGCGAAGCTCGCCGACGCCGTCGGCGCCACCGCCGACAACCCGGACGCGCCGCCCAGCCATGAGCTGGCCACCAAGGCGCGGCTCGGCTGGCGCCCGCTGCGGCTGCTGGCCGGGATCTGCCTGGGGCTGTGCTGCGCCACCAAGTGGAACGGCGCTGACTTCCTGGCCTTCTTCGCGGTGCTGTCGGTGCTCTGGGACGCCGCCGCACGCAAGACCGCGGGCGCCCGCCACCCCTACCTGACGACGCTGCGCCGGGACACCTTCCCGGCCTTTGTGTCCATGGTCGTGGTCGCCTTCTTCACCTACCTGGCGTCCTGGAGCGGCTGGCTGTTCAGCAACGCCCACGTCGGCAACACCTACGGCGGCTACGACCGGCACTGGGCGGACCACCTGGGCGGGACGTTCAGCTGGGTGCCCGCGCCGCTGCGCAGCCTGTGGCACTACCACTCGGAGATCTGGCACTTCAACACCACGCTGACCAGCCCGCACACCTACATGTCCAACCCGTGGAGCTGGCTGGTCAACGGGCGTCCGGTGTCCTTCTACTACGAGAGCGGCAGCATCAAGCCCGCCCAGTGCGGCGGCGCGCAGTGCTCCAGCGAGGTGCTGGCGATCGGCACCCCGCTGCTGTGGTGGGCGGCCTGCTTCGCGCTGGTGTACGCGCTGTACCGGTGGATCTTCGTCAGGGACTGGCGGGCAGCGGCGATCTGCTGCGGCATCGCCGCCGGCTACCTGCCCTGGTTCCAGTGGCAGCAGCGGACGATCTTCCTCTTCTACTCCATCGACTTCGAGCCCTACCTGTGCCTGGCACTGGCGATGATGATCGGCGCGATGCTCGGGAAGGCGACGGCCTCCAGGGACCGCCGCCTGGTCGGGGGCATCGGCGCGGGAGTGCTGGTGGTCGGGATCATGGCCACGTTCCTGTACTTCCTGCCGCTGTACGACGCGCAGATCATCACCTACTCCGACTGGCAGGCCCGGATGTGGTGGACGACCTGGATCTGACGCCGGCAGTGTCGCTGACGTGGTCGCTGACGGGTAGTCAGGCCTGTTTGGCCGCCCGCAGCGAGTACATCAGCGGGACCCGGGGATGCCCGGCCGGGAAGCGGTAGACCTCGGTGATGCCCTCGGTGCTCTGCTCGAACACCTGGAATCGCCGGAACAGCGAGAAGTCGTGTTCGTGCAGGAACTCCAATCGGAGTCCGGCCCCGATGAGCGCACTGACGATCTCGCCCAGGCCGTGCCACCACTCGTAGGAGAGGTTGTTCTCGGTCTCGACCGTGGGATCGGCGTAGGTGCCGGGCTCGTCCCAGGACATCGGTTCGCGGCGGAAGTAGTCGGAGACGACGGTGCGTCCGTCGTCCTCGTCGAGGACGTCCGTGATCGGATGGAACTCGGCGAGGTACAGGAAGCCGCCGGGGGCCAGCAGCGCCGCGACGGTCTCGGCCCAGCGGGTGATGTCCGGGAGCCAGTTCAGGGCGCCGAGGCCGGTGTAGACAATGTCGAAGGTCTCGCCGTCCAGGGCCTTCACGGCGTCGTAGACGTCCGCGTCGACGAAGCGGGCGTCCACCACGCCGACTGCCACGGCCAGTTCGCGGGCGGCCTGGACGGCCGGTACGGAGAAGTCCAGCCCGGTGACGGTGGCGCCGTGCCGGGCCCAGGCCAGGGTGTCCTGCCCGAAGTGGCACTGGAGGTGCAGCAGCGACTTCCCGGTCACATCACCGACCTCGGCGGTCTCGAAGGATCGCAGTGGATCGGCGCCGGCGACGAAGCCGGGAATGTCGTAGAAGCTGCTGGCGGTGTGGATCGGCACCCGCTCGTCCCACATCGCACGGTTCGCGTCGAGGCGGTGGGCGTCGGGGGTGGCGGGGATGGCGGGGTTGTTAGGGGTGGTGGGGGTGGTGGGGGTGGCGGCGGCGGGCTCGGTGGTCATGGACTGGGACGCTAAGCGCGGCCGGAGAGGCTGTCCAACGAGTTTGCGGTCACGCTTTGTCCGCTTCGGCCGGAAATCTGATCACAGTTTCCTCTCTACTCCCTGGAATCACCTCGGCGACTGGCGACGCATACGTACGATCCGCTGGGGAAATGGCAATTGCATCCAGTCGGGGGAACAGCATGAACAGGGGCGCCAAGTCGGCGGTCATAGGCAGCGCCGTGGTACTGCTCGGCGCGGGCGGCTACGGGGCCTACAACGTGGTCCACGCCGTCGCGAACATGGCCTCGTCGAGCAGCAGCCCGAAGGTGGCCTCCACCGCGCTGGCCACCACGCCGCCGAGCAGCGCGGAGGCGGTGAAGCGCGCGCAGTCCTTCCTGGACAGTTGGAAGAGCGGCCCGGACCACTACACCGGCGCCGCCAGCCAGACCACCGACCCGGGCAGCGCGCAGGACGCCTTGCAGGCGTACGCGACCGGGGTGAAGCTGTCCGCGATCTCCTTCGGCGATGTGGCGGTCGCCGCCCCGACTTCGGCGCTGCCCGCGAGCGCCAACGGCGCCAACGATCCGACCCTGGAGACCCATGTGACCTTCACGGTCACGGCCCAGGTCAAGGGCGGCACCTGGAGCTACCCAGGCTCAGTGGACGTGATCCAGTCGGCAGGCGGGCTCACCTCGGTGAACTGGGCACCGAGCGTGCTCTACCCGAAGCTGAAGTCCGGCGACACGCTGGCGGCAGGGACCATCCCGGCCGACGCCGCGTCCGTCCAGGTGCTGGCCGCGGACGGGAAGACAGTGCTCACCGCCGCCAAGTACCCCTCGCTCGCGACGATCATCTCGACCATCGCCCAGCACGGCGGCAGCAGTGGCAGCACCAGCGCGGGGAGCGGCGGCAGCGGGATCGAGGTGGTGGACTCCAGCAACAACCCGGTCTCCACTGCGAAGGTGTTCACCCCTGCCAAGGGCGCGTCCATCAGGACGACGATCGACGCGAGCCTCCAGGCCAAGGCGGAGACCGCGGTCCGCAACAGCGTGCTGAACAACCTGCCCACGGCGACGGTGGCGCTGGACTGGCGCACCGGCCGCATTCTGGCGATCGCCTACGCCAACACCGGATCGGCCGGGAACACCGCACTGGAGGCGGCGCTGGCCCCGGGTTCCACGATGAAGATCATCACGGCGGCAGCGCTGTTCGACAAGGCCGGCTTCAGCCCCAGTTCGCCAGCCCCCTGCCCTTCGACACTGGCGGCGGCCAGCCGCTCGTTCAAGAACGACTTCGGCTCGGCCTACCCGAACGACACCATCAGGACGGCCTTCGCCCGCTCCTGCAACACCGCCTTCATCAAGCAGGGGTTCGACAAGCTGGTCCACGGCTCATCGGACACCGGAGCCCTGGCCGACGAGGCGGCGAACGTCTTCGGCCTGAACGGGAGCTGGTCGATCGGCGGCGGGGTCCACGAGACCGACGCAACCGTGCCCAAGGCCCCGGACCTGCCGACGGCGGCCGCCGACCTGATCGGACAGGGCAATGTGCTGGCGAACCCGCTGACGCTGGCCTCCATGGCGGCGACGGTCCGCAACGGAGGCTTCAAGCAGCCGATCCTGATCCCTGGTCAGGCGCAGACCCCGGCGGCACAGTCGATCTCCTCCACTACGGCGAGCTACCTGCAGACGCTGATGCGCGCCGCAGCGCACGACGGCGAGGGCACTGCTTTCGAGCGGGTCCACATGTACGCCAATGTCGGCGCCAAGACGGGCACGTCGGAGGTGGGCACGACCAACGTCACCACCAACGGCTGGTTCACCGCCTACAACGACAACATCGCCGTGGGAGCACTGGTCCAGGGCGGCTCCACCGGCGTCTCCTCGGCCGGATACGTGGCGGCGGCGCTGCTCGGAGCGACCGAATAGCGACTCAGGTCGCAGATCCGGCCGCCGCGCCGGTGGCGAGGTCGGCGCCCCAGCGGGCCACGGCGGCGTCGAGGTCGAGGCGCTCCAGACCGCCGCCGTCCGTCGGCCACCCCTCGCGCGGGACGCGCCACATGACCTCGAACTCGACCCCGTCGGGGTCCTTGGCGTAGAACGACTTGCTCACGCCGTGGTCGGTGGCGCCGACGAGCGAGCCGCGCTGCCGCAGCTTGGCGCCGATCTCGGCCAGCTCGCCGAGCGTGCCGACCTCCCAGGCCAGGTGGTACAGCCCGACCTGACCCTGGACCGGCCCCGCAGCCTCGCTGCCGAGGGCGAAAAGGCCGAGGTCGTGGTCGTTGAGCGTGCCGGGCGCCCGGAGGAAGGCGGCCCGGTCGGGGATCTCCACCGCGACCTCGAAGCCGAAGACCTCCGTGTAGAACTCGACGGAGCGACGGACATCACGGATGTAGAGCACTGCGTGGTTGAGTCGGCGGACGGCCATGGGGGCTCCTCGTCGTCGGGGGGAGTGGCGTAGTTGGCGTGTGGGCTAACAACATCTTCCCAGGAAAGTATTCCGGATGTGGGGTGAGCGGGGAGGCAGGGCAGCGTCCGTCGGCGCAGCGGGGTCCCTCTCGCGACCGAGCCCCCGTCCCGACGCCGTCTCTGACGTGCGCGTTCGCTCCCGCTGACCGTCCGTCGCCTCCGTGGGGCACGCCGGTCGGTCCCGGGCTGGGGTGGCTCGGCTCCGCCTCGCGGCAACCACGAGGAGCGGGGCGGTTGGTGGGGCGTGCGTTGCCGGGTGCGCGCCGGTGGTGGGCCTGCAGAAACCTTTCGCCATGCCGGATTGCCCCTGCTGGGGGAAGTTACACCCACGCTGGGGTGAATTACACCCATATATGGTTGCTACGCCCCCCAGCCTGGTTGTAACTCCCCCCCAGCTAACCCACATGGGGGACACACTCACCCCGCCCCGCGCCCCCGCCGCACGCTCCGCGCCGGACCCGGGCCACCCCCGGCCCCAGTTGCGCGGCGAAGCCGCTTCCTTCCGGGCGCGAGCCCGGGAAACGGCGCCCAACACGCCCCACCACACGCTGCCGTTGCAACCGTGGAGCGCCACCCCCGCCCACCGCCAAACACTCCGCACCAGAGCAACCCCTCCCCCCGCCCCAGTTGCCGGCGCGAAGCGCCTTCCTTCCGGGCGGAGCCCGGGAGACGGTGAGTCAGGTCGCGGCACGGGCGGTGCCGTTGCAGGCGTGGGGCGCTGGGGGCCGCGTCGCTACCCCGCGCTGCTGCTGCGGCGGAGGGCGGTGGTGGTCAGCCAGGTGGCGGCTTCGTGGAGGTGGCGCTTCGGGGTCGGGGCCGGGGTCGAGGGCAGGGTGCGGAGTGGGGTGGCCGGGCGGGGGAGGTGGGGGCGGGTGCCTGTGGCCAGGCGGGGCCAGAGGACGAGGAGCAGCGGGAGTTGGAGGTAGCCGAAGCGCCCTGCGGGGGCCAGCAGGAAGGCCAGGGCGACGCCGAGGGCGAGGCGGTCGGCGGCCTGTACGGTGCTGCGCGGGGGGCGGCGGAGCAGCCACGCGGCAACGGCGAGGCAGCCGACGGCGAGCAGAGTGAAGGAGGCCGCGCGGCCCATCGGTCCCAGCCCGGCCAGGAGGTGGCCCGGGAGCGGGCTGCCGGCCGGGGTCTTGATCCGCGACATGCCCAGCGGGAAGCGGACGACCTGCTCCAGCACCGCCTGAGGGGTGATCAGGACGGACGGGACGACCAGCGCGGCGGCCACCGCGGTGCCGATCGCCGCGCAGCGGAGAGCGGCCCGGCGTCCGTACAGCTGGTGCAGCAGCAGTACGGCCACCGGGAGCGCGGGCCAGGCCGTCCATTTCAGGGCGCAGGCCAGGGCGAGGACCAGGCCGGCCCTGGTCGCGTGGCCGCGGCCGGCGAGGGCGAGGCCCAGGCAGCAGCAGCCGATGAGGGGGAGGTCGACGCCGCCGGTCACGGCGACCAGGGCGACCAGGGGTGAGGCGGTGACGGCGGCGAGGGCGACGAAGCCGGATCCGGGGGCGGCCGGGTCGGCCGACGGGTCGTCGGTGCCCGGTAGGAGCAGGCGGCGGCAGGCGGCCAGGCAGCCGAGGAACGCGGCGAGGAACCAGAGCCGGGCGTCGCCCAGGAGCGTGGGCAGCCAGCCGTGGCTTCCGAGGACCGCCCTGGGGAGCCCGAACAGCGTCATCGCCGGGAAGTACGGGTTGCACTCGATGGTCCGGCGCGCGTTCGGCAGGTACGGGCTGCCGGTGTGCAGCAGTTGGACGGCGGAGTTCTGGACGACATGCACCTCCGACTGCGCCCAGTTCTCGATCGACATCAGGATCAGCGGGACGACTATGGCGCCCAGCAGGGCCACCCCGGTCGACACGGTGACGGCACGGCGTCGCGGGAGCCGGGCGGAGGCGCCGGCGGCGAGGAGGTAGCCGATGGCGGCTATGGCTCCCCAGGCCCGCTGCGGGCCGAGCGTGGAGGCGAGGGGGAAGACGGCGGCCCAGACGGCGCAGGCGAGCCAGCCGAGGGTCCAGGGCAGGCGGGAGTCGGCCTGCTGCGGCAACCCGGGGTGCGGTTGCGTGAATGGCTTCTCGTGCAGATCCCCGTGCCCTCGTGGGGCACGCGGCATGTGAGTCGTCGTCACATGTGAAGACGCTACGAGACCCGGGGGCAGAGTGTCGTCAACCTCCAGAGTGGAAGGCGTGTCGTCCTCTGGGGGTGGTCAGCCTTCGCCGACCATCCCCACCAGGCCGTTCTCGTACGCGAAGACGACGGCCTGGGTGCGGTCCCGCAGCTCCAGCTTGGCGAGGATGCGGCCGACATGGGTCTTGATGGTCTGTTCGCTGAGGAACAGCTCCTCGGCGATCTCGCCGTTGGACAGCCCCCGGGCCACCTGCCGCAGGACGTCGAGCTCCCGGACGGTGAGGGCGGAGATCGCCTCGGGACGGAGGCTGCCGGAGCGGCGGCGCCGGGCGACGTCGTCGATGAGACGGCGGGTGACGGAGGGCGCGAGCAGGGCCTCGCCTGCGGCGATCACCCGGACCGCGTTGATCAGGTCGCGGGCCGGGGCGTCCTTCAGCAGGAAACCGCTGGCGCCCTGGGCGAGCGCCTCGTAGACGTACTCGTCCAGGTCGAAAGTGGTGAGGATGAGGACGCGCGGGCCTGTCGCGGGTGCGTCGGGGCCCGGTGGGCCGACGATGCGGGCGGTGGCGGCGAGGCCGTCCATGCCGGGCATCCGGATGTCCATGACCACCACGTCCGGGCTGAGTTCGGCGGCGAGCTGGACGGCGCGCAGGCCGTCACCGGCCTCGCCCACCAGTTCGATGTCGGGCGCCGAGGAGAGCAGCGCGCCGAGCCCGTCCCTGACCATCTCCTGGTCGTCGACGAGGAGGACTCTTATACATCTTACGGGCAGCGCGTCCCCGTGATCGCTCATGCGCTCAGACTACGCAGAGGGAAGCCCCGGCTACCCACCACGGGGACAGCGGGCAGCCGGGGCAGTCAATGGGGGTAAACCGGACGTCGCCTCGGCGTCGGAATGGTCGTCAACACGCAACCGGGCCAAGGCACGTCTGGTCTCTCGCATGTAGTCGAGCCCGACGCGTAGCCGCTCGGCACGCTGCCAAAGCTCCTGCTGCCGTTCGGTCTGCCCTCCGGGTATCACAGCCACTCGCCAAGCTCAGCGGTCACGTAGTCGGCGTAACGGCGCTGGTAGCGGTCGTGTCCCGAATCCTGGAGGTGCTGGGCTATCCAGCGCCCCACCTTCTCCGGGTCTGTCTGCTCCTCCGACGCTGCTCCGCACTCGACGTCGTCGCCCGAGACGCAGACGGCAGCGAGCAGCGGCAGCCCTGACGGGTCGGGCTTGATCTCGTAGTTCCGGAACCGCATGGTCGTCGTGGTCCCCATCAGGAACACCCCTCCGGCTGGATCTTCTCCAGCACGGCCGCAAGAGCATCGGCCACGTCGGCGCGGCAACCCCCGAGAGTGACCATGGGTGCCCCCATGACGGGGTGATCGCCTCGCAGTGAGGGGATCACTATGTCGTGCCCTGCCATTGCGGCACGCAGCCTCTCAGCGGCGCAGATGGCCAGCCGGTACGGGTCGGTCTTCAGATCCTGCTGGCTAGTGGTCATGGCTGCCGCTCCCTCGTGTCCGCGCGCGCTTTGCCGCACGCTGAAACACGCTAGGAACTGGCCAGAGTCGAGCGCAACGATCTTCTACAAACTTGCACGGCAACTACCCGAGGGCAGCGATGGCTGCAGTGATCAGCGCCCGCGCGTCCGCACCATAGACAGCCACGTCGGCGAGTCGGCCGAACGCTCTCACGTATTGATCGATTTCCGTCGGTGCTGTCACCGTGACAGCAGCTGTGAGTAGTTCCACCTGCGCTTGCTCGTCGTCGTAGATGGAGAACGTCTCCACTGGCCACATGTGGCGCGACGTCGTGAACGGGATCACGCCCAACGAAACGGCTGGCAGCGACATGACGGCCAGCAAGTGCCCAAGTTGGCCCGCCATCGTTGAAGCGTCGCCGACGCGATAGCGAAGTACGGCTTCCTCGACCAGCACGGCGAACCGGTGATCCCCTTCCCGAAGGATGCGCGAGCGGTCCATTCGCGCGGCAACAGCGTCGGCGACGTCGTTCGGAGCGCCACGGAACGCAGTGATGTCTGAGAGCAACTCCATTGCATAGGTGGGTGTTTGGAGAAGTCCAGGGATCACATTGGAGCAGTAGACCCGGAAGACCCTCGTGCGCTCGAACAGCGGGATGTACGACTCCTGTAGCCGACGAAGGCCCGTCCGCTGGACGCGCTTCCACTCGACGTACATGGAATCAGCCGAGCGTGACGCCGCTATGAGGTCTGCCGCTTGGTCGTCAGCCCCGCAGACGCGACACCACGTCCGGATGTCATCGTCACCGGGCGGCGTGACGCCGTTCTCCAGACGGGACGACTTGGAGGCATGCCAACCGGCGCGGACAGCCAGCTCATGCCCGGTGATCCCGGCGTCTCGGCGAATCTCACGCAGACGCGCGGCAACGGCCTTGCGCGCTGCTTCCACGCTTGACGATGGAGAAGAGGGCATGTGCTGGCTGTCCAGGGGGTTGCGCGGTCAGATCCGGTAGGCGTCGTGCGGTGTTGCCCGATCCCATACTGCTTCGAACGCTGCTGCGCACTGCTTCACGACGGCGGGCTCGTCGGTCACGTCGTCGCCCAGGTAGGTGCCCTCTCCGGAGAAGTACCCGAACCTGACGAGCCGGTCATCAAACACCCAGTAGTCGTTACCGGGGAGGACGAGGTCCGACGCCTGCCGACGTGGCAGCCAGCGGATTTCCTCCCCGGCGGCGACGTTGGCGAACGTACCGTCGTAGAGGTACCGGGTGTACGCGCTGACCGGCTCGGAGACGACGCGCGCCCGGCGCATGACGACACCACGTCCGACAGTCTCCGTCACCATGTCCAGCCAGGGACGCCACCACGTTGTGCGGTCGGCCGGGTCGGCGCGGAAGCCCGACTTCCAAGCAGCCACGCGCGGAGCCTCGTCCGGGTCGTCGTAGGAGTCGCGCATCTCCAGGTGGACAGCCGACCGCTGGCAGCTCGCCAACAGCTCAACGAACGGCGGAGCGCTCCGCAACATCGCATGCCTCTCGTAGGGCCGCCACCAGCCGGGCGGGAAGGCGGACAACTGCCTCGGTATCCGGGATGGAGCCGACCGTAAGGCACTCCGCCGTCATGGCGGCGTCGGCCTTCCAGCCCTGGACAACGATCTCTTGCGATTCCGGGTCGACCCAGACCGTGGGGCAGTTCGCGCCGTCCGTGCCGGGGTCCTTCGAGATGAAGACTAGTGACATGGCATCCTCCGCTGTCGTGTCCCTTGCAGAACCTTCTACGAGCGTCAGCCCAGCGGGTTGGGCCGTCAAGGGTGCCTGCCGACATCCAGCCAGCAGCGCGAAGCGCGAGTGCCAGCAGCAGGAGCGGATCCGGAGGATACCCCCCGGTCTCAATTTCGCAGCGGTGTGCGTGGGCATGGGGCCAGGGTCTCCCTGCCGCCTACGCCTAGAGATTGACCCACCCCCGGCGCTGCTCACCATGCGTGACTGGCATTCAGTCGTCCATCAAACGATGGTTTGTGGGACGCCCTTGCTACGCGCTCCACGATCAGGCGAAATCGGACATACGGCTGTCTCAAAAAGGCCGTTCTGAGACTTTCAATTGAGACACGTTTCTGAGACGCTTGAGACATGACGACGCCCAGCAGCACCAGCGGCCACCTTATCGGCTACGCCCGAGTCTCGACCGAGGACCAAGATGCACAGCTTCAGCGGGATGCACTCAACGCCGCTGGCTGCAAAGTGATCCACGAAGACAAGGCGAGCGGCGGAAGCATGGAGCGCCCGCAGCTTGCGGCGGCGCTTGAGCGCCTGCTGCCGAGTGACACGCTCGTGGTGTACAAGCTCGACCGGTTCGCCCGCTCGCTGGCCGACCTAGTGACGATGGTCAACGATCTTGGCAAGCGCGGGATCGGCTTCAAGGTGCTTGATGGTGCGCTCTCCAAGATAGACACGGGTACGGCGGACGGGCGGCTCATGCTGCACGTGATCGGTGCCATGGCGGAGTTTGAGCGGGAGCTGATCAAGGACCGGACCCGCGCCGGACTCGCTGCGGCCAGGGCTCAGGGTCGGGTCGGCGGACGACCCAAGGTCATGGACGACGACAAGCTTGCGGCAGCCAAGGAGCGACGCAGGAAGGGCGAGAGTGTCACGGCCATCGCCAAGGCGCTTGGAGTCAGCAGGGCAACGCTGTACAGGGCGCTGGAGGAGTAGGAGCAGCGGCAGTGCCAGACAGGGCCCGTCACTTGATTGGGCCCCGCTGCATTTTGTTGCCCACCTTCCCCATGGGCCCCGGAAGGCCCCCGCGTGGCCTCCTGAGCGCCTCGCACCCCACTTGGCCCCCTGTGCCAGGGTTGCACTCAGGGCCCTGCAGGGCACCGTGGAGGGCGCTTATGGGCCCCGTGCGACTCGTGCGCCGTCCCGACTCGGGGCAGCGCAAAGAGCGCACTCGGGGCAATGGCGAAATGGCGAAATGGTGGCGAGCTGGGTTTAGCCCTATATGTGTTATATGGATCTGGGGAAACCACCAATTCACCATTTCGCCATTGCCGCAGGTCAGGTGGAGTGAGGTTGAAGCCTGCCAGTGGTGAAGCCCCTCACCGGCCCCCCTCCCTGCTCCGCCACCCACCCCAGCTTGGTAACGGAGAGGCAACGAACAGCCTCACTCGTCGGTCGCCCTGCCCACAATGACCCGCCTTGGTCGGGCATGAGGAAGCCCCGCCCGACCGCTTGGGTCGAACGGGGCTGTGAGGGTTGGATCGAGCTACGCGGCTGTCTCGTACACGGGCTCTGCCCATTCGATGGCGGTGCGTTCCCGGCCGTCGAAGCGGATGCCCTGCCGCTGCGCCTTGCAAACGGTGATTCGTTCGATGGCCAGGCGTAGAAGGTCGCGCTTCATGGAGAGGTTTGCCGCCTGCCATGCCGACAGCAGCACCTCCTCATCTCCAGAGAGGAATGGCACGCTCAGCGTTCCGCCGCTCGTGAAGCGGTTGACCTCCTCCTTCGCTGCTTCGATGGCCTCATTGGCCTCCCTGAGCAGTGGCCCGAAGTATCGGGCGGCGGGACCGTCGTAGACACCGGCCTGACGGTCGGCCAGCAGCCGCTTCAGGCTCGCCTCAGCGGCCCTGAGTATCGCCCGTGCGGCCTGCTCACCCTCCGTCTCCTCTGGCCGCACCGAGGCTGTCCAGCGCTGCGATACAGCCAACATGATCGGGTCGTCCTCCTCGGCGCTGGTCAGCCTGGCGAGCCAACTCCTGAACACGAACTCCTCCAGCGCTGCCGCAGCCGCTGAAGCTGCCGCCCCACATGCGCGGCCCCCAAGCAATCCCTGGCACTTGTAGCCACGCCCGCCCATGGGCATGGAGCGCCCGCACTCAGAGCAGGAGAGCAGTCCCGTGAGGAGGTGCTTCGCACGGGTGTCACGCTTCGAATCAGCAGGAACCTTGTCCTGACTGCTGAGAGAAGTGTTCACCTGGCGCTGCGCCTTGGCGGAGACGAGCGCCGTGCCCTTGAGCATGACCGGAGCACCCCTGCGGTTGCGGTACACCTCGGACACACCGGAGCGAAGCTGAATCACCTGGTACCCCGCGTAAGCCGGGTTGTGCACCATTCTGTGCACGTAGGCGTGACCCCACGTCGAACCACCAGGAGAGGGAACCCCAGCGCTGTCCAACCAACGGCAGACCGCGCGCGTCGAGGCCCCTTCTTCGGCAATCCTCCGAAAAATCTCCCGGACCAGCCCGGCACGAGTCCACTCCGTTCGCGTCGCCACGACGCACAGGTAGGGAGTCTCATCCGGCGTGATCCTCCGGTCACCAGAGACCACATATCCCCAAGGTGCGCGGCCAGCTACCCACATACCGGCGTCGCGCTGCTGCTCCTTGGTGTCCCGGATGCGCTTGGACAGGTTCTCGCTGTACTCGCGAGCCTCCTCCGCCCGGTTGATGATCCAGCGGCGGTCACGGGGCTCGTTGGAGTCCAGCCCGTCCATCTCGAAGATGACGCGCGCCTTGCCTATGACCTTGAGCAGGTCCTCAGCGCCCTTACGGCTGAACCGGTCGATGGCGTACGCCCACAGCGCGGGCACCTCGTCGGCCACGAGCGCGCTCAGGGCCCGGTCGAAGTCGTTGCGCTTGACATCCTTGTACCCGCTGGCGATGTCTTTCCAGACCTTGCGGACGGCGTACCCGTGGCGATGTCCCCAGCGGTGACCCTGCTCCCGCTGGGCGTCGGTGCTCTGCTCCCGGCGGTGGTCACCTTCTTTAAGACTCTTCGACTTGCGGGTATACAGGTCGGCTTGGTTCGGCTCCGTCTCGCCGCAGATGGTGCAGGCGTACTGATCGGCCATGAGGTCTTCACGTGCTCCCGGTAGGCGTTACCCCTTTGCCTCACCTGGGGCGGCAGGGTTTCCTAGCCGGGAAACCGCAGCTCAGAGCCTAGGTGTCTAAGGCGTGCCTCCTCATCGACCAGGAGCACTCTGATCACTTTGACCGCTGCTTCCGTCATGGCCCGCTCCCCCGTCAGCCGTCCTCTTCGTCCCCGGATGATTCTCCTCCGCGCTGCGTCGGCACCCCGTCCAGGGGTAGTTCCGCCGTCACCTCGAAGCCGCCGTGCTCGCGCGGGACGGCGCGCAGCGTGCCGCCGAGCATCGCCGCGCGTTCCCGCATGCCGGTGAGGCCGTGGCCGCCGTTGCCGCCCGGGGCCGGGCCGCCGTTGGTACGGCCGTCGTCGGCGATGTGCACCTGGACGGCGTCCCGGGTGCGGACCACCTCGACCTCGACGCGGGCGCCCGGCGCGTGCCGGCCCGCGTTGCTCAGCGCCTCCTGGACGATCCGGTACACCGAGACGTCGACCACGGCGGGAGGGCGGTCGGGGCCGCCGGCCAGGGTGAGGTCGACCTGCATGCCGGCCTGGCGGGCCGCCCTGACCATCTCGGGGATGCGGTCGATGCCCGGCTGGGGGGCGCGTTCGGCGTTCTCGTCCTCCTCGCGGAGCAGGCCGATGACCCGGCGCATCTCGGTGAGCGCGGTGGTGGAGGCCGCGCGGATGGCGGTGAAGGTGCGCAGGGTCTGCTCGGGCAGGCCGGGCTCCTTGTAGGGGGCGGCCTCGGCCTGGATGGCGATCATCGACATGTGATGGGCCACCACATCGTGCAGCTCACGGGCGATCCGGGAGCGCTCCTCCAGGACGGCCTGACGGGCCAGACCGGCGCGGCGCTGCTCCTCGGCGGCGACCAGATGGCGTTCGGCCTCCTGCCGGGAGTGGATGGACTCGCCGAGGACCAGCACCAGGCTGACGACCACGGCCGCCACCGCGAAGACCACCGGGGGCAGCGCCACCAGCGGGACGGCCGGGGCGAGGACCGCGAGCGCGGTGAGGAGGTCGACGCCGACGGCGACGTCCCGGCCGTAGACCTGGGCGGTGACGAAGAGCAGCAGGACGTAGGCGATGCAGCCGCTGACCGGCCAGGGCCAGAAGGGGGTCGGGGCGTGGCCGACCTCGGCGAAGGTGGTGAGGGTGAGCCCGATCGCGGAGATCCGCCAGGCCGCGAGGGGGCGGATGGCCGCGAGCAGCAGCGGCAGCACCTGGAGTCCGGCCAGGGCCCAGGCGAGGCTGCCGGGGACCAGCTGGTTGAGCTGGGTGTCGGCGGTGACGGTGAGGACGAGGACGGCTCCGCCGAGGATCGCGGCGAGCGCGTAGCGGAGGCGGGGGCTCTCCAGCGAGGGCAGCAGGAGGACACGCTGGTCCGGTGCGGCCCAGGCGGCCTGGCGGACCAGTTGGGCCAGGTGGATTGCGGGGTAGAGCAGGCGGGGCGGGACGGCAGGCATGGTGGGATGAGCATATGCGGCGTTGCAGCGTGTGAGGGGGTGCAACGAACGCTGGGGTGTCGGGTGCGGGTTCGGGACTGGTTGGCAGCGCAGTTCCCCGCGCCCCTGTCCAGGCCCTGACGGGCCTTCAGGGGTTAGAACTCGTGGCCGAGCATCTTTTCCACCTCGGCGCGGGTTGGTAGGGAGGGTTGGGCGCCGGGGCGGGTGGTGGCCAGGGCGGCTGCGGCGTTGGCGTGGCGTACTGCTTCGTGCAGGGGGATGCGCTCGGCGATGGCGCAGGCCAGGGCGCCGCAGTAGGCGTCGCCGGCTGCGGTGGTGTCCACCGGGGTGACCGCGAGCGCGGGGACCAGGAGGACGGCGCCCTCTTCGCAGAGCAGTGCTCCGTCCGCGCCCAGGGTGACCACCACGGCGGACGGGCCGCGCAGGGTGCGGGCGGCGTCCGCGACGGCGTGCAGGTCGGGCAGGTCGCGGCCGGTCAGGGCGGCCAGTTCGGCGCGGTTGGGGACCAGGATGTCGACCATGTCCAGCAGGTCCAGCAGCGACTGCCGTCCGGCTGCGGTGTTCCGGGCCGGAGCCGGGTTCAGCAGGACGGTGCCGCCCGCCAGTCGGGCCGCCGCCTCGACCGTCGCGGCCGGGATCTCCTGCTGCAGCAGGGTGACGTCGGCGTCGCGGAGCACCGTTCCCGAGGCGGCGCAGTGCTCCGGTGCGAGAGCACTGTTCGCGCCCGGGCTCACGATAATCGAATTCTCACCCGTGGCCCGGTCCACCGCGATCAGCGCCCGACCGGTGCTGATCCCCTGCTCAGCCAGCACCCAGCGGACGTCCACGCCCTCCCGCTGCAGCGCGGCCCGCATCGCGGAGCCCGCCTTGTCGTCGCCGACCCGGCCCACCATGGCGACCTGCGCCCCCAGCCGCGCCGCCGCGACGGCCTGGTTCGCTCCCTTGCCACCGGGGTGCTCGGCGAGGTCCCCGCCCAGCACGGTCTCCCCCGGTACGGGGTGGTGCGGCACCGGAACCACCAGGTCGAGGTTGATGCTGCCCACCACTGCGATCATCGGCATGGGCATCACTCTAAGCTGGTCCGGCTTCAGCCGTTGAGGACCGCCTGCATGACGGCCTTGGCGACCGGCGCCGCCAGGCCGCCGCCGCTGACGTCGGAGCGGTTGGCGTTGCTGTCCTCGATCACCACGGCCACCGCGACCGGGGAGGCCGCCGAGGCGTTCGGCTTGGCGTAGGAGATGAACCAGGCGTAGGGGACCCCGCTGTTGTTGACGCCGTTCTGCGCCGTGCCGGTCTTGCCGCCGACCACCGCGCCCGGGATCGCCGCGTTGCCGCCGGTGCCGTTGGTCACCACATTGACCATGGCCTGCTGGATCTCGCCCGCCACCGTCGAACTGATCGGCCGACCGAAGACCGTCGGGCTGAAGGTCTGCACGGTCGTACCGTCGTGCCGGGTGAGCTTGTCGACCAGCATCGGCTTCATCAGCGTGCCGTTGTCGGCGACGGCCGCCACCACCTCGGCCATCTGCAGCGGAGTGGCCGCCGTGTCGTACTGGCCGATCGAGGACAGGGCCAGGTATGCCTGCCCGGTCAGACCGGTGTCGAAGTTGCTGCGCACCACACCCACCGGAATGGTCTGGGTGCTCTGGTTGAAGCCGTAGGCCTGGGCCATCCTGACCATGTTGGTCTCGCCCACGTCCACGCCCAGCTTGGCGAAGACCGTGTTGCAGGACACCTGGAGCGCATAGGTCAGGGTCGCGTTGAGGCAGGCGTCACCGGCGCTCTCGTTGGTGATGGCCGTGGTGGTGTCCTTGGCCGTATAGGGGTTGGGCGAGTCCGTCGCGACGTCCACACCGCTGTAGATGTTGTTCATCAGACCGGCGGACATGGTGACCACCTTGAACGTCGAACCCGGCGGGTAGGTCTGCCGCAGCGCCCGGTTCAGCATCGGCTGGGTGCTGGCGCTGTTGAGCTTGCTCCAGTTCTGGGTGACCGCGGTGCCGGTGCCGGTGATGCCGTTGGGGTCGTAGGAGGGCGTGCTGGCCAGAGCGAGGATCCGCCCGGTCGCAGGCTCGATGGCGGCGACCGCGCCGCGCTTGCTGCCGAGCCCGGACAGCGCGGCCTGCTGAGCCTTGGCGTTGATGGTGGTGTAGACGTCGCCGCCGGGGACCGGGGTGCGGCTGATCGCGTCCAGTAGTGAGCGGGTGGAGAGCGAGCTCGCCGAGCCGGAGAGGATGTCGTCCTCGACCCCCTCCAGCAGGGTGTTCCCGTAGGTCTGCGAGGAGAAGCCGGTGACCGGGGCGTAGAGCGGGCCGTCGGTGTAGCTCCGCCGGTACTGGTAGAGGCTGTCGCCGGTCTGCTTCGACCCGGTGACCGGTTTGCCCGCCACGATGATGTCGCCGCGGGGCTGGGCGTAGCGGGCGATGGTGGAGCGCTGGTTTCCCGCGTGGTCGTTGTACTTGCCCGCCTGGACGACCTGGACCCGGGTGAGATTCACCAGCAGCACCAGAATCAGCAGCAGGCAGAACATACCGGCCCGGCGGGCGGTGCGGCTCAGCGAGAGGCGCACCGCG
Organism: Streptacidiphilus sp. EB103A; assembly: GCF_041261405.1. Classification (NCBI taxonomy): domain Bacteria; kingdom Bacillati; phylum Actinomycetota; class Actinomycetes; order Kitasatosporales; family Streptomycetaceae; genus Streptacidiphilus; species Streptacidiphilus sp. EB103A. The sequence goes on along the minus strand of NZ_JBGCAQ010000027.1, from coordinate 5,666 downwards.
CCGGCCTGGGACGCGGGGGCAGCCTGCCGCTGGTCGGAGGTCCGGTTCTTCCGGCCGAAGGGGCTCATGGCTTGGGCACCGCCTGGGTGTCGTCGTCGCCGCTGTCGCCCTTGCCGCTGTCGCCCTTGCCGTCGTCGCCGCTGTCCGGCGGCGCCTGCCGGGCCTGCTGCTCCGGGCCGGCCGGTCGTGGCGCGGGCGGAACCGCCAGGACGCCCGGTTCCGGCGGCGGGCCGGGACGGCGGGCGGCATCGCTCATCTTCAGCAGCAGCGCCACCAGCACCCAGTTGGTCAGCAACGAGGAGCCGCCCTGCGCCAGGAAGGGCATGGTCATACCGGTCAGCGGGATGAGGTCGGTGACCCCGCCCGCGACCACGAACACCTGCAGCGCGAGCAGTGTGGCCAGGCCGATCGACAGCAGTCGGCCGAAGGGGTCCCGCAGCACCCGTCCGGTCCGGTAGCCGCGGACCACCACCACCGCGTACACCAGCAGCAGCGCGGCCAGGCCGACCAGGCCGAGTTCCTCGCCGAAGGTCGAGAGGATCCAGTCGGACTTCACCGCGAAGCCGATCAGATAGGAGTGGCCCTGGCCGAGTCCGGTTCCCAGCAGGCCGCCGGCCGCGAGGGCGAACAGCGACTGGGCCAGCTGATTGGCACCCTGACCTGCGTCGATGCTGGCCATGGGGTGCAGCCAGTCGACGAAGCGGCTGTGCACATGAGACTCCCACAGCGCCACCGGCACGACCGCGACGCCGACCATGACCAGGCCGACGGCGATCCAACCGATGCGTCCGGTGGCGACGTAGAGCATCACCACGAACAGCCCGAAGAAGATCAGGCAGGTGCCCAGGTCCTGCTCCAGGAACAGGACCGCGGTGCTGAGCAGCCAGATCACCACGATCGGGCCGAGATCACGGCCGCGTGGCAGCTCCAGCTTCCAGATCTTCCGGCCGGTCAGCGCCAGGACGTCCCGGCTGACGGCGAGATAGGCCGCGAAGAAGATCGCCAGGGCGATCTTGGCGATCTCGCCCGGCTGGAAGGAGAGCGGTCCGACCTTGATCCAGATCTTGGCGCCGTAGACGGCCGGGAGGAAGATCGGGACGATCATGAGCACGATGGCGCCGAAGGCCAGCACATAGGCGTAGCGCTGCAGCACCCGGTAGTCCCGCAGGAACAGCACCACGACGATGAACAGCATCACCCCGATGGCGGTCCACATCAGCTGCGCGGTCGCCGAGGAGGTCGCGGTGGCACGGTCCAGCCGGTAGATCACCACCAGCCCGAGGCCGTTCAGCAGTACCGCGCAGGGCAGCAGCAGCGGATCGGCGTACTTCGCCCGCAGCCGGACCGCGAGGTGGGCCAGCAGCGCCAGCACGCCCAGGCCGACCCCGTACCTCACGGTGTCGGACGGGACCCTGCCGTCGATGGCGGAGCCCACGTCCGCATAGCCGAAGACGGCGATGAGCACGGCGAAGACGGTGAGCCACAGCTCGGTGGCGCGGCGGGTGGGCACCCGCGGGGGCGCCGGCATCGCGGGGGCAGTCGCGGCGGCCATCGACATCCTCCCTGGAACTACCAGGGAACCTAACCGCGGTCGACCTATTTGTCCGATTTGTCGGTCGGCGTGTCGCTACTTCGCTTATTTCACATCGGCAGGGTGAAGCCGATCTCCGCCCCGCCGCCCTCCGCCTCGGAGCGGTTGCGGGCGAAGACCTTGCCGCCGTGGCTCTCGGCGACCTCCCGGACGATCGACAGGCCGAGCCCGGAGCCCGGCAGGCTGCGGGCCTTGGTGGCCCGGTAGAAGCGGTCGAAGATCCGGTCGAGGTCGGTCTCGTCGATGCCTGGGCCCCCGTCCAGCACCGAGATCTGACCGGGACGGACCCGGAGCGTGATCTCGGACTGATCCGGGGTGAACTTGGCGGCGTTCTCGACCAGGTTGGTCATCGCCCGCTGCAGTGCGCCGGGGCGTCCGGTGCCCGGGGCAGGCGCCGAGTCGACCACGATCTCGCGGCCGGTACGGCGCCGGGCCAGGTCGGCCACCCGGTCGGCGAGCACGTCCAGCTCGACCTCGGTCGGCTCCTCGGCCTCCCTGCGGTCGGCCGCCAGCTCCACCAGTTCGTTCACCAGCACGCTGAGCTCGCGGGTCTCCGTCGCCAGGTCGTCCAGCAGCGCCTCGCGCGACTCCGGCGGCAGCCGGTCCAGCCGGGGCAGCGCGGCGATGTTGGTGCGCAGCGAGGTCAGCGGGGTGCGCAGCTCGTGCCCGGCGTCCTGGACCAGCCGGCGCTGGTCGTCCTTGGACCGGGCGAGCCGTCCCAGCATGTCGTCGAAGGCCCGGCCGAGCCGGCCGATCTCGTCGCTGCCCCGGCGCGGCACGTCCACGTCGAGCTGCCCGGTGGAGGCGACGTGCTCGGCCGCGCCGGTGAGCCGGACCAGCCGGCGGGTGATCCGCCCGGCGAGCCACCAGCCGGCCGCGCCGGCCGCGATGACCACCGCGGTGGCGACCAGGGCGACCCGCTCCAGCAGCAGGTCCAACAGGTCGTCGGTGGAGCTGAGCAGCTGCGAGAGCTGGACCGCTCCCCGGCCGCCGCCCAGCGAGACGGTGACCACCGTGTAGCGGTCGCCGCCGATGTTCTGCGCGGCGCTGCGGTTCTTGCCGGCCACGCTGCCCTTGGCCAGCTTGATGTCGGCGGCTTCCACCGGGAGCGGGTCCGGGGCGCCCTTCTCGATCACCTTGCCCTTGCCGTCGATCACCTGGATGCCGATGTCGCCGGACTGGGTCAGCTGGTCCTCCAGCCGGTCGTGGCCGCTGTTGGAGGGCAGGAAGTCGGTCGTGTAGAGCGGCGACTGCTGGACGGCGGTGACCAGGGTGTCCAGTGACTGGCTGAAGTCGCTGGCGCGGTCGTGCCGGATCAGCGTCGCCGCGGAGTCGTAGCCGAGCACGCCGACGAGCACCGCGACCATGGCGGCGACCCCGGCGAAGGCGAGGGCGAAGCGGACTCTCAGGCCCGCCGGAAGCGGACGTCGCGCCAGCCGGGCCGCCCTGCCGAGGGCGGAGCGGGCCGCGCCGCGCTCCTTCACGGCTCGCGCAGGGTGTAGCCGACGCCCCGGACGGTGTGGATCAGCGCCGGGGCGTCCGGAAGTTCGAGCTTGCGGCGCAGATAGCCGATGTAGACGGCGAGATTCTTGGAGCCGGGGCCGAAGTCGTAGCCCCAGATCCGGTCGTACACGGTGCTGTGGTCCAGCACGATCCCGGCGTTCCGGGCGAGCAGTTCCAGCAGGTCGTACTCGGTACGGGACAGCGCGATCTCGGTGCGCTGCCGCCAGACCCGGCGGGCGGTCGGGTCGATCCGCAGGTCGGCGACCTCGATGACGTCCTCGGTGGCGAAGACGTTCTGGCTGGACGGGGGGTCGGCCGGGACCGGGACCGGTGTGGCTCGGCGCAGCAGCGCGCGCAGCCGGGCCAGCAGCTCGTCCGCCTCGAAGGGCTTGACCATGTAGTCGTCGGCGCCCGCGTCCAGCCCGGCGACCCGGTCGGAGGTCTCGACCCGCGCGGTGAGCATCAGGATCGGCGTGCGGTCGTTCTCGGCCCGCAGCACCCCGCATACGGCGAGGCCGTCGATGCCGGGCATCATCACGTCCAGCACGATGACATCCGGGTGTTCCCGGTGGATCGCGGCCAACGCCTGGATGCCGTCGGCGACCGCGGTCACCTGGTAGCCCTCCAGGGTCAGCAGGCGCACGACGGAATCGCGGATGGCCCTGTCGTCCTCGGCCAGAAGTACTGTCGATGTCACGGGACGATTCTCGCCGCCACGTGTGAGAGCGAAGTAAGAGGGTCCCCCTTCGGCGTGTTCCGGCGTGTTCCGGCGTGTTCCTCAGACTCAGACCCAGGCTCAGGAGCCGTAGACGGTGAGCACGGCGCCGTCGATCTCGATCCGGCGGGTGCCGGTGAGCTCGCCCCGGCGCAGCGCGGCCAGACAGCGGCGGAACAGCAGCATCTCCGCGCCGTCGAGGACGGCCGCGGCGAGGTCGAGCACCTCGTCGAGGTTGCTGTCGGTGAGCACCGCCGGAAGCTCGCCGGAGAGCAGGACGACGGACTCGCCGCTGCTGCCCCGGACGACGGCGGTGGTGGGGCCTCCCTGAACGACCAGCATGAATTCCCCCTGGTCCCGGGGGCAGCGTGCGGCTCACCCGCCCCTCTCGGATGACGACGCTAGTCGCATATGCGGGGGTGAGCGGGGGTCACTGCCGATATTCGCCCGATCCGGTCATGTCCGGGCATTCAGGGAACCGCAACTGGCAAAGGAAGCGTGTTAGTTGTCTGCCTGCTGGTGATCACCGCGATCGAGCAGCGACTCGACGAGCGCGGCCACATGGCGGCGGTCGTCGACCGAGAGCTTCTGCAGACTGGCGATCAGCACGTCCACCTCCGGGTCGGGGCTGACCGCGGCGCCGGCCGGCTCGCCCGCGTAGAGGTGGATCCCGCATGCCTCGGCGGCGGCCCGGCGGATCGCGTCCAACGGCAGGTCCAGCGCCCGGGCCAGCCCCTCCAGGGTGGCCGGCTGCGGCATCCTCACCAGCCGTTCGGTGGTGGCGAGATGGTGCACGGTGGATCGTGGGATGCCACCCCTGCGGGCCGCCTCACCGTAGGACCAGCCCTGCTGGTCCAGGCGGCTCCTCATCAACTGCTGCAGGGCGTTGGACACCTGGCTGACGCCTCCTGTCGGCTGCCCCTTCGGCGGCCTGTGACGGTCCGATTCTACGGCGATCACCGGCCACGTCACCGGTTCACCCGCTCCCACCTGGCAACTTCTCTCTGTTACCAGTCCGTTGCAGAAAGTCGCGGCGGAACCGCTTGCGCGGCCCCCTCCATGCCTACTACTGTCCAATCTCGTTGGACAAGACGTCCGACCGAGTTGGACGGGAGTGGGGGGGATCCCTCCCCGTCCGACCGCAACTGTCCATTCCTTAGGGGGAATTGACCATGCTTGAGATGCACGAGATGGACAACGAGTCGGCCGAGCTGCTCCCCGGCCGTGAGGCCCTGAGCACCTTCAAGTTCACCAAGTTCTCGGTGACCAACGTGACCAAGCACGTCGCCAACGTCGCGGCCAGCAACTCCTCGTCGGCCGGCAACTGGCTGTCGCTGGGCTCCGTCGCCCAGTCCAGCGCCGAGCAGGGCATCAGCATCAGCCAGTAGCAGTACCGCGGTTACTCACACACCGTCAGCACCACCCACACCGTCAGTACACCACGAAAGGCACTGCCATGAGCATGAACATGCACGAGCTCGACGCCGAGTCCGCCGAGCTGCTCCCCGGCCGCGAGGCGCTGAGCACGGTGAAGTTCAGCTTCACCAAGAAGGTCAACGTGACCAAGCACGTCGCCCACGTCACCGCGAGCAACTCCTCCGTCGCCGGCAACTGGGGCTCGATCGACTCCGTCGCCCAGTCGCAGGCCACCCAGGGCATCAGCATCAGCCAGTAGGCACGACCGGCGCACCCTGCACCGACGCACAACGCACCAACGCACAACCCGCAGTACGCAGTACGCAGCACCAGGGGCGCGGGGCGCGCCCGGGGGGGGGGGGGGCCCCCCCGGGGGGGGGGGGGCCCCCCCCCCCCGGGGGGGGGGGGGGCGGGGGGCCCGGTTGCCCGGCCCGGGGGGGT